>JAVZNT010000005.1:0-44968 GCA_038882655.1 Bathyarchaeia archaeon | reverse complement strand
CTGAAAACTTTGAAGTTCGCAAAACCGAGGGTTTAATCATTGTTCGCGGAATGCCCCTCTACAAGCGGTATAGAAAAATCGCGGAGCAGCCGGCTGTTGGAAGGCGAAAATGGATAACCGAACGCCTGGAGAAAACCCGCAAACCTTTCCCCATACCCTTAAACGAGCCCCTCGTCCCATACCTGCTTCAACTGTTAGAAGCCACACGTGAAGGGCTTCTATTTCCAAGCCCCCGCAGGGCTGGCAAGCCTTTAAGCCGCTTCTGGGCTTACAAGCTCATAAGAAGCTTAGACGCAGCTGTTCCAGACGGTTTAAGGCATAGGCTAGGCTTAGACAAGCCTTTTGTTAAGGGTGGAAAAAGGATAATGGATAAGCTTCACTTGTGGCTGCATTGGTTCAGGGCGCAGAGGGCAAGCCAGCTTGTAGCAGACTACGGCTTCGAGCTGCACGACTTGATAGACTGGTTCAGCTGGCTTCACTTGGGAACCGCCTTAACCTATTCGCGGAAAGGCTGGAAAGGTTTAGCCGTTAAAATGTTGGAGGCTGAAAGCCATGCGTGTTAGGTTAAGCGAGGTTCAACTTGCAATTATAATTGACAGCTTACAGTTGAGGGAAGAGGAAGCCACTCAGCTCCTCATTCAAAACAGAAACAGCCTTTCTTGGCAGAGGGTTTTCGCCCTTGAAAGAACCATAGCCGCCATAAGAGAGTTGCGCTTGAAGCTTCAAATAAGCCTTAAGCGTTATGGTGAAGGCAGCTGGTGCACATCAACGCCTATAACAGACTTGGTTTTGCGAAAGGAGCTTAAACAACGCTTTTAAACGCTTACCGTTTAATTATATACTACACTCCTAAACCACAACTATACGCAATTACAAGTAAGTGAATGGATTCAACGTGAAGTAAACGTTAGACACATAAGGTTTACTTAATGAGTCTTAACGCGAAAAAAAGCCAGAAAAAAGCTCCTTTTTGGGTTCCAATTTATTAATATAAATATATACGCTAGTAATGTCCAACAGAGGAGCATAAACAGAGTTAGTTTAGCCTAGACTAAACCGCTTTCATTTCTTTAGAGAAAAACGTTTATGTTTAAACACGGCTAAGTTTCAGTTGGGCTAACATGGGTTTATACGAGGAATTGGTTAGCCGTTTTGGCTGTCAGACTGTTGAACCCTTCAAGGAGCCTGTCCTCATTATAAATTCGAAAGACTTTAAAAGTGAATGGGAAAAGCTGTTAAGGAGTGAAGGCTGCAAAATCTTGGTTTCCGATTACCTTGGCAAGGCAGCCTTCTTTATCCGAAAAACTGGCAATGGCGAGGTGCAAAACAGCCAAGCTCAAGCTGATCCGCAAGCCCCACCGGCTTCTCAGCAACAGCCTAAGCCGGAGCTTAAGCCTCTCGTGTGGAATGAGGAAACCTTCAAGCTTATCGAGGACATGCGCAAACAGGGTTTCAGTTATATGCGTATAACTGAAAAGCTTAGAGAAATGGGCTTCAAAACCAGCGCTACAACGGTTCTGCGGAAAATGAGGGAGAGGGAAAATAAGGCTACGCCTAAGCCTCAAGAAGCTTTAAACTGTGAAGGTTCAGACAGCCTGTTCAGGGAAATCTTGGAAGGTGCAAGTCTTCTCTACGAGAGAAGGCTTAAGCGGGCGTGTGCACTCCTACTCCGACAAGCCTCAAGCATGATAGAGCAGCTTTAACCGAATGTTTGGCGTTGGCGGTGGAGAAGGCGTATTTTTCTGTTTCTAGCCTAGGATTTTCAGGTTTGCCTTTTCATAAATTTCCTTCAGTTTTGAAGGCGAATAGTCCGTGTAATGCCTAGCCAAAACTGAAGCCGGAGCGCGTCCCTGAAAAGCGTCTATGTAGCGGTCAGCCACGCCCAGCCGCCCCATCTCCTCGGCAAACCAGTCGCGGAGGCTTTTACTTGTAATCTTCAAGCCTGTCTTCAGCTGGGCTGTTCGCCATTCAGCCTTAAAGTCGCGGAGGCTTATCGGAAAAAGCCTCTTCGACCTGGCTGCTTTACCCTTTAAGCCTGCCCTGTAAACCTTCAAGGCTTCTTCGGCTTCACGGTTGTAGAAGCTAACCCATGAATGTTTAGAAGCGCCCTTATGAATATGGGGGCGAAGCATACGCTTTTCAAAATCCACATCATCCAACGTTAAACCCAAAATTTCGCCCCGCCTCAAACCGCTGCTAGCAGCCACCAGAAAATACGCTTTAAGCCTAAGGCTTGGCAAAGCCACATAAAACCGCCTCAAATCCTCACGGCTCGGAATAGTTTTAGGCTTAAACACTTTAGGCGGATGCTTAAAACTCGCCACAAGCCACCCTTGCCCCAAATAATCTCTAAGGTAAGCCTTCAAAGCGCTAAGCGTCAAATTGTAACGGTCACGGCTACATCTATCCTTAACCCCTTTCAAAAAAGCTCGAACAGCATCCACAGTTAAACAGCCACCCTCAAGGCTGCGTAGAAACCGCCTAACAACACCAACATAACACTTAGCCGTGCACTCGCTTTTCTGCAAATCCACAAGCAAAAACTCGTAAAAACCGCCTAAACCCTCAAGGGAAGCGCGGAAACCGTAGGTTTCCGCCTCTAACCCGTAGGTCCCGGGTTCAATTCCCGGCGGGCCCGTCAACAATTTTATAGCAGAAATTAGGATTTTCATTTAAGATTGTTAATTGGCAAAATTTTTGATAACGCCTCTAGAAATTAACCATAAAGCGTGGCGCTGACGTTGACGATATTCGAAGAACTCGCAGACTCTGAAGTAATGCTTGGTGATGGTTTGGACGAGTTTGACAAGACGCTGTTAGAGGTGATTGACGAGACGCTTCGGTATTCGCTTGGCAAAAAGACGGTTGAAATCTTTTATGACTATTTGAAAAGGAGGGGTTTTTCCTTGACAAGCATACCGCAAAATCTGGAATTCTTCTTTAACGAGTTAAGAAGCGTACTGGAGTTTGATGGGCAACGCTTCCACACGGTTTCCCCGCTTGGGATAGTTTCGCTTTTGGAGAGGACAATAATAGAAATTCTATGCAAAAAATTTGGCGTCAAATTCGAGGAGAAAGGCCCCATAATCTTTTCCGAATGGGTAGATAAGCTAAGGGAAGTGTACCTCTTCAAAACTTTAAAGTCAAAGGCTTTGGATAAGCGGAGGTGAAAATGTTGAAGGAAAAGGTAAGCATCTTAATAGTGGACGACGACATAGGCATATGCAAAACACTAAGCCTAATCCTCGAGGGCGAAGGCTACAGCGTGGATGTAGCCAACTCTGGAGCAGAGGCTATAAAAAAATCGAAAGAAAAAGCCTATAACATCGCCCTATTGGACATCATGCTTCCAGACATAACTGGAACAGAACTACTCAGAAAGCTTCGTGAGACAACACCAAAAATGATAAAGATAATGGTGACCGGCTATCCAAACTTACAAAACGCTGTTGAGGCTCTAAACTACAACGCAGACGCATACCTAATAAAACCAGTCAACTATGAAAAACTACTCCAAGTTATCCGAGAAAAACTTGAAAAACAAAGAGAAGAAGAGATGCTAACAACGGAAAAAATTGCAGCCTTCGTAAAAACAAGAACCCAAAAGCTGCTCCAAAAATAGAAGATGAAACAAACGAATAAATACCTACGTCCGCTTTCAGTTAAAATTGGAATCAAGACTTAAATGCCTCAAAAGTCAAAGTTCACCCTCTGAAAAAGTATAGAAAGGCTAGTATTTTTGTAAAAGCGAACAAGCGACAACCACAGCCCCTAAAATAATGGCTTAGAAAAACAAAATAATAAGTTAATCACCCTTAAAAGTAGCCGAAAATCAACCAAGGTGGCCGAGGTGAGGTAGCCTGGAAGCCTACGGGCCTGTGGAGCCCGGCGCCCGGGTTCAAATCCCGGCCTCGGCCCCATAACTATTGGCTGGCTGTTGCCTATGTCCCTAACAATAATGGATGCAAGATTTTATATGTTTAAAGATAAGGATTTCTGGATGCTGGCTGAGATTGAGTCCCATCCGGATGTTATGCGTTGGAACATTGAAACATATAAAGGCGACAAAGCTGAAATGTATCGTGCCTTTAAAGAAGCCGTTGAAAAGCTTCAAGTTGATAAGGATAAAATATTTCTTGTTGGGAGATGTGACGGCGAGGTTGTTGGTTTTGTCGGAGTGCGTTCTATAAATGAAGGCTTAGAGCATGTTGGGGAAGTTGGCATTTCTGTTCACCCAAACCATTGGGGAAGAGGATTTGGAACAAGCCTATTAAAGGCGGCTGTTGAAAAGGCTAAGGCTGAAGGATTCACCAAACTCAAGCTAGAAACTATTTCTTCAAACAAGGCCATGTTAAGGGCAGCTCAAAAAGTCGGGTTTAAAGTTAAAAATGTTGAAAAAAGAGAGGCTTTTGACATAGTTTTTATGGAATTAACCCTTTAACCGCTAGATTGGTGGCTTAATCTTCTTCCTCATTCTTAAGCTCTCTCGAGCCCACTTTTCAAAATCCTTGGAGGGCGGATGCTCAGTAAAAAGCACTTTTCTTTTAGCCTCTAGGAAAACGTTTTCTCTGCCAAGAAATTCAGCTGCGGTCAAGACTCTGTTTTCAGCTTCTTGAGCTATTTTAAAAACTTCTTTAACTTTTTCGCACCATTGCTCATCCCTTAAAATATGATGCTCCAAAATTGTGCAAGGCACAAATTCCACAATTTTTCCAAGATTTCTCAAACCAATTTTAGCCAACTCTTCGTCAACCCTAAAGCCAGCTAAGTATAGAGGCGGTCCGCCAATCATTAGTAATTGAGGCTTTTCCCTTACAATAAGTTCTAAAGTTTGCTTTGACATCGGACCTTGAACGTCTGGGGCGAACATGAACTTTTCACCATAACATTCAATGGTAACCATCAAAATCCACCCCAAAGCCGAATCTTCTGGTCCATGCGGAACAGGTTCTGAAAACCTAATTTTTGTGGCTTCTCCAAAAGTGAATGTTTTTTCATCTGCAACCTCAAGCTTTTTAGCATATTTCCCGCCGGTCTTTTGAAAAACCCAGCCTCTGCGCCTTTGGCTAAAATTGATTTTCTCTTTTGGATTTTTTATTAAGACTGTCTTGTCTTGATAGATTTGTCTGGCTGTTTCATCAGCCTCTGTCCAGTTGCAGAGCCAATCCTCATAGGAAGGTGTGTGATGGTCAAAATGGTAGTGGCTAACCGTCACCACATCAGCTTTTTCTGCAGCCTCGGTTATCCTTTTCCTCGCTTCGATTATGGCTTTATACTCCAGCGGATGGGGAGGCAAGCCGTAACGGTTTGGGCATAGGGAAACCCCGGCATCCAATAGAACTTTAACATCCAGAGTTTCCACGTATGTGCACATTGAACGAACGCCTAAGCTTTCAGCGGCAAGCGGCACAACCCTAATATGTTCAAGCATAGCTCTTCAACAGCTAACAAGGTTTCAGCTATAACTTTTTATTCAAGTCAAGCAATTTAGTTTTGATGGTGGGCGATGACGACTCTGGCCCCGCTGAAAAATGATTGGGATCTTGAGTGCGGGAGCCCGCCCATAATTTTTATCGGCTTAGATGGCAAATGTAAAATTCCTAAACATGCATAATAGTTTTCTGAGGGCTTATAATTGGCACGGCTATATGAGAAGACTGTCCCAATCCCGCCACAAGAGTACGTTAGGGTTGGCCATGAATCCTTGAAAAATTTTGTTGCTGCCGTCTTAACCTCCTACAACGTGCCTGAAAAAGATTCGCGGATAGTTGCCGATGTGCTTGTGACTGCTGACCTTATGGGAATTGAAAGCCATGGGGTGCAGAGGCTTAGAAGATACACCACGGGCATTCAAGTGGGCTCTGTAAACCCAAAACCTACCATTAGGGTTGTAAGCGAATCAGCCTCAACAACGCTGGTTGACGGGGGCTCTGGGCTAGGTCAAGTGGTTGCTTACAAGGCTATGGAAGTAGCCGTTAAAAAGGCTGGTGAGCTGGGCGTTTCAGTCGTGGGAGTCAGAAACAGCCACCATTTTGGCATAGCTGGTTATTATGCGCTTCAAGCTGTTAAGTGCAACATGATAGGCATGGTGATGACCAACTCGGAAGCCCTAGTGGCTTACACACATTCTGTTGGTAGAAACGTTGGCACAAACCCCATAGCCGTGGGCTTTCCAACAAAAAAGCCGCCGCCGGTGCTGTTTGATGCAGCAACAAGCGTCGTGCCAATAGGAAAGATTGAAGTTTACGCTAAAGAAGGGAAGAAAATACCATTAGGCTGGGCTATGTCTCCCGAAGGCAAACTTCTAGAAGACCCAAAAGAAGTTTTAGCCAAGAAGGGGACGTTGCTGCCACTGGGCGGGCTTGGCGAAGACTTCGGAGGACATAAAGGAGCTGGCTTAGCCCTCGTGGTAGACTTGTTATGTGGTGTTTTAACCGGAGCCAACTATGGCAAGAATGTAAAGCACACGACGGAAACGGAACGCGCCAACGTCGGGCACTTCATGATAGCCATAAACATAGGCAAGCTAAAACCAATAGACACTTTCCTAGAAAGAATCGAAGAGTACAAAGTTTACGTGAAAAACCTAACAAAGATATCGGAAGATGCCGAAATTTGGATTCCCGGCGAAAAGGCATGGCTAACCATGGAAACAAGGAAGAAAATAGGGATACCAATACATAAAAACATCTTAAAGGAAATAAAGGAAGAAGCCGCAAAAGTAGGCTTAAAATTTGACATTAAAATCCTAAAAGAAACAGCCTAAACGCTTTGGCTTTTATCCAATGTCTTCTGGTTTCTGCCAGAGTTCCAGCATTCTCTTCTTAAGTTCTCTGCGTTTTCTGTGAAGGAATTTGTAGACGGTTGCGTGTTGCCGCCCCTCAATCAGCATTTGAATGGCTTCCCTCGCCACTTGGGCATGTTCAACTTTTCCAATAATGCCTACAGTGTGCCCATAAACAGCTATGTTTGTGTCAGTTAACTCCTCTATTATCCTCCGTGTTTTGCCGTCCATGCCAATTATCCGCCCCTTCACACGCCTTATGTCTGATTCTGCCCTTCCAAAAATTATTCGCAAATCTATAATGTCCAAGACAGCTTCTTCATCTTGGATTAGCTTAAAGGCGTGTTCTGGTGAGAAGCCTCTGCCTATGGCTGTTACAACATCTTTTGCTCTTAAAAGGGCTGAGGGATCCTCAGCGTTTTCAGTCAGCGTTATTGTGACGCCGCCCGTGTCGCTTTCTATTTGAAGTTCAACTGAAAGCATCTTTTCAATAGCCCTTTTGGTCTCGCCTTTAGGTCCTATTAGCACGCCGACACGTTCTTTTGGAATTCTCACGAAAGTGTTAGGCTGAGCCAATTCCAGTAATCACCTTGTAAAACTCGTTTGATGGAAGAACTTTAACGCCTAAGCGGCTGAAAAATCTGTTGATGTTGGCTATGTCCCTGTTCAAGAGAAAATTAGCCATTGGATGGGATAATGGGACAGCTTGCGACATGTCGAAGAGCACTGGGCGTCCCCTCCAAATCATAATGTTGTACTCGCTTAAGTCTCCGTGGACAAGCTCCGCCTTCTGATAAAGCCTTTTCAGATAGGTTATAAGCGTTTTATAAACTCTTTCAGGATTTTCTGGATGTTGCTCCTTCATCGACGGTGCGCTTACACCATTTTTCCCGATGAACTCCATTATGAGAACATTGTTTCTTACAGCTATGGGTTTTGGCACCCTAACCTTTGCGGCTAACGCCTGCTCAAGATTTTTGAACTCCTTCTGGGCCCATGCAAAAATCAGCGAACGCGTGTCGCGTTTTACGCCCTTAAACCTCGGGTCGCCTTCGATGTATTTGAGCATTCCTTTTCTGAATTCGGCGGAAACTGTTAGGTAGATTTTTATTGCTAACTCATTTCCAGCCTTGTCCTTGCCCCAGTAAACGCGGGACTCTTTCCCGGCTTTTACAACGCCGTAGATTCTGTCTATTGTGCCGCCGTTCATGAAGTCGTATATGACCATGAGGGTTGAGCGGTCAAAAACCTCCTCTAAAACCTCATATTCCTCGCTACGCTTCTCCTTCATCAACTGTTCAACTTCGTATTCTTTTTCCTCTTCGCGGAGCTTCTTCTCAACACGCTCTCGAAAAGCCAAACCCACAATCCACATCCTAAATCGTCAAATAACCCTTCTTGCGGAGCCACTCCGCCTGCGCATGGGTATAACGCCAAATAACGTCTCCGCGAATGTTAGACTGAAAATCCCATGGAGAAACTAGAACAACATCTCCCTCGCGAATCCAAACCCGTCTCTTCATCTTACCCCTTATACGGCATAACCGCTCATTTCCATCCTGACACTTAACAAGTATACGGTCAAAACCGAGAAGTTTAACGGCTACGCCTAAAACATCGCTTCCAGACGGTAACACCATCTCGCTTAATTCTTCCTCGCTTATGACCTTTTTCTTTCCCAACCAAGCACCTCAAAGCATCAGCCTTAAACAGACTTCTCTTATAAAGAAGCACGCTTCTCCCTTAAAAGCATGTATGCTTAACACAAAAGCCTAGAAAACTAAAGCTTCACTATCTGCGCGTGCGGAACGCCCTCTATATTTAAAATAGCCTCTGGATGGACGTAACCTCTTTCAATAGCTTTTTGCACGATGTTTTTTCCAATCATGTTGACGATGGTTGAGCTTTCTATCATGGCTATGGCTTCTTCAAGCTCCACCTCCGCGCCTTTATAGAACTCTTCTGTTACGCGGAAGACTATTTTTCCCTCGTGCAGTGTTTTTCCAAGAATTTCGGTATCGCAGATGGACAACAGTACGTTGTTGCCGATTTTCCGGATTTTCATGTAGCATTTCAACTTTCAAACACTCTTACAAGTGTCTGACAGAGGATTTTGCGCCGCAAGCCTCGCATACAAGGAAGGATAGGCGTTTCTCCTTCACGATTTTTGTGTCTGGGCGTTTGCATACGGGGCATGTGACAAAGGTTTCCATATACCTTTGGAGAAGCCTCTCAATGGTTTCTCTTGGGAACTTGCCCTGAAAAATAACTCGTGATTCCTGCATTATTGCTGCTGTCGCCAACTCCCCCGTCAGAAACTTTAAAATATGCTGTGGATCGCGATTCAATGCTTCAGCAATTTCTTTAAAATTGTGCACTATTGTGCGCATGCCCACAACCGTGTAGTGGATGTTTGGAATTTCCAGTCTCTCCCGTTTTGAAGTCACTTCTGGAAGTTGGGAACGCGCCCTTTTCAGCAGCGCTTCATAGTCATATTTCATTGGTTAGTGCTCCAAGAAACATGAAAGAAATCATTCTATTTAAAACTTAATACATCAAAACAATTAAACATAATGGACGGGAAATTGTTTGGGCTACATTTACCTATACACTGGAACCGGCGCTGGAAAGACAACAAACGCTTTAGGCTTAGCCTTGCGTTCCATCGGTCACAAGCACAAGGTGGTCATAATTCAGTTTTTGAAATGGTGGAAAAACACCGGAGAATATAAAGTTAGGAAGATGCTAGCCCCCTACTATGAGATATACCAGTTTGGACGCAAGGGCTGGCATGGATTAAGCAATCTAGGCGAAGAAGACAAGAAACTGGCTGAGAAAGCGTTGAAGTTTGCAGAGAAAATTGTTAGGGAGAAAAAGCCCCACCTGCTTGTTTTGGACGAGATTAATTTGGCACTGCACTGCAAACTTTTAGATGTAAAAGAGGTTTTAGAATTTTTAGAAAAAATTCCGAAGAAAACAGATGTTGTTTTAACTGGGCGGTATGCTCCCAAAGAGTTAATTGATAGAGCTGAGTTCGTTAACGAGATTGTTGACATTAAGCATCCAGCCGAAATGGTTACAACAAAAGGCATACAATACTGAAGTCTACGTGAGGCTTTGAGTTGAACAGAGAAGATGAGCCAATTTTCACACCGCAAGATTTTATTCGCTATGTAGCAGAAGTTAAAAAGCTTCCCATAAGCACAATAAAAGTTCCCCAACGCCTTTTAATCACGTACCAGAACAGCGCCTACGAATATGCAAAGTACCTTATCAACGGCAAATTCATTGAATGGTGGATTTATGGAGAAAACCAGCCCTTCTGTGTGGGAAAATTCAATGATGTGGAAGTCGGGCTGGGGCGTTTCTGGATTGGCGCACCAGCTGCCGCAACAACATTAGAAGAGGTAATTGCTTGTGGTGCAAAGGAAATATTCGAGGTTGGGTTATCTGGGGGCTTGCAGCAGTTCCTAAAACCAGGCGACATTATTGTAGTGACCGAGGCAATACGGGATGAAGGAACATCGCACCACTATTTTCCGCCCGAAGTGAAAGTTGAATCCTCTGAAGATTTGAGGAACAGGCTACTCAAGCAGCTAAACGCGGATGACGTCAAATACTGTTGTGGCATGGTTTGGTCAACGGACGGTGTTTATAGGGAAACCCGCGGCAAATTACTCAAATTTAAGAGGGCCAGTGTTTTGGCCGTAAACATGGAGACGTCAGCCATTTTTGCAGTTTCAAAATATCGAGGCGTTAAGGCAGCTTCTGTGCAAGTCATATCGGATGTTTTATCCGAAACTGGTTGGCTTCCAGCCTTTGAGCATGAAGCAGTTAAGGAAAGCACAAAAATCGCAATCAACGCCGTCTTGAAGACGCTTTCAAAAGCTGATTGAAAAGCTTAAAGGCTGCTCAACAGTTTAGTGTTTAATTCTCAACGGTGGAAAACGCTTGAAAAGGAAAGGTCATCCGTATATTCCAAACTCTAACTCGGAAATCAAAAAAGAATTAATGAAGGAAATCGGCATAAAACACATCGAGGAACTTTACGCAGACATCCCAGAAAAATACTTCCTCAAAAAGCCACTGAACCTTCCCGAAGCACTATCAGAGTTTGAGGTTAAAAGGCATGTTGAAGCCTTACTATCAAAGAACAAGACATGTGAGGACATGCCAGTTTTCTTGGGCGCTGGATGTTGGCCCCATTACGTGCCAGCCGCCGTAAAGGAAGTTGTCCAAAGAAGCGAGTTTTTAACGTCTTACACGCCTTATCAGCCTGAAATTTCGCAGGGTATGCTTCAAGCCCTCTTCGAGTATCAGAGCATGATTTGCGAATTAACAGCCATGGATGTTGCCAACTGTTCCATGTATGATTGGGCTTCAGCCCTAGGCGAGGCGGCACGCATGGCTTCAAGAGTGACCAAACGCAACGAAATACTTGTTCCAAGGATCATTCATCCGGAAAGGAGGGCAACCCTTCAAACTTATGCTGAACCGGCTGACATTGGCGTAAAGAAGATAGCCTACAACCCCGAAACTGGGCAATTGGACTTAAACGACTTGGAAAGCAAAATTTCTGACAGAACAGCCGCGGTTTACATAGAGAACCCATCCTATTTGGGCTTTGTTGAGGAGCATGTTGATGAGATAGGCAGCATAGCTCACAAGCATGGCGCCCTCTTCATCGTTGGTGTTGACCCGACATCCCTTGGAGTTTTTAAGCCCCCAGGCGAGTATGGCGCGGACATAGTGGTCGGCGAGGCTCAGCCCCTTGGAAACCCTATGAATTTTGGCGGCCCCCTTTTGGGTATTTTCGCGTGTCGTGACGACTTGAACCTTGTTAGGCAGATGCCCGGACGCATCATAGGCCTAACAACCACCACCAATGAGAGTAAGCACGGGTTCTGTATGGTTTTGCAAACTCGCGAGCAGCATATTAGGAGGGAGAAGGCTACCTCAAATATATGCTCTAACGAAGCCTTGTGCGCTGTGGCCTCAGCTGTTTACATGGCCCTGCTGGGTCCTCAAGGCTTACGGGAGTTGGGCGAAACAATAATGTATAGGGCTAATTATGCCCTGCGTCTTCTTTCAAAGATAGAGGGCGTAAAGGCTCCAGTTTTCAAATCTGTGCATTTTAAGGAGTTTACCGTAAACTTTGATGACGCTGGCTTAAGCGTTAAAGATATTAATAAAAAGCTTCTGGACATGGGTATTCACGGGGGCAAAGACATTTCAAAGGAGTTTCCAGAACTTGGTCAAACAGCCCTATACTGTGTGACTGAAATCCATTCTAAATGGGACATTGAACTTCTTGCGAAATCATTTAAGAAAATCGTCCAAAAGAGGTGAAAATGAATGTTTAAGCAAGCCCAATGGGATGAGCCAATAATATTTAATCTTGGAAAAGCTGGACGAGCGGGCTATACTTTGCCAAAGGTTGAGGAGGATGTTAAAGGGACTGTTGGTGACTTATATGCATTAATTCCCGAAAACTTGCAGAGGAAAAATGCGCCTAGGCTTCCGGAACTCTCAGAGCCTGAAGTTGTCCGCCACTTCATTCGGCTTTCAGAGATGAATTATGGTGTTGATTCGGGGCTTTATCCTCTTGGAAGCTGCACAATGAAGTATAACCCAAAAATAAACGAGTTTTTGGCTGGTCTGCCAAAATTGGGCACGCTCCACCCATACCAGGATGAGACCACCGTGCAAGGCATTTTGGAAATCCTTTATAGGCTTGAGCGTTGGCTTGCGGAAATAACTGGAACAGCTGAAGTTTGCTTGCAACCATCTGCTGGCGCTCATAGTGAGTTTTTAGGCGTCTGCCTAATGCGTGCCTACCACAAACTGAGAGGCGAATCTGAAAAGCGAAAAGATGTGCTTGTTCCAGATTCTGCCCATGGAACTAATCCGGCAAGTGCAGCAATGGCTGGCTTCAATGTCGTTGTGATTCCATCCGACGAGGATGGTTGCGTAGATATAGAAGCTTTAAAGGCGGCTGTTTCTGATAGAACTGCTGGTTTGATGTTGACAAATCCAAACACGCTTGGAATATTTGAGAAGAACATTGAGGAAATAGCCAAAATAGTTCATGAGGCTGGCGGGCTCCTTTATTATGATGGGGCAAACCTAAACCCGATACTTTGCAAGGTTAGACCAGGCGACATGGGCTTCGACATAGTCCACATAAATATTCATAAGACCTTCGGCACACCCCATGGTGGTGGAGGCCCGGGCGCTGGTCCGGTGGGAGTTGCTGAAGAGTTGGCCAAATTCCTGCCTGTTCCAAGGATTGTTTTTGATGGTGAGCGTTACCGCTTAGACTATGATAGGCCCCACAGCGTTGGCAAAATTAGATGCTTTTATGGGAATGTTGCCGTTTTGTCGAAGGCTTACTCTTACATTCTCAGTCTTGGACGGGAAGGCTTAGAGGAGGTTGCAGAAGTTTCTGTTTTGAATGCGAATTATGTTATGCGGAAGCTTAGGGAGATTGAGGGTTTGGTGCTTCCCTACGGCAGCGAGAAGCCTAGAAAGCATGAGTGTGTTTTTAGTGCTAAGCCTTTGAAGAATAAGACTGGGGTTTCAGCCCTAAACATTGCGAAACGCCTATTAGATTATGGGTTTCATGCGCCCACGATTTATTTTCCATTAATTGTTGAGGAAGCCCTAATGATTGAGCCGACGGAGACCGCTGAAAAGGAGGAGCTTGACCGCTTCGTAGAGGCCATGCGGGAAATCTGTAGAGAATCCCGCGAAAAACCAGAACAAGTCTTGAGAGCACCCCACGACACTGCTGTTCGTAGGCTTGACGAGGTTAGGGCTTCCCATCCCCAGACAATGGCTTTGAGTTGGCGGATGTACCAGAAGAAACTGGCTGCCAAAAAACCATAACCTTTTATTATGGCAGTTCGCCTTTATTTCCGAGAAAATTTGGATGTGTCAGAATTGAATGAGTTGGAAAGTAAAGTGTATGAGGCTGTTGGCAAGGTTGTCGACCCAGAAACTGGAATGACGTTTGCAGAGATGCACATGATTAAAAGCGTTAAGGAAGAAGAGCCTGGTGTTGTTAAGGTTGAGTTTATTCCTTCAAGTCCCTTCTGCCCCATAGCCTTCAAACTAGCCATGGACATAAAACGCGAAGCCCTAAAGATTCCAGGTGTTAAAAAAGCGCTGGTTTATTGTCGCGGGCACATGATGGAGCAGCAGATTAACGAGGCGACAAACAAGGAATAATCAGCGTTCACTCTATTCTCTTTTGTTCAGTGAGTGTTAGTGTTATGCGTGTTGAGGGCGAGCATGAAATATACTGCTGCGGCGCCCGCGTACGCATTTCGGGAAAAGGCGTAGAAGTTTTAAGCGAGCCAATGATTGAGTATTGCCCTCTTCATGAAGCTCTTTACGGCACGAAAAAGATTGACGTTGAGGCTGTGCGAAAAAGCGTTGAAATGAAGATTGCTGGTTTTGGCTTTTGCTGTGGAAACCGCGCCTTCAACGATGAGCCAATTGTGGCTTATGGGGCTTCCGAGATGATGCGGGTATGGCTTGAAAAGAAACTTATCGATTGCGCGGTTATTGTTTGTGAAGGCGCTGGCACAGTAATAACTTCTAATGGGAGGCTTGTGCAAGCCATCGGCGCCCGCCTAACTGGAATAGTGAGGACTTCGCCAATACTGGAAATAATCCGAAAAATCAAAGACGACGGTGGAATAGTTCTTGACGAGGCATCAGCCTCAATTGACCAAGTTAGCGGGGTGAAAAGGGCTTTAGATTTTGGATTTAGGCGGGTTGCTGTAAGCGTTGCTGGTTTTCAATCGAAAGCCATAAACGAGATTAGAAAAGTTGAGGCTGATACAAAAGCTGACGTTTTAATTTTTTCCGTTTGCAACACATGTATCGGCAAGGCGGACGTGGAGTACATAGCTAAGGCGGATGTTGTGTGTGCCAGCGCTTCGAAAATACTTCGAGAGGAAACAGGCAAAAAAGCACTGTTGCAATTGGGCGTAACAATACCTGTTTATGCCCTAACGGATAAGGGAAAACGCCTTGTTCTAGCTTATTTGGCAGAGTTTGAAGATAAACTCGTCGTCTTTAGAACTGATAGGCTTCCCTACGAAGTAGAGGGCAGGGGACCGCGACTTAAAAGCGTTTAAAAGCGCCTTAAATAACCAAAATGCTTAAGTGAAGAGTCGGCGATATGTTCTTGCATCAGATGTAAAGGTGTTGATTTAGGTTTGGCAGTTGAAGGTTTTTCGGGAAGCAGAAAACCAGTAGACGTGAAAGTAGGCGAATTAACCCCAGCCTCAAGGGCTGTAAACGTAAAAGCAAAGGTTGTTTCAAAAAGCGAAGTTAGAAGCATAGCCTCCGGAAGGGACGGCGCACCCCACACGGTTTGCGACGCCCTAGTAGGCGACGAAACAGGATGCATCTATCTAACCCTATGGGACGACAACATAGCCAAAGTCAAAGAAGGAGAAACAATAAACATAGGAAACGGATACGTAACCCTATTTAAAGGGAGCATGCGCTTAAACGTTGGAAGATACGGCACACTTGAAGTCGCAAAAGAAGCATTAACCGTTGAGGTGAACACGCAAAACAATCTGTCATCAAAAGTTTATGAACAGCAAAGACGCCCATTCAGAGGAAGAAGCGGAAGAGACTTCGGCGGACGCGAAAGAAGAGGCGGGTTCCGCCAAAGAAGATACTAAACAATTAAAGCTCCACTCCGTAATTGTCGTAAACCCTTTTATTAGCCTCTTATTTTCTCCGCAGCAACGTTTTTGGTCTGTTAAATTTCTCAGTCTTTTCAACTTCTTTAGCCATGTCCCGGAAAATGAAGGCAACATTACTAATGAAACTGGTTTTCGTAGATATCTGGATAAGTTTCTAATTCCACTATAAGCTATTAAAGAGAATAATTAGACCAAAATTTGGATTTAAAGACTTTAATTCAACTTTTCCTCAAAGGCTCTTCTAGCTTCTTCTAGGTATTCCAAAAAACCAAAACCCTTCTTAGCGCTAAATTCCATTCCAAGCTTACTGTACAAGCTCTTAATAACGGCTTTTTCAATAACTTCTGAACCGGAGCCGAAAATGCTCCTTAAGCATTTAACAAAAATTTCTGGGTAGCTTGGAATATCCTCTTTTTTGAGGGCATAAGAATGTTTGAGGCGAAAATAGATGACTTCTCTTCCGTTTTCTCCCAACGTGAGTAACCCTTCATCGACAGCCTCTGCTAAAGCTTTTTTGAAGGCTTCCATTCTCTGGGTCATCATGCCCACCTCAAAACTCTTTTGCGTGAGCGTAGAAAGCCATCAAAAAGAATAGGTATGCAAGATCGAAAAGAACGTCAAACACGTGTCCGCTGTAATATATTTTCTGCGCGGTTGTCCAGCTGAACAGCATGTCGGCGCAAGTGTTCATCAATATAGCTATGTTAATTAAGAGCCATGACCTTCCAAGTTTTCCATTCCGGAAAATTATGAGACCCAAAAGCGCCACTGAAAAGAGTAAAAGGTCGAGGATTGGATAAGCAAAGTCCATGACCACAGCTATTGGATTCTCTTCAGCCGTTAGAACTGGTGTCAGCAGCACACTTGTGAACAAGATAGTTAGAGCAGCTGTTATGACCATGGATGATGCAAGCATTTTCTTCGTTAGTGTGCCGCCAAACAGTTTAACGTAAAGATATAAAGCGATGAAGAATGGAATGTATCCGCTTATCCAAAAGACGTCGGCAATTGAGGGATAAGGCAGCTCCACGCCAAGAATCAGCGTGTATCCAGTCCAAACTGCTTCTCCAATAAACCATAGGAACAGCCCGCACGTGAAATATAGCCAAATAATGGAAAATTGTCCTTTAGCTTTTCTCCAATACCTCTCCAGAGAAAAGCCGGACACAACAACCGCTGCACCAGCTATGATAGGTGGGAAAGCATTGGAAAAAACGCCGATAAAATCCGGGTAAAACCCTTGAAGGGCATAAATCAGTATTAAACCAACCGTTATTAAGAGACCAGCCTTGTAAACCCCTAGCATCTACATGTCTCCTTGAAGATACATGATGTTCAGTTTATGTTTACACGTGTCTTTCTCGGAAGAGCATGCCATCTCTGATGCGGAATAATAGAAGTACGGAGTTTCCCGCCCAAATATATAAGTTATGAAAGGCAAATCTAAATCGCAAAGTTCATAATCCAACTTTAAGGTTTATCTAAATTCTACCGCAACCCTTAAAGCTCTAATGCATGAAACAACCAATTCGTCAAAAGAAAAGGAGAAAATTATAATGTGCCCAGCTGGAAAAGAAGAGAGAAAGCCGACAGTTGAAGAGCTTCTTGCAAAGGCAAAAAAGCCCTCTCAACTTGCACCGCCCATGCACAAGTTTTATGAAGGAAAGGTTCAAGTTATGCCAAAATGTGCTATAACAAGTCCAGATGACTTTGCGATATGGTATACACCTGGTGTTGCAGCTCCGTGCAGAGAAATTCACGCTAATCCAGAAAAGTCCTTTGAGTTGACAAACCGTTGGAATTATGTGGCTGTTGTCTCTGACGGCACTCGTGTTTTAGGTTTGGGCGATATAGGTCCAGAGGCAGCCATGCCAGTCATGGAGGGAAAAGCCCTACTCTTCAAATATTTAGGCGGTGTTGACGCCTTCCCCGTATGCCTAAAAACCAAAGACCCAGATGAAATTGTCCGCGCATGTGAGCTTATCGAGCCTTCATTCGGCGGGATAAACCTAGAAGACATTGAGAAACCCAAATGCTTCTACGTCTTAGAAGAAGCCAGAAAACGTCTGCAAATTCCGGTTTGGCATGACGACCAGCAGGGAACAGCTACAGTCATATTGGCGGGTTTAATAAACGCCTTCAAAATAGTCGGCAAAAAGCCACAGGAAAGCCTAATAACGCTCATAGGTGCTGGAGCAGCCAACATCCGAACAGCCTACGTCCTAATAAGATGGGGAATGAAATCAGGAAACATAATAATGGTCGACACAAGGGGCATAATCCACGCTGGAAGAAAAGACCTGTCAAAAGAGGAAGACCCATGGAAGTACGAACTAGCCCAAAAAACAAACGCTGAAGGCAGAACAGGTGACATAACAGAAGCCTTCAAAGGCGTAGACGCTGTGGTGGCAGCATCAAAACCAGGACCGGGAACGATAAAGAAAGAGTGGGTAGCAACAATGGCTGACAACGCAATAATTTTCGCATGTGCAAATCCCATACCGGAAATATGGCCTTGGGAAGCCAAAGAGGCTGGGGCACGCATTGTGGCGACTGGAAGAAGCGACTTTCCAAATCAGGTTAATAATAGTTTGGGCTTTCCGGCGATATTCCGCGGAGTCTTGGACGTGAAGGCTAAAACGGTTACTGATGACATGTGTATCGCAGCTGCAGAGGAACTTGCAAAGTTCGCTGAGGAGAGAGGAATACATGAGGAGGACATATTGCCAAGAATGGAAGAGTGGGAAGTCTTCCCCCGCGAGGCAGTGGCATGCGCCTTAAAATCCATAGAGCAGGGCGTAGCCAGAGTAAAACTTAGCAGACAGGAACTCTACGAAAGAGCAGTCTCAATAATAAAGAATGCTAGAGAAAGCCTAAAAGTCTTAATGAAGGAAGGATTGATAAAGAAGCCGCCGCCAGAAGAAGAATTGCTGAAATAAAGGCTAAAACACACTAAAATCTGCTTTCTTTTCTGAGTTTGTAGAAAATTATTTAAACTATTCCATAAAATAGATGGCTAGGGAGAAAGACGAAATGCGCTCAGATTATGCGCTATACGCAGTCGCCATAATATTCTTCATAATAACCGGAATAGTGCTCGCCATCGAAATGGACCAAACATACAAATCTCTTGGAATAATCACAACAGCTGTTCTAGGGATTTTCTTCATAGGGTTAGGCTATACCCAAAGACCAAGAGCAAAAGTGCAAACCGCAGTGGCTGCACCACCAACGCCCCCGCCGACAATTCAACCTACCCAATTCACACCGCCATCCCCAGTTCCAACCTCAACCGCAGCAGTTGAAGAAAAAGTCGTGGAAATTGCTGCCCCCGCCGGGACACCCTTAACTAATGTTAAGGGCATAGGTGGAAAAAGGTCGGAGCAGCTTAAAGCCTTAGGCATAAATACTGTTGAAGAACTCGCAAAAGCCTCAGCTAAAGAACTCGCCGCTAAACTTAAGATTTCACCGAAAATAACGCAGAGATGGATTGAAAACGCCAAAAGGCTGACTGAAAAATCCTAAAGGGCTAAGCTCAAAAGCAGAGTTCATACGCTTAGGATTTTTACTATATTCCTTCTCTCCAGCCTTTTTATGGCATCTAAAAACTCGTTACGCTTTTTCCCAGACAATTTGAAGCTTTGAAGCATATCCGTCAAAGGCGTCCCCGGCCTTCCAAGCCCAATGCTTTCCTTGTGGAGATGTTTAACTATTAGTCTCTCAAGTTTTCCACATCTCCACGTAGTGTTACGAATAAGCACAACTATTGCTCTTCTAAACCTTCCCCTATCCTTCAAGCCCATCCTCACATTAAAATTATAAAATGGACGCTTTTAGAGTTTACGTTACCCCTCTTAGAAACCTATATGTTTAAGTATTCAACAATGTTAGCCTAAACTAAGGCTGAACGCCATGTTAGAAGGAAAAATTGGAAAAATAATTTTCTCACGAATACTCAAAGGAGAAGATTTAGTAGACGCCATCAAAGTAAGAGTTGAAAAAAGCGGGGTAAAAGCTGGCCTAATAATTGCTATTGGAAGCTTAAAAACGGTTGTACTCGGCTACTACAAGGAAGGCAAATATAAAAATATTCGGTTAGACGGACCTTTAGAAATTGCCTCATGTACTGGAAATATTGCTGTTGACGAGAAAGGCAAAACAATAATTCATGTGCATATAGTTGCCACAAATGAACGGGGCGAGGCTTTTGGCGGACATTTAATGCAAGGCTCGGTTGTTGGCGCCACAGCGGAGCTAGCCATAATTGAGGGTGTGGGCTTAAACTTGCAGAGGGCTTTTGATGAGAAGACAAAGCTTAAGCTTTTAAGGCTGAGCTAGCGTTTTTTCTAGGAGTATTCCGTGGGCATCTCCATAATAATGGCGGAGCTTTTCAGCTTTTTTGTAGCTAAGTTTTTGGTAGAGGCTTAATGCTGCAATGTTGTCTTCCCTCACTTCCAGACGGCAAACTTTTACTTGCTTAGCTCTGAATATTTTCTCCAATTCTTCTAGTAGTTTGATTCCTACGCCTTTGCGACGATGGCTTGGAGAAACATCTATAGTTAATACGTGTCCAGTTAAAACGCTGTCCTCGACGTAGATCATTCCGATGGTGAAGCCTATAATTTTGCTATTTTCCTTTGCAATTAGGCTTACGCAGTTCTGGTTTGTAAGCAGTTGGGCTATTTGCTGTTTTGTGAAAGCTTCACTCCTAAAACATTCCATTTCAATTTCGAAAAGCCTGTCCAAATGCGTTATTGAGGCGTCTTCGATTTTTATCGTTGCCGACCCCTTAATTAAACAGAAGAGAAGGCGAGATTTAGCCTTTATCAGTTTTAGCGGCCTTAAGCGACGCTTTTATCGACGAGATTTCAACCCATTGTTGGATGGCAAATCCCACGAAAAACTTTAGCCAGAGCGACAAAATTCTAGTGAGGATTGTTGCTGTTGCGCTTACATCGAACGGTATGCCAAAAACCACGTACAGCGTCGTCATGGTTATTTCTGGCAGCCCAACCTCAAAGGGCACACCTATGGGAATGGACCTTATAGCCGTTGTTATGGATTGCGTCACGAAAATTATGCCAATCATGTTTAATGAGAGGTCTTTAAAACCTAATGCAAGAAAAACTATGTAGCAGATAGCCAAATAAGAGAGCCACGAAAACGCGGACAAAATTATGGAGGTTAAAACGACTCTTGGCGCATGGGCATATTCCTTCATTGAATCGTGGAACGTCCCAACAATTTTTAAGACGTCTTCTCTAGCCTTCGCTAGCCTCGATTTCCACCGACTTTTACTGATAAATTCAAAAATTTTGATTATGCGGTCTATGAGTTTTAATGTCCAACTTATTTTAACACATAAGATGACAAGTAAAACGGTGAAGAATATTGTTGCTGCTGTGACGAAAACACTTAGATTGAATATTAGTGGGTTAACCGGTGCTATTAAAAGCATTATTGTTCCGGTTCCAATTGTTGCGGCGCCAATGCCCATGCCTATTAGTCTGTGAGTTACCAGGGATGCGACGACTTTGCCGCTTACGTCGTTTCCTTGCTCTCTTATGATTAGGTATGCCCTAGAAATTTCTCCGCTTATGGATTCAGCTGGAATAATGATGTCCATGAAATTTCCATACCACACATACAGGTAAGATTTTAGAATTGAAAGCTTCACTGAAAGAAATTTAAGCAGCGAGTGCCAAGCCATTGAGTAAAGAAACATTTCAACGAAGACTAGTGAGGCAGCCAGCAAGTATAGCGGCATGTTTGCGCTTTGAATCTTTACAATGATTTCTGGTATGTCAACCCGTAGGATGAAAAGGTATAGAATGAAGGCTATTATGCCGATCAAGAGCATGATTATGGTTTTCCATGCGATTTTTGGTTTAATGGAAGTCATCTGCGCCTACGTCTCACAATGACGCACAAAATCTTCTAGCCACATTATATATTTTACCCAACTTCATGTTGGCGGCTTTCAGCAACTTCAAAATAGGGCTTACGCCATAATATATGTTGTTGGTGTTCGCATGAATTTGAGAGGTGTTCACCTTCTCCTTACATATCGATGTGATGTTGAATGCGACCACTGTTTTGTTTGGGGAAGCCCAAACGCTAAGGGAACGTTCACCTTTAAACAAGTTAGTGAAATATTAGCAGAGGCTAGGAAAATCGGCTCGGTTAATTATGTTTCAATAGAGGGCGGTGAACCGTTCCTCTACTATCCAATAATGGTTGAGACTGTAAATAGAAGCGTTGAGTTAGGCTTGCATGTTGAAGTCCTTTCAAATTGTTATTGGGCTACATGTGTAGAAGACGCTGTTGAGTGGCTTATGCCAATAGCAAAAGCAAAAGATGTGGAATTGAGCCTAAGCAGCGACCCATATCATGGTGACAAGTGGGTAACAGGAGAGGTTAAAAATGCTGTTAATGCCGCAAAAGCCCTAAACATGAAAGTCGGAGTAATGGCTATTAAATGTCCAGATGTAGAGGCACAGTGTCCGGCGGAAGTTGATGGAGTGAAGGTTGGCTTGTATGAGCTTATGTATCGCGGTAGAGCATGCTCAAAACTGGCAAGCAAAGCCAGTAAACGGCATTGGCGTGAGTATACAAAATGTCCCTATGAGGATTTTGTTAAGCAAGAAAGGGTTCACATAGACCCCTTTGGATATGTGCATGTTTGCCAAGGAATATCCATCGGAAATGCTTGGCATAAACCCCTATCAAAGATAGTTGAGGAATACGACCCTTACGCTAATCCAATACTTGAGCCATTAATTCGTGGCGGTCCGGTGGCGCTTGTTGAAAAGTACGACTTGCCTCATGATGAATTTTATGCGGATGCGTGCCACTTGTGCTATACTGCACGGCAAATGTTGCGAGTCAAGTTTCCAGAAATGTTGACTCCAGACCAAATGTACGGGGAAGGCTTAAATGGCTAAAGCCTAAAATGCCTAACCTAGTGATGCATTGATGCTTAGGCGCGAGAAAGCCCTAGACCTTGTTAAACAACATGTCTCTAAAAAGAACATTGTTTATCATATGCTCGCTGTTGAAGCCATAATGCGGGGTCTGGCAAGGCATTTCGGGGAAGACGAGGAAAAATGGGGTTTGGTGGGCTTAATCCACGACATTGACTATGAAAAAACAGAAGCCACGCCAGAAAAGCACAGCTTAATTGCTGAGCAACTGCTCAAAGACGTTTTACCTGAAGAACTGTTGAGGGCGATAAAAGCCCATAATTTTAAACATACTGGCGTAAAACCGGAAAGTAGAATGGAGAAAGCCCTAATCGCTAGTGACGCTATTTCAGGCTTGCTGGTGGCATGCGCTCTTGTAACGCCTTCTAAAAAGTTGGCAGAAGTGAAAGTGGAAACTGTCGCTAGAAAGTTTAAGGATAAGGACTTTGCCCGTGGCGCCGAAAGAGAAAGAATCTTGCTCTGCGAGGAAATTGGACTTCAGAGGGAGCAGTTCTTTGAAATAGCCTTGAACGGGTTAAAGGAAATAGCAAAAGAAATAGGTCTCTAAAGCTTAAAATTCGGTTTAGTTTTTCCAAGCTTCTTGTCTAAGCAAGCCTTAACAAAGCCATAATATTCTGGGTCTGGTTTTCCTGGGCGGCTTTTGAATTCTCCGTGGAATTGAGAGGCGAAAAAGAAGAAATGGTCTGGCAGTTCAAGGATTTCCATTCTTCTTCCGTCCGGGCTTCTTCCAGAAAAAAATAAGCCGTTTTTTTCAAGTTTCTCGATGTAGTCCATGTTGACTTCGAATCTGTGGCGGTGGCGTTCATAAATTTCAACGCTTTTGTAGAGCGCATGCGCCATGGTGTTTGGTTTTATGATTATTTTGTGGGCGCCTAGGCGCATTGTTGCGCCCTTATACTCTACGCCTCTCTGTTCTGGCATAAGGTCTATCACCGGATAATGCGTGTCTGGGTCTATTTCTGTGCTGTTTGCTTTCTCCAAGCCACAGACGTCTCTAGCGAATTCCACAACGGCTAATTGGAAGCCGTAGCATATGCCTAGAAACGGTATGTCGTTTTCTCTTGCAAATTTTATCGCCATAATTTTTCCTTCCGTCCCCCTTGGACCAAAACCGTATGGAACAAAGACTCCGTCGAAGTCCTTTAATGTTTTAACCTTATTGGGGTTTTTCTCGAAGGTTTCAGCTTCAATGTAGTGGATGTTCACTTTCGTTTTGCATGCTGCGCCGCCGTGGCGAAGCGCCTCACTCATGCTTACATAGCTGTCTGCTAATCCAGCATATTTGCCAACCAAGGCTATTTTGACTTCGTTTTCTGGGTTTAACACTGCGTCAACAAACTTTTTCCAGTCTTCAAAGTTTGGCTTGCGCTCTGGAAGCTCAAGCCTCTTGCATATGAAGTTGCCCATTCCTTGCTCATCGAGAATTAGCGGAACTTGATAGATGGATTCAACGTTGTATGAGCAGAAAACGGCGTTTTCTGGAATTGTGCCAAACAAGGCTATTTTTCTTAAGGCTTCTGAATCTATCATTTGGGAGCATCTTGCAACTATTATGTCCGGCTGTATGCCGATGCGCCGCAACTCGTTAACGCTGTGCTGTAGTGGTTTTGTCTTCATCTCCTTCGTGACGTCCAGTATTGGGACTAGGGCGACGTGCACGTACAAAGTATTTTCATAGCCTTCCTCGAGGCGCATCTGCCTTATAGCCTCAAGGAAGGGTAAGCCTTCAATGTCGCCTACTGTTCCGCCAACCTCCGTCAGGGCCACGTCAACCTTCGCGTTTAAAGCCACATTTTTTATTCGGCTCTTTATCTCATTCGTCACATGGGGCACTATTTGGACGCATCTTCCAAGGAAGTCGCCCCGCCGCTCCTTTTCAATAACAGCCTTATAAACGATGCCTGTTGTAATGTTATTCTCCCTTTTCAAGTCTAAGTCTAGGAAACGCTCATACCAGCCTAAGTCTAAGTCTGTTTCGCCACCGTCGTCTGTCACGTAAACCTCGCCGTGCATGTAGGGGTTCATGGTTCCAGCGTCAACATTCACGTAAGGGTCAATTTTTATGGCGGTAACCCTAAACCCTCTGGCTTGAAGCATCTTTCCAATAGATGAAGTTACAATACCCTTACCAACGGAGCTTAAAACGCCGCCGGTGACAAAAATGTATTTAACCATGCAATTTTGCCCCTTGTAATAACAAAACCATAAGCCTCGCATCTGCTTTTAAATTTATTCTTGCATGTTCCGCCTAACTTTTTATTCCTAAATTTGCCATTAGTTAAGGTGGAGAACTGCAATGGCGGCTAAAAAGCGTCCTAGCATCGTCTACTGGCTTGAAGACAACCTATACCTAAACATAACAAACAAGTGTTCCAACAACTGTTACTTTTGCTTGAGAAATTTCCGCAACGGCGTAGGATGCTTCAACCTCAAGCTTGAAAAAGAGCCTGCCCTTAACGAAATAATAGCAGAGCTTGAAAACGTCGTGAATAGGCGGAACTGGTGTGAAATTGTTTTCTGCGGTTTTGGAGAACCCCTTGAAAGGCTGGACTGCCTATTAGAAGTTAGCAGATGGATAAGGAAGCATTATGGAAAAATCGTGGCAATAAGGGTGGACACAAACGGTCAAGCCCTCCTACTTAACAATGGACGAAGCGTTGTTGAAGAGTTAAAAGAGGCTGGTGTTGACAAGGTAAGCGTAGGCCTAAACGCCCATGATAAAGAAACGTATAACATAGTATGCAGACCAGCCTTTAGAAACGCGTTCGAAAGCGTCATGGAGTTTATTAAAAAAGCTAAGAAACTTTTAGATGTTGAGGTGACAGCCGTCAGAATTCCGGAAGTTGACGTTTCTCGGATTGAGGAAATCGCCAAACAGATAGGCGTAAAGTTTAGAATTAGAGAGTATATACAGCCTTTCTGGTGAAAGTCATCCTTCAGCCTGATTTATGATGGCATTTAACTGTTCTAATGTTAACGGTAAACCATGAAGTACCTTTCCGCGAAGCTTCAAGTCTTTTAAGAATGTTTCCTTCAAGGGCAAGGGCTTTTTAAATCTTAAAAGGTATTTGAATTCGAGGGCTTTCCGCCATCCGTGGGTTTCGCATTCCTTTTGCTCTTCTTCTGAAAGCTCCTCTTTCCTGTAAACATTTTCTATTACGCCATAGCCGATGAAGGAGTCGCCAACCTCCGTCTTGCTAACAAAAACCACTGTTTGCCCAGATTGCCATTTTCTACGGGCTCCAGTATAATAAATGGCTGAGTCGAATACCCTTTCAACCCACTCTTTAGTGGCTATTCTTAAAATTAAGCCTTTAGACGCGGTCATTTCCGCCAACCATGCTTTAAGGCGTAGTTTAAACTATTTTTTTTGGAGGCTTGTCCTATAAGCTCAATCCAAATTCCGTCGGGGTCTCTAACAAACGCCAACGTATAGCCACTCTCATCCCAAGGCTCAACAGCCGTGGTCGCGCCGCTGGCAAGAACCCGCTCATACTCTTTTCGGACGTCTTTGCACCAAAAAGCCAGATGGTCAAGCTCGGAACCAGCAACGTATTCCTCATAGAACTTTGTTCCAGGCGGGTAATAGTTTAGCTCCAAAATCTGCGGTGATCTTTCGCTTTTGAGTTGCACGTAGATGCCGCCTGCTTCCATTTTGCCTCTGCGCAATATTTTCATGCCCATTGTTTTTGTGTAAAACTCTATTGAGCGTTCTAGGTTTCTGACGCGGATGCCTGTGTACGTAAACTTCACGCATGGCACCAATACAGTAATTTGCATGTTTACTCCTAATAGCACTTTCGCGAAGCTGATTACGGGATTATCGCAATTTTAATTTCACTTTTTGATGTGGCGAGAATTTGGAAGGCTTCCTTAATTTCGTCCAGCTGCATCCTTCTTGTTATTAATGGTCTAACGTCAATTGCTCTTGAGGTTATTAGGTTTAGGGCTCTTCTAAAGTGGAGGGGCGTGGCGTGAAATGCGCCCAGTACGGTAGTTTCCTCGTAATGGAGTTGTTCAGCGTTAAACCGCACTTCCGTCCCGGGCGGGCATCCGCCAAACTCTAGGACTGTTCCGCCTTTCCTGACAAGTTTTAGGGCTTGCTCCCATGTGGCTGGCTGCCCAATAGCCTCAATAACAACGTCTGCTCCATAGCCGCCTGTTGCCTTGCGGACAGCCTCTTTAACATTTTCCTTTCCAGCATTTATGGTTTCGGCTGCTCCGATCCTTTTGGCAAATTCCAACCTTTCATCAACGAGGTCTATCATTATGACCTTTTCAGCGCCTATTTTTTTAACCGTTAAAAGGTGCAGCAGTCCTATTGGTCCAGCGCCGATAATTGCCACAAAGTCGCCGAGCCTAACCCTCGCCTCTTCCACTCCATGAAGCACGCATGCCAAAGGTTCTGTTATGGCAGCCTCCTCATAAGATATGTGCGGTGGAACTTCTTGCATGTTGACGCGGACCATGTGAGCTGGAACCTTTATGTATTCGGCGTAGGCTCCCCAAAGCCAAATCATGTTCTCACATAAATTATACTTGCCTTTACCGCACATGAAACAGCGCAGGCATGGAGCACTGTTGCCAGCACGAACCCTCATGCCCCTTCTCGGCCATTCTATTCTTTCGCCGACTTCAACAACTTCGCCTGCCCATTCATGTCCAAAAACTGTTGGAAGCTTTATCACCTTTTCAACGTAGCCCCGCTGGAAAATCTTCAGGTCTGTACCGCATGTTGTGGCAGCCTTAACTCGAACAAGGACTTCGCCAGCCCCAACCTTTGGAGTTTCCACATCTTCGACTCTTAGGTCTTTAACTCCGTAAAGCATGGCTGCCTTCATAACCTTTCACTTGCCAATCACAATGACCTTTAGGCTTTCTTTATCCTTCAGAGCAGTTTTAAAGGCTTTGGCAGTCTCCTCAAGCGGAAAGCAATGGGTTATCAAATCCTTAACGTGTATCTTTCCAGATTTTATCAGCTTTAGGGCTTCTTTGGTTTCCACGTGGGAAGTTGAATAGGAAGGAATTATCTGCAGCTCATTAAAGAAAAGCTGTTTTGGGCTTATCTCCAAAATTTTTCCTGGCTCTGTTGGGGCGAAAACGCAGAGTTTCCCGCCTTTTCTACATATGCCCAACCCAGTCTTGTAGGCTTCTAGGCTTGGGGCTGTAACAATTGCTAGGTCAACGCCCCTACCATCGATTTCTTTCCGTACAACTGCGGCTAAATCATTGTTTAGTGGATTTACGGCGACGTCGGCTCCGAATCTCTCAGCAAGTTTCAATCGGAAGTCAACCAAGTCGCTTACAACGATTTTACCAGCGCCATAAATCTTGGCTAAAACTGTTTGAATTATGCCTGTTGTCCCAGCACCTATCACCGCAACAGAGTCGCCTTTCTTAATTCCGCATTTTTTTATGGCTCTTATGCAACAGCCCACGGGTTCGATTAGGGTGGCTTCTTCGAAAGATAGGCTGTCTGGAATTTTCAACGTGTCTAGTTGAAGATTTGGGGCTGGAACCTTGAAGTATTCGGCGAAACCTCCAGGAAAAATGTTTGTTTTGTGAAACTGTTCGCATAGAGTGTAATCGCCATGCAGGCAGTAGTGGCATTTCAAACATGCCACATGATGGTGAACGAAAACTCTATCGCCGATATCAAAACTTTTAACATTTTCACCTTTCTCAACAATAACGCCTGCCGGTTCGTGTCCAAGAACCAGTGGAGCGCGATTTCTCAAGTACCAATCCATTAAATCAGAACCGCAGATTCCACAAGCTTTCATCTTAACAAGAGCCTCGTCATCGCCAATTTGAGGGATTGGCATTTCCTCGATTCTAATGTCGGATTGGCTGTGATATACGGCGGCTTTCATTTTGAATCAATGGTTTTCACAGCCATCAGAACACTTAAGACTTTTGCAAAATCATTATTGGAACATCATATTGCTTTTATACTAGTATTAAACGTAGAATAGCCTCAAAGCAGATAAGTGGTGTTGGAAGTGAAAATGGAAAGGGCAGAGCTTGTGGCATACATCCTCATAGCTGTAGGCTTGCTCTTGTTGGTCATAACTTTCATAATGGCTTATCTGAAACTGGAATCCGTTGCACGCATAATAACATCCACAAACATTTCAGAAGCCCTGGGACAAATTTTTGGACCAATAGTTGAGGCTGTTATTAAAATCATGTTCTTAGGCATAATGGGCTGGACTGGTTCAATTACAACGATGAGGGGCATACAGCTCTACAAAGAGGTAAAGGCAAAACCAATTTCACCTCCATCGCCTCCGCCTACGAAACTCCAACAAGTTTCGCCCCCTCAAACCCCTCAACTGCCACAACAAGCCCAGCAGCCGAAACCAGAAGAAAAGAAAAGTTGAAAATGCTAACGTAGGATAAGAGGAATCCAGCATTGCGGCATACGGCTAGAGCCTTAAGATTAATAATCGTAGTTCTATGGATAGCTGTTTTACTCCTGCCAGTGACCGTGGCTCTTTCACTCTTGGAGATTTTCGAAGCGAGGAATAACGTGGGAATAGGAGAGCCTAGCTTCTCTGTGTCGGATGAAAACTTTTCAATCTCGGTGCCCTTCTACATGAATAATACAGGCTTTTATGACATTTCGGAATTGTATGTGAAGATAAGGATATGCTATAAGAATGGGGAAATTATAGAATTTTCAACACAACCACTAGATATTCCTGCTGGAAGAATGGTCGAGTCTAATTTAAGTGCCTCTGTTAGCTTGACGGACGCGCTTACAAAGGGTTTGGAGCTCTTAACAAATAGTACAGACTTGAATATTGATGTTTCCTTGCATTTTCGAGTGGCTAACGTGCTAGCCTTTAACGTCGCCAAAAACTTTACTTACAGGTGGGATGCGCCCTTCAGCAACTTAACCATATCTCAGGTCAGTTTTAATTTGACGCATGCGTCCTTTCAGGTAAGCTTCTTCAACAATGCCTCTTTTCCTTTAAGCGGAGGACCATTGAAGTTGGAACTTTATAACTCTTCAAATGTTCTATTATATTCAACAGAGCTAAGCCTCAATGTGCCCCCTAAAGAACCTTATGCAAAGCTGTTTGAAATACCCGTCTTCGGATTAACCCCAGATGGTATAATTCGCCTATACTTTGCGGACGTGCTAATCTTCGAAAAGCGTTGGGGTCTCCATGAACGAAGCTGAAGCTAAATCTACTCGTCGAAAACTTGTTATCAAGATTGTTAAGGCTGGAGCTATAACAGCCATTTATGGAGTAGGATGGCTCATTATTTGGCTTTTGCTTTCAAATTTCTTAGGACCAATTTTCCAACAGTTTTCAACGTTGTATTGGATTTTTGTTTATGTATCGCTTTTCTTCACCTTCGCCACAAGAGTAAGCGAAGGCACCATCTACAAATATATCCTTATCATCTTTAGGTCCTTCTTCATAATAGTCTATCTTGCCTATTCAACAAACTTCGGCGTCTTCACTATAAATCTTGAAGGCTTCACCTTCACTGTGGAGTTCATTCCGTTGCTGGCAATAATGGTTGTAATAAACCTCCTATCAATAGCGAGGGGGCTAATCCAAGCCATAGAATTTGCAGCCCAAACCCCGGAAGACTAGTCTTCTCGAATAATTTATTTACTTCCCGAGCGTTTGATTTAAGGATAAAGATGAAAACAGTCTTTCCGCCGACCGTTGCGTTCATAATAGTTGTTCTATTATGTTTCCATCCACTTATCTTATCGAAGAACGCCCAGTATGCCATAAATTCTGAAAAATCGAGTTTCCTAAAATATGTTGTTAATGATGTTTTTATCGGCGAGCTTAAACATGTAATTAAAATTACGAATTTAACACAACGTAGGGTTGATGGTGTGAACCTTTACGTTCCACTGGTTAATAACGAAACTGCAAGACACTATGCCATACTTTACAATGTTGAGTCGACAAAGAACTATAGTCACCTATTAGATGGTTCTGGAAACATGTACGTTTACTGGAAGAACTTGATAATTCCACAAGGTCAAACTTTCACCGTGGAACTTAATTACCGTGTTCTTTCCTTCAGCACCACCTATACGGTCAACTCTAGCATGATAAGAAGTTATGATGAAAGTTCTGAGCTTTACATTAAATACACACAGCCCGAAGAACTCATAGAGTCGGACAATAGAGAAATTGTCGAAAAGGCACGGGATATAACGCAAGGTGTAGAAAACCTCTATGAAAAGGCGCGTCTGATTTATAGTTTTGTGATTAACTATTTGCAGTATGAAGTACAAGATGAGGAAAGAGGCGCCCTATGGGCTTTAGAAAATCGCGTAGGGGACTGCTCTGAATACTCCTACCTGTTTGTTGCCTTGTGTAGGGCTGCCGGAATTCCAGCAAGGGTTCAAGCTGGTTTCGCTTTCCATTATGCTGGACAAGTTTTGGAAGATGGACACATGTGGGCTGAATACTATCTTGAAAATTATGGATGGATACCCGTAGACGCCACATGGCAGCTCTTTAACGCCATGGACAATAAACACTTCAGCTCTATTTGGAGTATACCCGAAACTATACCATACTCGAACTACTATATTAACGGCACAGATACCTCAGGACTTGTGAATGGACAAATGATTCAATTGACCGCGCTTAAGCCAAGCGCATTCGACGATTATATTTTTGCCCAGAACATCACTGCCGCGGTTCAGAGGATTAAGCAGGCGGAGACAGCCATTTCTATTGGAAAAATTTTCGGAGCATCCATTGTTTTCTCGTCTGAAACGCGAGAGGTTGAGCAAAAGCTTCTAAATGCGAAAATCCATGTTCAAAACGCTGTAGACACATGGGGGACATCAGCTCAAATTGCGAGTTCAAACGCCTTATTAGCGCTTGAAAATGCAGAACAAGCCTTATATGACGTTTGGATGCTCATCTTTAAAGCTTTTGCCTTGTATATGGGCATCCTTATTGCGTTAGTGCTCATTTTAATAGTCTTTTTTAGGCGTCCTAGAAAGGGTTTATCTGGAAGGGTTTACACAAGCCATATAGCCACAGTTACATTTAACATTAATGTAACGTGGGTTTAAATGCAAAAGTCTTACTCAAGGCTATTAGGGATTGTTGGAAAACCTAACACTGGAAAATCAACATTCTTCAGCGCTGCAACTCTCGCACCGGCTGAAATTGCAAACTATCCCTTCACAACAATAAAGCCCAACAGAGGCGTAGGCTATGTGAGAACGCCGTGCGTCTGCAAAGAGTTTAGAGTAAAAGACACGCCAGCAAACTCTTTATGCCTCGAAGGAATCCGCCTAATCCCAGTTGAGTTCATTGACTGTGCCGGACTGGTTCCGGGCGCATGGCAGGGAAGAGGCTTAGGCAACCAGTTCTTAGATGAGATAAGGAAGGCAGACGTGCTAATCCACATCGTGGACGCCTCTGGTGGAACAGATTGCGAGGGGAGAATCTGCAAACCCGGTGAACACGACCCTGTGGAAGATGTAAAGTTTCTCGAACATGAAATAACCATGTGGATGGCAAATATCCTCAAAAAAGATTGGGCAAAAATCGCAAGAACAGCTGAATCCGGGTCAACAGACCTAATTTCAATTTTAGAGGAGAGACTCAGCGGTCTAGCCATTAGAAGAGCCCACATTTTCGAAGCTACAAGAAGAACCTGTTTAAACGCTGACAAACCCACAAGCTGGAGCGAGGAAGACTTCTTAAGGTTCATTACCACTTTAAGGCAGATTGCAAAGCCAATGCTTATAGCGGCAAACAAGATGGATGTGCCTACAGCCGAGGAAAACCTTGAAAGACTCAAAAAGCTAAACTACCTTGTCGTTCCATGCTGCGCTGAAGCCGAACTTGCACTGCGAAGGGCTGCCGAGAAAAAACTCATAGATTACAGGCCAGGAGACTGCAGCTTTAAAATCAATAATCCAGAGAAGCTTAGTGAAAGTCAACTTAAAGCCTTAGAAAGAATTAGGGAGAAGGTTTTGCTGAGATTCGGCTCCACTGGCGTTCAAGAAGCGGTAAACATGGCGTACTTTAAACTCTTAAACATGATTACAGTTTATCCAGTCGAGGATTTAGAGCACCTATCCGACCATCATGGAAGAGTTTTGCCAGACGCCTACCTAGTGCCTTACGGAACAACAGCCCGTGAACTCGCCTACCTAATCCACACAGAGCTTGGCGAAAGCTTCATCTACGCCATAGAAGCCAGAGAAAGAAAACGCGTCGGAGAAGATTACATACTTAAGGATAGAGACGTCATCTCAATAGTAAGCGCCAAAAAAAGAGCATAATCCACCAAATTTAGGCGCCGAAACGCCTTTTCCGCTTCTGAAAGGTTCTAACAGCCCTCAAAAGGTCGATTAGACGGAAGTCTGGCCAATAAACATCCAGAAAGCATAGCTCGCTATAGGCTGACTGCCACAATAAGAAACCGCTAAGTCTCTCCTCTCCAGAGGTCCTTATAATCAAGTCTGGGTCTTGTTTCGGCAGGTGTGAAGTGTAGAGGTGCTGCTCAAATAGTTCTTCATCAACGTCTTCTGGAGCTAGCTCTTTTTTCTTGATTCTTTCAGCAATTTTCTTTGCAGCATCCACTATCTCGGCTCTCCCACCATAGGCGAAGGCTATGTTTAAAAAGTGTTTATCGTAGTTCTGTGTTGCTTTCTCCACGTCGGCTATAATTTTCTGCAAATTCTCTGGAAGCAAATTCGTTCTTCCGATGACTTTAACTCGAACTTTGTTCTTGTGGATTCTTTCATCTGTTATGATTTTCTGAAGTTTTTCCGAGGCAATCTGCATAATCTCTTCAACTTCCTCTCGTGGGCGGCGAAAGTTCTCTGTCGAAAAAGCATACAGCGTTATAGACTTAACATTAAGTTTCAAGCACCATTCGAGGAGCTTCTCAACTTTTTCAGCGCCTTCCTTGTGGCCGTACCATGGGTTAAGGTCTTTCTCTAAAGCCCACCTTCTATTCCCGTCCAAGATTATGGCAATGTGCTCTGGCTTTACACCGTTCTTAACTTGGTGCCAAAGCCACCTCTCATAAAGCTTGTATGCGCCAACAGCTGAAAGTATTGATCTTAGCATTTATTTGAGCCTCGCATTTTTAAGCGCGTCTACGCATGGGCAACTTTTCCGTTCAACTGGTAAAGCCTCAACGGTCTTAATTAAAAGTTGCTCTATTTTAGGCTGAACCACCAGTGAAATGTCAAAAACCTCCTTTGGTATTAAACGCTCCTGCATGCCAGCCGCCATATTAGAAACAAAACAGACGCATGCGTAACAAATTTCAAGCTCTCGGGCAAGCACAGCTTCTGGCAACCCAGTCATGCCGACGATATCAAAGCCTAAACGCCTAAACATCTCAATCTCAGCAGGAGTTTCAAAACGCGGACCTTCGGTGCAAACGAGCACAGCCCTAGGACGAACAGTCAAACCAAGCCTTTTCGCAGTTTCAATTAGGATTTTGCGAATTTCTGGGCAGTAGGGTTGAGAGACATCGATATGTATAACTGGGGCTTCATCATAAAAAGTTGTGAGACGCATCTTCGTAAAATCTGCGAAATCATGAGGAACAACAATGTCGCCCGGTTTTAAGCGCGTGTTTATCCCGCCCACAGCATTGACGGCTACAATTCTTTCCACACCGACCTTATACAGCGCGTAAATGTTCGCTCTATAATTAACCTTATGCGGGGGAACAGAATGCTCAAGACCATGTCTTGGAAGGAAAACAACGTCTTTGCCACTAATTTCTCCAACAAATAACGGCGGAGAAACCCCATATGGAGTCCCAACAATAACCTTTTCAAAGTTTGCGAAAAGTTTCTCAAAGCCTGTTCCACCAATAACTGCGACTCTAGCCTTCTTCCTTAAACTCTTCAACTTTCTCTTCAGACTCCTTAAAAAATTCCTTCGCAGACCTATGGATCACAACCATAATCAGCAGTGAAGCAACACCGAGCAGAATGCCCACGATAATTGAAAATATTAAAACTTCGTAGCCGATTTTTGGGTTTATCAAAATGTTGGAGGCTGATTCAAGAATCTGCCTCGTCCACCCAACCAACACTATTAAGGCTGCATTGCGCAAAAGCCTCGAATCTCTTTCAAAATACCAGCGTATAGCCCTCCCAGTTAATGCCACACAAATCCCAATAATTACGAGGTCTTTTGAATCCATAATAAAGAAGCCCGCAACCAGCGGTGAAAAAATGTTCAACCAGTTGGACACGTCTATGCCATACGATGATATAACTTCGGATGCCCCATTATATCCCAGATAAAAGCCAATAGCCATACACAATATGCCCGCAAGCATGGAGAACGCTGAAATCTGCACAGGAAGAGGCGGTGGAGAATACTCCTTTACCCAAACATAAGCTTTTTTTACCATTTTATCAACTCCAAAGCCCTTGATGAACATGTATGTTCCTAAAACGATGATGAAAGCCATTAAATAGTAATGGACTAAGTTGAATATTGCAAGAATGCCTAAGATTAGGAAGAGGAGTCCAGGCAATCCTAAAGCTATGCGGGAGTATCGGGGATTTTCCAAAATCATTTTAAAATATCTTGAAAATAGGGCAGCTGTTTCCTCGATGGATTCGCTGTGCTTAACAACTATTCTTCTTACAGACGAAACTGGAACTCTAGATTCTATTAGAGGTAAAACTGCTTCATCGGAATAACCATCCGTTACGAGAATAACCTCGCTAGCGGGGAAAGACTTCAAGACTTCGTTTAACTCGGCAACTATTTTTCTGTCAGCGCTGATGCTTCCCAACTCTGAACCGGAAACTGTTGCAACTTCAAAGACCTCATCCGGATTATTTTCGCTAAGTAGGCGATCATAAACTCTTAGAGCTTCAAACATGGCGTTGGCGTCTGGCTCTTCTGGATCTTTTAATGCTAAGGAAACAGCCGCATTAAGGTTTTTTTCCCTTCCAATTAGCGGCGTTTTTATTTCTGCTTTTGCCGTTAGGTCTCCATCTCTGTCAACGCAGAGAATTAGAATTTTCTTTTGTTTCTGCTCCGGTTCAGTCATCTGTTCTCTTCCAATTCAATATTTATGCGAAGTTACTTTAAGTTTATGCTAATCCTTTTTCGGCTAAAACTTTAAATTCTTCCCAAGTTAGTTTTTCGCCACGCTTCAATTTTTCAAGGGCTTGTTTTTCAACGCTTTCTAGGAGCCTTTTTTCGACTTCTTTTCGTCGTTTCTCTACATCAGCGGAAATCTCTCCTCTAAACTTCCTAATTTCATCCAGTATGTTCGTTATTTCCGCTTGAATGGATTTTATTTTCTCCCTTGTTTGGAGATAAAGCCTATGAAAATTGTCAGCCTCGCCTCTGATTTTCTTGGCTTCTTCAACCTTTTTCAGCATTTCAGCGTGGATTTGCTGACTTTTCTCTGCATTTTCCATAATGCTCTTATGGCAATGCTCAACCCTCGCTTGAAATGCCTTTAACTCAGCTTTCAATTCGATTCTTCTTTGGTTTAGCTGCTCAATTTTCTTGTGGACGCTAATATGGCTTCCCAGCTCCTTAACTTGTTCGACGAGTTTTTTCTCTTCCTGTAGGCTTAAAGGAGTTGTTTGAATTTTCCATTCGACGCTTTTAACATCCTTTTCCAAAACCTTCAAGCTACGCTTCGACTTCTTTTTTATGAGTGGCTCAAGTTCATTCCTCAAACTTTTAAGCTCGGCGATTTTTTGGGCTATTTCTGCTTTAATCTGGTTTCTCTGCTGTTTTAACTCCTTAACCTTTGCGTTTATCTCATCTCGCGTGGCTTTCAGCCTTAAAATTTCGCCGCGTAGGTTCTTCAACTCTTGGTTTAGCATGTCTCTTTTTTCCGCGTAGTTCTCAGCTTCAGCTTCCAAGGCGCTTCTCTGCCCTTTTAAAGCTGAAAGTTTTTCAGTTAGTTCCTCAATTTTTTGTATTTTTTCGCTTTGTGACAATTAGGTTCTCCTTTTCTGCCTCATCTCTTCGATGATCCGTCGGATTAATTTTGTTCCCTCTTCTGAGAAGAACAAGGGCAGATTCCAATTTTCTGTTATTTTCCCCTGGGTGACACTCTTGCTTGCGATTCTTTTTTGGCATGGCTTTTTATGTATGAGTATGCCCCTTCTCTGCCATTGGGGCGTTTTAGCCAAGTTTACGCCATATTTAAAGAGCATTTCGTGAAGTTCCTCGGTTTTCATGCCTCTCAATATTTTAGCTATTTCTGATGGCTTATAGCCCCATTTTCCTGAAAAGCCAGTAAGCATAAGCGTTGTTGTGGTTTCTCCAAGCGTTTGTTTGCCTCCAAGCCAAATACTCCACGATTTTCTCATTGTTTTGGGCGACGGTTACGCGGGAGTCAAAGGCGACGAAAACTTTTTTGTCGAAGAACTTTTGCACTTCAAGTGAGAACATCGCTGAGACTAGGCTTGAAATAACTGAGTCTATCTTTTCAATTCTGCCGTTAAATGGCGCCTTACCATCAAAAAGTATGTTTAATTCATCGCTGACTACATAAACCAAAGTCTGGCTGAAGCCTTTTTCAAATAAGACTTTGCACGAATTGACCAAGCAGCGCGCAAACCTTTCATCGAAAGGTTTCTCCGCGCCTACATCCTCTGCGAGTTCGCGAAACCTCCAGCCGTCAAGCCTTACGAAAAAAGGTGTTTCCGGCGGAACAGAAGTTTTTGAAAGGATCTCGTTTTTAGGCCAGCTTCTAAAACGATTCGTCGGTTGTTTGTTTTCAGTCATCCTTTTTACCTAAGCTTAGCCATGTTTATTCTAAAATTATTCTCGCGTCTACTGTTTTTGCTCCTTTCTCGTACACCATTATTGGGTTTAGGTCAAGCTCCTTGATTTCAGGATGTTCAGAAACAAGCCTTGAAGTCTTTAAGAGAATTTGCACTATGGCGTTTATGTCTGCCGGCGGCATCCCCCTATACCCTTTCAAGAGCGGGTACGCCTTAACCTCGCTGATCATTTCACGGGCTTCTTCCTCGATTATTGGCACGATTCTGAAGGTGACATCTTTCAAAACCTCTACGAAGACGCCTCCCAGCCCAAACATTAAGGCGTGGCCAAACTGCGGATCCTTGATGGCTCCAACTATAACTTCTGTTGAGGGTGGAGCCATTTCCTGTACGAGCACGCCTAAAATTTTGGCGTCTTTCTTGTGTTTTTTCACATTTTCCATTATTTGTTTGTAGGCTTTTCGCACCTCTTTTGCGTTTTTAAGGTTAAGCATTACTCCTCCAACATCAGACTTGTGAATAATGTCTGGCGAAACAATTTTTAAAACGACTGGGTAGCCTGTCTCCTCTGCAAATTTGACGGCCTCGGCTTCGCTTTTAGCCAACCTAAACCGGGTAACCGGAATGCCATACTCCATGCACATGCTTTTTGCTTCCATCTCTAACAAGTGCTTCCTTCCGGCTTTGCGAACCTCTGCGAATATGCTCTTCACCTTACTCATGTCGACTCATCCCTATGAATTGTAACAGTTTAGTGTTTTCCAAAATTAAATTCTTTGGTTCAACGTTTTCGCCATATGTTGTATGGGCATTCGTTCCAGCAGTAACGACTGCCTTTATACTCGCAGTTTTTGCACTCCGGCATGTCGAAAAGCCTTGGTTTTCTGCTTCTGCCAGAGTTGCTTTGGGACAAAATGTGTCTCCATGAATTTACCGCTTTTTAAAGCTAAAAGCATATCTGAAGTAAACCTTCATACATTTATTTGAGGAATAAGTGTGGTCTCTTTAAGGGCTTTGGCGCCTTCTTTAACGCGAATTACAATTGCAGCGGCTGTTGGCGCGGCACTCCATATCGGTCAAGGAAACCCGAATTTGATAGATGAGAAGGCTGTTCAATTTTCAAGGGCTGTCTTAGCCCAGACGGATGTGGATGGCGAAGTAATTGTATGCGAAGGACCTAAAGACAATGCCCCAGCCTTTTCCCGCAGGGAGAAAGTTGGAACTGGAAGAGGACCAAGAGTTGAGTTTGTAATAGACCCTGTTGACGGAACAACAGCAGCCTCAAAGGGGAGAAAAGATGCCATTTCCGCTTTGGCATGTGCACCGAAAGGCTGTTTGCAAGTTCTCCCAGACGATGGTTACTATTTTAAGGTGGCGGCGGACCACCATGCCTTGGGAAAGATTTCGCTGAAAATGCCAATAGAAGAAATTGTTAGAACAGTGGCAGAGGCAAAGGGGTTGTCAATAGAAAACTTTACAGTGATAATGCTTGAGAGGGAGAGGCACATGGAAATTCTTCAGACGCTTAGAAAAATTGGTGTAAGGATAATCCTAATACCAGACGGGGACATTGCGGCAGCGGTGGCAACATGCATTCAAGGTTCGGGTGTAGACTTACTGATAGGCGCTGGTGCTGGACCAGAGGCAACCATAGCTGCCACAGCCGTGAAATGTTTGGGTGGAACAATGCTTGTCAGGGTTTGGAGAGACAAAAGCGATGACCCGAAAAGGCTTAAGAGATTGGAAGCTGAAGGCGTGGATGTGGACAAAACTTATGATCAGGATGAGTTGGCTAGGGGCAGTGAGCTGGTTTTTTGTGCTTCTGGCGTGACGAAAGGCGAACTCCTAGACGGAGTGCGCTTCATCTCAAACGGGGCTGTAGTAAGCTCTTTATGTATAAGGCTTCCAAGCGGAACAATAGAGAAATCAGAGACGACGCTACGCTTTAAGGGACACCCGATCTACAAACACTTCATAACGTAAGGCGGTGCGAAAACAGCTTGTAGTGGGGCTGCCCGGATTTGAACCGGGGTCCCGAGCGCCCGAGGCTCAGAGCCTAGACCAAGCTAGCCGACAGCCCCTCTCGGTTTTTATGCATCACATTTTTAGTTTTGTGTAGGTTTAATAAAGGTGTTTTCTTAACCTTTAAACCCTTATCCGGGGCTATAACTATCCAAGTGTTAGGGGGGTTAGAAGACTTGTCCAGTCAACATCAGCGTCTGCGGGGAATCCGCGTTTTGAAGGCGGTTTCTTCAGCTGTTAGGCTTAACATTTTAACTGCTCTCTTTGACTATGGTCCGCTTTCCTATACTGAGCTTATGAGCTTTTTAAAGATGAACCCTAGTAGGGATGCTGGTCGTTTTGCCTACCATCTCAAGTTTTTGCTTAAGGCGGATTTGATTGAGGCTGATGTGGAATCCAAGAAGTACCGCTTAACAGATTTGGGCAAGATGGTTATTGGCGTGGCTGAAGAAATTGAAAAGCGAAGTTTAAGAGCAGAGAGAATCCTTGTCAGAACATCCCGCTTCACCTTAGAAGAGTTTGATACCACAAAAATTGCCAACAGCCTTATTAAGGAGGCTGGAATGCCCCCAGAACTAGCCCAAAAAATAGCAAAAGAAGCTGAAAAACGCCTTCTTAAGGCTAGGATCCGCTATTTGACGGCTCCATTAGTAAGGGAGGTTGTTAACGGAATCCTCATTGAAAAGGGCTTAGAGGAATACCGTCACAAACTCACCCGTCTGGGGCTGCCAGTGCACGACGTTTCAGCTTATCTCTTGAAGGGCAAAGCTACAGTTAACGCGTCTTCCGTCTGCGAAGATTTCGGGAGAAACGTCCTTGAAGAGTACACCCTTTTAAATGTGTTACCGAGGGACATTGCAGACGCATACCTTTCAGGCGAGATTCATCTCCACGGTTTAGGCTACTGGATTTTGAAACCAAGCGAAATAATTCACGACTTAAGGTTCTTCATAAAAAGCGGCTTAGACCCAAGCCTTTCAAATATTTTCCAGCCGTCCATAAGGCCGCCGAAAAGTTTTGAATCCGCCCTAAATCTAACCCTTAACATTCTTCTACAAACATCAAAGGAAACCGATGGAACACAAGTGCTTGAATACTTCAATGTTTTTTTTGCGCCCTTCCTGAAAGGTTTGGATAAAGACACCCTCAAAGAGGCTTTGAGGCTTTTCATTATCAGCGTTAGCAACCATGTCAACGCCTCCATAAATCTCGAGTTGACAATTCCAGAGTTTTTAGCGGATAAGCCCGCCATAGGCTTGGCAGGCGGTTGTTATGGCGATTATCTCAACGAAAGCCAGCTTTTAGCCTCCCTACTGCTTGAAGTCTTTGAGGAAGAAAACGCTGAAAAACCGCTTCTAAACCCAAAACTCATAGTCAAAATCCGCCCAGAAACCCTCAAAAATAATAATGCAGCGGACATCCTCCTAAAGGCACATCACTTAGCCTTAGAAAGAGGTATGCCATACTTCGTAAACCTTTCTGGCAAAAATGAGCAGTACACAGTTTTCTCCCCGTCAGGAAGCGTCCTCAAAGCGGATTTCAAAGAAGACTGGGAAATCGACACACTACGCACGGGCATTTTAGGACTTGTAACAGTTAATTTGCCAAGGATAGCCTACGAATGCGGCAAGGACGAAAGGAAACTCTCCGCGCTTTTAAGGGAAAGACTTGAAATGGCGGCACGAGCCCTAGAAATAAAATATAGAGCTCTAAAACAGCGGGGAAGAGGCTTTCTCCCATTTTTGACGCATTCAGCCAACGGCGACCAATACTTCAGAGTTGAAGGCGCTGCACGTTTAATAAATTTGGTTGGATTAAAAGAGGCTTCAGAAGCCCTCAGCGGAAAAAGCATATACGAAGACGAGAAGACCCAAAAATTCGCCTCCGAAATCATAAAACACGTCTTGGAATTCTTACCAAAAAGTGGAAGACGCGAGAAAAGGCTTATTCCATCCGCTTTGCCGTGTGCCGTGGCCTCTGAAAGGCTGGCAAAACAAGACATTGAAAGATTCGGTATTGCAAAGGTTCGTTTCCAAGGAACAAGAGAAAAACCCCACTATTCAATCTACGGCCGAATAAACCTTCAAAACTGGGAAACTCAATCAAAAATTCTAGCCATTGAAAAAGAGCTTTACGATCCGCTTGCTGGCGGAAGCCTAACAGTTTTTGAGCTAGGAGAAACCGAATACACGTCAGAAACGCTTCTTTCATTTACAAAAAAGCTTGTTGAAGACTACAAGCTATGGTTTTTCACGTACAACCGCAACCTAACCCATTGCAGCCAGTGCCGCAAAAGTTGGTTTGGCATGCTTCAAAAATGTCCAATATGCAGTTCTGTTGGCACGTTAACAACCTTTAAACGCTTCTAACAAAACCTATTTCACAGCGCCCAGTATCAACGCCAAAAGAGCCATTCTTGTCACTATGCCGTTCCAAACTTGCTGAAAATAACGGGCATGAGCAGTTCCGTCAACTTCTGCGGCTATCTCGTCAACCCTTGGAAGTGGATGCATAACAATCAAGTCCTTCTTCGCCTTGCTTACGGTTTCGAGGTCTATCTTGTATGAACCCTTAACCTTAATGTATTCCGCCGGGTCTGGAAAACGTTCCTTCTGTATCCGAGTCACATATAAAACGTCTAAAAGTGGAATAACCTTCCTAATGTCGGTTTCTTCGGTTACTGGGATTTTCTCCCTAATCTCTTCAAGAACCTCCCGCCGCATCTTTAACGACTCTGGAGAGACAAGGTATAACTCCACATCGTAATAGGAGAAGGCATAAGCCAAAGAATGAACAGTTCGCCCATAACGTAAATCGCCCACAAGGGCTATTTTCAAACCGTCAATTCTGCCCTTCTCCTTCATAATCGTGTAAAGGTCTAGCAATGCCTGTGTTGGATGCTCCTCCGCCCCGCTTCCACCATTAATTATGGGGACTTTGGCGAATTCTGCTGCAAGTCTCGCAGCCCCCTCAAGGGGATGCCTAATAGCGATTACATCAGCATAATTCTCAACAGTGCGCACGGTGTCTGCTAAATTTTCGCCTTTCCTTACAGAGGCTATTTCGGCTTCTGCAAACCCTATTGTTGAGCCCCCAAGCTTGTGCATAGCAGCCTCAAAACTTAGACGTGTACGCGTGCTAGGCTCAAAAAACAGTGTTGCAAGGATTTTACCCCTAAGCATGTCAGAGCCTTTCTGGGCTAGAGGCTCCATCGCCCGTGCAACTTTTAAAATGTAGTCGATTTCTTCCCTCGAAAAATCGCGGACAGATATTATGTCTCTCCCTTCAAAGTGCAAGTTCACACCCTTTTAAACAAAGCGACAAGTTCCGCTTAAATAACTTTTTATTCGCACTTCTGTTAAGCAGAAAACTATAGGGGGCTATCAAATTTAGCCATTCACGAGCTGTTAAATTTAAAGTTACGGATGCTTCCAAGAATAAAAACCTTTTATCTCCGCGCCGACAATACCGTTCTAAAAGGTGAGTAAGCCTTATGAGCGAAAGCGAAACAATGCTTTACGTTTCAAAAATTAAGGATGGAACAGTCATAGACCACATAACTGGCGGACACGCCTTAGACGTCATTAAAATTTTAGGGATAACAGGCAAGGAGAAGCGCATAATCACCATAGCCATTAACGTTCCAAGCAAGCGGTTTAAGGTTAAAGACATAGTCAAAATCGAGGGTAGAGAACTAAAACCAGAAGAAGTACATAAAATCGCTCTCTTGGCGCCCCATGCAACCATAAACATCATAAGAAACTATAATGTTGTCGAAAAACAGCGAGTTAAGCTTCCAAATGTTATTGAGGGCATTGTTAAATGTGCAAATCCTGCTTGTATAAGCAACAGCAACGAGCCAGTTCAATCAAAGTTTTATGTTAAAAGTGAGGAGCCCTTAATCCTAAAGTGTCACTATTGTGGCTATATCGTGGAGAAAAGTGATGTCTTGAAGCAGTTTTAAAAGCTTTTTATGCAAGTATTCGGTTTTTGAGATAATGCTTATATCGTAAGATGTGTATATTTCGAAAATAGATATGTCAATAAATGGACATATTGAATATGTGCTGAACAAAAATACACGTGGTAGAGAAGATGATTGAACTATTAGCTATAACATTATGGATTTGCTTTCTAGCGTATGCAACATGGTACTTCACATCAGCAAAACATTATGCGCCGCTAACGCCAAACGAGGCAAGACTCTTATGGAAAATCCATAAACAAACAACCAAATGCGACTCAAAAAGATGGCGGGAAATCTACCGAGGCAGAAAAATGGTGGGCTTCGCTTGTGAATGTGGATATAAGTATATGCAAAAGCGTCCAATAGTGACGAACACGCCGCAACCAACTGTGACGCAATCTCCAACAGCAATCTACAAGAAACTACACAAAGCATAAACCCAGCATAGCTTCCATCAACCTGGCTTAATTTCAAGGTCTATGGATGTTTGTTAAAGCATTTATAGACAAGAGTCGTATTGCCCGATTAGGGGAAAGGTAAATGGAAGATAAATTTGAAACTTTGTTTAGGCTTTTCAATGAAAAGGCTTCTGAGAAGCATCCGGTTTTTCAAGCCGCGAAGATAGCTGAAGAGGTTGGAGAGGCGATAAACTAGTTTTTAAGTCGGTGGGCTTCAGAAGGGAGAATTACGATGTTGAGGAGATAAGGAGGAGGCTTAGTGACGAGTTAGCGGATGTTGTGATAACCGCCTATGTTTGCGCTAGAGTTTGCAAAGTTGATTTGTGGAAAGCCTTGGAAAGGAAATTGGATATGGAAATAAAGAGGTGGCAAGGGTTCGAAGCCGCACCTAAATAATATTTCACTTTCATGCTTGCTTTCCTTTTTCCAATAGGGATTCAAGCTTCTCTCTTCTTCCTCCAAATGTGAGTCCGCTTTTATCTAGACTCTTCCACGAATCTAAAACCTGTTTAGTGTAAATGGCCTCCTTTTCGTCATAGTGCTTTGGGCATGGAAATTCCCCGCATATAAGACAACACTCAACTTTTTTGTTTTGTGTGCATTCCCAAAATATGCAGCCCTTTCCGTCTTCTCTGCTTAACTTTAACATTTTGTTAACCCAATTACAGCCGCGGCATTGATGTTCTATGCGCTTGAAAACTTTGCAGAAGCCACAGAAAACTCCGCAAGCTCCGATTTCTAGGCTTATAACGCTTAATTTCTTATTCATTGTTTTACGCTCAGATATCCTTTGAGTATAGCTAGAATTTAGTTTTGCCGCTTCTAGTTGTATGTCTCTTTCTGTCCGCGCAGTTCTTTTTCTGTCTAAGCCTTAGGCGCTTTTGAATGGGTTGCCCCATTGCAAATGCTCAAGTACGCCGCCCTTGCACTAGCATCAATTATAATTTTATTCTCTTTTACAAATGGTTGTGGGCAAAGGTTGGCTTGCGGCATCTTTAATAAAGTGGTTTTGAGCGTTGATGGCGATTTAGAGTTTGACGCGCTTCAAGACGCTTGTTTTTGGCATCCCCACAGCGCTGGTGGCAACATAGCCAAAGAGATAGGCAGCGAGTGGAATGCCACTTTTGACAGTTATGCCACATTAGTTTTGGAGGCTTATGAAGGGAAGTATGGGCATGTTGCGGCTGGAACATGGTGGCCTGATTGGGCTGGGGCTGGCTTTTCGAAGGTCCCGCTAAACCAGACGATAATTGTTTCCGTGGACATCCGTGTCAGA
>JAVZNT010000004.1:0-45991 GCA_038882655.1 Bathyarchaeia archaeon | reverse complement strand
GCGAGGACCAGCAGTAGACGAAGGAGAAATTCAGCAGGTAATTTACAAGACGGCTGCAAGCTTCCAACAAATGTTTACTGTGAAAAGATTAGTCACCTATGTTGTAAATGGAAAACGCTACATAAACATAGACTGCTGTTTCACAAGCCAAATAACGATAGAGGAAGCCCACAAGGTTGCGTCAAAAATAGAAAATGGAGTAAAACGCAAATTCACAGAAACCATAGTCACCGTTCACATGGAGCCAAAGAAAGAAGAGTAGGAGTTTAAGGGAAGACTATTTCCCTTTTTGGCGAGAGGTCTTCCAACCAGTTTACCTTTAGCTTCTTGTCAGACAACGTGTAAAGCATGTCCTCAATGAATAACGCTCTTTTAATCCAGTAGATGTAATCCCACTGGTTGACGCTTTCTAGATGCGTGATGTTCCCTTTAAGCATAAGTTCACAGTTTGTTGTGTTGAATACGTAAACTCCCTGCCAGAAGGTTTTTGAATAGTCATAGATAGACAATGGAATGACCAACAACTCTTTTGCCTTATCGAAGAGAAACGCCTTGTGCTCCCACAAAACTGGTGTATCTGAATATTCCCCTAGAACCGTGAAGTTGCCGACTGCTATTGGATTGCTAACATTGCTTACGTCAAACAGCAGTATTTGCACCCTGTTATTTTCATCTCTACCAACACCTATCAGATGTGTTTCATCATATGGATGCAAGTACCTTGTAAATCCAGGAATTTTCAAACTGCCTAAAATCTCTGGTTTATACGGGTTTTCTATATCTATTACAAAGAATGGGTCAATCCGCCGAACCGATGTCGCGAGATAGCAGCGGTTTCCGATGAATCTTGCCGAGTCTAAAGTTTCGTTAGACGCTATGTTCGGTAAGTTTCCAACTATTGTTAAATTCATGTCCAGTATGTACAAGTCATTCTGAATCCCATTAACCCACCTCATAGTTGCTATTCTAAAGTAGTTATCGTATTCGTCCATGGAGAACTGGTTAATTTCGTGGCCTGGCACCCTGCCAGTCGCTTCCCAACTCATGGTTCTGTTTTCTATTTTTATTCTGTAAACTGTTGTTTGCCAATCAAAGCTGTGAAATGTTACGTAGATGTTGTTTAGCGAAACGTATAGGTTACTTGTTCCCCCCATCATTATGGTTAAAGTGTTTTCTTCTTCAGTTGCATTTGCAACGTTTAAGGTAACGATAGTTGTAAAGGAATAATAATCCTCGGAAACATTGGAATGATATATTTTTGTGGCTTCGATTTCTCTAATTCCATCGCTCGAGTAAATTTTCGGGAGGATAACAGTATCGTAGATTATGTATACTGGCTGACTTATAATGGCGTACACGTATTCGCCTATCATTCTTGAATTAAAATAGCTTCCACTCATCATGAAATTTCTTATCAGGATGGGCCTTGACTTATTTGAAATGTCATACACGTAGATGAACGTCTTAACGTCAACGTAGTAAACGATGTAGTAGTAATCATACCGCCATGGGAGGAAGCGATATTTGCTTCCCAGAACTGCCAATTTACTGCTGTCTGCGCTTACAAATATCCCAGCTAGATACGTACAATTTTCGAACGTTATTTTTGACATCAAAGGGGCGCTTTCTGGTGGATAAGCTTTCAAAACGTAAACGCTGTTGTTAACTATTACGTAAACATATTCGCCATCAGTCTTCACGATATCAGCTTCATCGACGCCTGCAACTTGCACATTTGTGGTTGAATACGTGCCCTCCTTGCCAGGAGTCAAGTAAACAGGCTGTGAGCTTGCTACCTCCGCCAAGACATTTCTGTCTAGTGGTCCAAAATATGGATAGGTTCCCCTAATGTTTGTGTTTTCCAATAGAAAGTTTAACAGCTCCTCGTAGGACGTGAAGGTTTTTAGAAATTGCCCTGAAGGTTGAGGTACGGGCTCTGGTGACGGTTGGGGTGATGGTTGCGGGGAGGGTTGATTTACGTTTTGTTTTCCTGCTGGTTGTACTCCAAAGTTGTAACACAGCGCACCTAATATGAGGGCGATGAGCACAGCAGCGACTCCATAAGTCAATGCTTGCTTTTTAATTCCATTTAACACTTATGTTCACCACTTTGAATTAGTTATTTTCTCTAATTTTATCCTAATTTTTGGCACAATTTGTCTAGCGGTTAGAACGGCTTCAACAACCATACCCTTATAGTCTCATACCAAAATATTGCCGAGACAATAGCCCCGAAAACTATGAGGGATAGGCTTTCTCGTGTGAAATTAGGCATGGAAAGTATGAGGTAAATCGCATAGAAGGTTGTGGAGAAAACCGCATAAAACAAGTATCTTGGAAAAAGAAGCTTACCCAATTTAACAAAGTGACGGAGCACACCAATTTTTATTTCGCCTGCAAGATAATAATGACTGCCTGCCTCCTGTTTTTTAACCAACCCAACCTCTCGCAGTTGCTCCAGATGATGCTGTGCCACACTTGGGCTGCTAAAGTGTAAAGCCCTTTGAACTTCCCGCACACTCATCGGGCGTCCATTCTTTAAAAGAAGCCAGTAAACTTTCCAAGCCTTACCGCGAAGAGCATATTCAAGTTTATCTTCATCTTCTGCGCTCAATTAGAAGCACTTCACAAGCGGTTTATCAAGTCTAAATAACGCGTGAACTGCTTATTAATTCCAACTTTTGGGACAATAAAAACATGCTAACACACGCTCAACGTAAGCTTCCTACAACAAAGGCTATTAGCCCCACAAAGAACCAAATTAAAACCCGGTTTTTGATTCCTCGGGCATTTTCCTTTGAATAGTTTGATAAAAGCATTATTGATGATGCCACCAGCCCAGCGTCTGTTATCGCCACTAATGGGATGAACCAAAAAGTAACAAGGTTTAATATTGGCGGTAGTGGTGTTAGCGTCACCGCCACCAGATAAAAAGTTGCTGCTGTTATTGCAGCTTTTCGCGGTCCATAGCGTACGGCTAAAGTCTTGACTTTTCGCGTTTTGTCTCCTTCGATGTCCACAATTCCCTTGGTTATTTCTCTTCCTGTGTTTGATAGGAAAACCATGGAGGTAAAAATCAAGATGTTTAGTTCAACGTTGCCAGTTACTGCCAAGCTTCCGTAAACAAACGGGGCTGAGACACAAGCGCTAACTAAAAAGTTTCCTAAAAGTCCCGTTCGCTTTCCTGCTGTAGCGTATGCCAGTGAAATAAGCCAAAAAATTAAGGCTGTTAAAAAACAATGGATGGACGTTGTGGCGGCACAGGTAAGGGCGGCTGCCGCTAAGCCTAACGCTGTAAGTGAGAAGGAGAAAACCAGCGCTTCATTCGGTTTGGTCACGCCGCTTGGGATAGGTCTAGAAGGCTCGTTTATGGCGTCTATCTCCCTATCATAATAGTCGTTTATGGCCATAGCTGCTGCCGTTAGCAGAAAACCCGTGAAAAACCCGTAGATAAAACTCCACGAACCAGCTAAAGCTTTCGGGTCTGCGATGGCTGCGCCTACTATGACAGCAAAGCCCATCATTAAACAGTTTACGGGTCGCATTAAACGGACGAAGCCAGCCAATCTTTTCATGCTAGTCAAGCCTTTTGCACTAAAATAATTTGGCTTTGGTTATAAAATTCGCGTTTTCTTTAGAAAGTTTAATACGCTTCGCCATAATATGCATTGTAAAAGCTGGTGGAGATTTTGCGCCACAACTATGAGCCAGAGAGACTGAGAGTAATAATTCCAGTAGGGGGTAAAGCTACGAGGCTCTTGCCCTTAACAGCAGAAACGAGCAAGGCATGCATCCGTCTGCTGAACAGGCCCCTAATAGAGTTTTCATTGTTATCTCTTGCCCGTCAAGGAATAAGAAACTTCATTTTCGGTGTTAAGGGATACACGAATTATAGAGATTTACACGACTACTTCGAGTCTGGTTATGGCTTTTCATCTCGTTATGGCATAACACCCCGCGTGCATATCAAATACCAGCCTAACATAGACGATTTGGGAAGTGCCGACTCAGCGAGGATAAACATAGAATACTACAATGTGAGGGACCCCGTGTTTGCAGTGCAAGGCGACAACATATTTGATGTCAATCTAAAAGAGCTTATTGAATTTCACCGCAACAAGGAAGCGGTCATAACAATAGCCCTTCGAGAGGTTGAAAACGTTGAGGGTTACGGAATAGCAGACATAGACAAACACATGAGAATCCGAAAGTTTGTTGAAAAGCCAACACCAAAGGAGGCACCGTCAAATCTGGCTAACACCGGCTTATACATGGTTTCTCCAGAAATAAGGCGAATCTTCAAAGAAAAGGGTGTTAAAACACTGATTAAAGAGCGAAAACGCTTAGATTTCGGCTACGACTTTATCCCATATATAATAGAGACCGGCAGACCTGTGTATGGTTACGTTCTGAAGGGAAACTGGTATGATGTTGGCACTCCAAAACGCTATTTGGAAGCCATGAGAGACATGCTTGAAGGGCGCTTCTCTTCGCTTACAGATTTCGGCGGGCGAATAGACGAAAAAGCAGGAGTTTGGGTTCAAGGTGAGAGCCCAGAATCCACAAAGCGGAGAAGAGAAATCATAAAGAAAATTAAAGAGGGAAAAATAGAGGTTGAAGGTTCAGTTTTAATTGGAAGACACTGCGAAATAGGCGACGGAGTGCGCATCGTGAACTCGTGCATCGATAACTACACCAAGATAGAGAATGGTGTGGCTATAGAGAACTCCGCCATAATGGACCGCGCCATAATAGAGGCGAAAGCCGAAATAAAAGACAGTATCATAGGGAGGCATGTGACAATCCTCTCCTGTGCAAGAAAACCGACAAAAATAAGCGAGGTCTCAGTGATAGCCGACGACGTTACGATAGCGGAAGGCTGCACCTTGAAGGCAACAAAAATTTATCCCCACCAGTACGTTAGAGGCGAGTTCGTAAACCAGACAATAATGCCGGGCTAGCAATGAAGATTAATTTGGAAGAAATCAAACAGAAAACAGTACCTGTAAACCAATACATTGCAAGCATCAGCGAACCTTTCCGTGAAAAGTTTCTCGAGCGGAAGAAGGCATACAAGCTAAACTTGGGGGCAACTAGCAAATTAAAGAATCTCATAAACAATGTTGTAGTGGTTGCTTTTTCCGCTGAATGGTGCAAAGACTGCGCCGCCAACATCCCAGTTTTGGCATTAATATCGGACGCCACCAGATTAGAAGTCAGAATTTTCGGCGGGTTAAAGAGTGACCCGCTAAACCCCAGCCGAAAGTGGAGCATTCCTCCGTCGCCTCCCGAGGTCCTAAAATTCCAAGTGGACAAAATTCCTCTAATCCTAGTCTTTAATAGGGAAGGAATAGAATTAGGGAGAATAGTTGAGAATCCGAAGGAAGGATTAACCCTAGAAGAAGAAATTCTTCAGATAATTTTGAAAAGTGTTGGCAAAATGTAGCTATGCTTTAAACCATTTAAATATTAGATACCTTATTTTCCCTTTCTCCAAGTCTGGCACTGCAACTATGAACCTTTTTCGCACAGTTGTCGCCAATCTTCCAGCCTTCACTATTTCTGTGGCTGTCAATTCAGATGAAGCCTTCTTAACTGAAACCATGTAGGGCGCATGTTCCAGACCCGGTCCATGCTTGTAAACTGCAAAGTCGCATCCAAACTTTATTCCCGGCGTGACAACCATTCCGCTGTCTCGCAGGTCACGGTAAATAGCGTATTTCTCGTCAAACTCCTCATATAATGTTCTGGCTTTCTGCTGCAGTTTCTTAAGGCTTACACGGGTTTTTTCTGCGCCTTCGTAAACGGTTATTATTCCCTTTTCGGCGAGATATAGACCCTCCATCAAATCCAGAATCAAAGGGACATTAAACTCTGGAATTTTAGGCTTCGGTATTCCAAGGGGCTTGCCATAAAAACCCATCTTATAAAGTTCAGACCCGTCGCTTGGGTTCCAAACCACTAGGAAGTTTTCAATAAATTCTACTGGTATTTTTCTTGGCACCGTTTTGCCTCTTCGCTTTGCATTACATTATGAAGGATAAGACCCTTGCGGCGTCTGCGGCGTCTTCAGCCTTGTCAGCGGAATCCTCCAAAAGTTGTAAAACGTCCCTCAAAAGTATGAGTGCCGGGATTTCTAGCTTGCTATTTAGGAGTTTTATTTCAAGGGTTCGATAAAGCTCGTCAACGACGCGTTCAGCTGATTCAACCTCGCTGGCTTTTCCCATGGCTTTCTCTGAACCGTAAGCTAAAACCATCATCATCTCCCTCAGCTTAAGCACGGCTTCCAAGGAGGCTTCTGAGAGCTTCAAAAGGTCCTTTTTTATTTCTGTTGGCACGTTCCAGTTGTGCTCCATTATCTCAAGGATGCGGAAGGCTATTCCCTCTGAGAAATCGGCAATTTCTCCAGCCAAATTTGTGAATCTTAAGAAGTCTTCGCGGCTTAGGAGTATAGCGCCTATTTCCGCGAGTTCACGGGAAACTAGGCGCCTAGCATTGTCAACGTCCTCCTCACCCATTCTAATCTCGTTGTAGATTTGCTTCGCCCTTGCCTTGTCATTTTTTATGAAGCATTCAATCATCTGGGGAACTTTCCGTATTAAGTCTAACACCTTCCTTAGGTGTTCTTGGCAGACGCTTAATGCTCTGCGTTTAACGCGTTCCTCCGTTTCTGCTGGAAGCACCAAGTTTCTTCCCGCCGCAAAACCACGTTGCGCCTTTTCCAGCACTAATACTACAGAAGTATTAAAAAAGGTAACGAAAGCTACTCCTTTACAAGTGTGCCCAAATCGTCAAACTCGGTTTTTTTGCGGAAGTACTTGTGCAAAAGCTCTGGTAGAGTGTCTACGTGGGTCCTAACCTGCCTCCAAATGTCGCGATCTCGAATGGTGACAGTGTTATCTTTAAGCGTTTCATAGTCAATGGTTATTCCAAGCGGTATGCCTGCCTCATCTGCCCTTGCATAACGTCTTCCAATTGAACCCGCTTCATCATACTCCACTGAAAAGCCCTCATTAACCAGCATTTTGTAAACTTGCAGTGCTTTCTCAGGCAAACCGTCCTTACTTACCAGTGGGTAAACTCCAACTTGTATTGGGGCTATGTCCCTTGGAAAACTTAACACCACCCTATCATCTTTTACACGGTAGGCATACTCAAGAGTTACATAAACAAGTCTATCCGAACCGAAACTTGGCTCCACAACATGTGGTATGAAACGTCTCCCTCTCTCCTCAACCTTGCACGTTGCAATTTCAACGTGTTCGGGCAAAATTTTGTACTTTCCAAGCATGAAAAAGCCCTTTGCTTTGAATGAGGCTTCAACCTCTTCGGGATCAGCCTCAGAAAGCATTTCAGCGATCTTTTGGGATTCTTCTTTTAACACAGGTCCGAGCTTCGCCATTAAAGGCTTAACGATCTTTCTCTCTTTCACCATCAGCTTTTCATACTCTTTAAAAACTCTGGCGTCTGCTCCGCTGAACCGCATGTGTTGCCTTAAATCATAATCCGTTCTGTAGGCATGCCCAGAAACTTCAATCCATCCCCAGCGGTCAACGTAGACTTCTTGATCAAAACTTTGGAGAGAATAGTGCGCCCGCTCCCATGGCAATTTCTCAATAAATCTTTGATTTTCAGCTGGAACGCCCAGCTCCATAAGTAGCTTTTTTGCTAACGCCATGAAAACCGCTTGCCAAGAAACCTTAATATAGCCTTTCTTAAGCGCCTCTTTAACCGTAACTTCCACTATTTCTTCAGAGCCGCGGAGCTTGCTTTCAGCCAGAACAAGCCTTAAAGTCTCGTCTTTCACCTCTTCCAATAAGAAACAGTTCGGGTCTGCTGGATCAAAGAAGAACTCTATATCCACTATTGTGAATTCCCTGAGCCTTATCAAACCCTGCCTCGGCGAAATTTCATTCCTTAAAGCATGGCCAATTTGCATTACGCCAAAGGGCAGCTTTTCCCGCGCCATTTCATATAAACGCCTAAACTCAACGAATATGCCTTGAGCAGCCTCTGGACGGCCATAACCCACAGCCTCAGAATAGGGGCCTATTGTTGTTTTAAACATTGTTAGGAAATGTTTTGGTTCATCAAACTCGCCTCCACATTCTGGGCAACGCACATCGTGTTTTTCGATGGCTTCCTTCAACTCTTCTAGGCTTAGTTTTTCGACTTCGGCCTCGCTTAGCTTCGCTGTTTCTTGGAGTAAGTGGTCTGCCCGGAAACGCCTTTTACATTTTAGGCACTCAACCATGGGCTCTTTGAAGTGATCCACGTGGCCTGAAGCTTCAAAAACCCTGCTTGGCGCAATGATTGGAGCTTCGATTTCCATTATTCCAAGCTTTTTAACGAAGATTTCCCTAAGCTTGTTTTCAATATTCTGTTTTAGTTTCGTGCCTAAAAAGCCGTAAGTTACAAAACCGCTCACACCTCCGTATATTTCGTAGGATTGCCAGAAGAAGCCTCTTCTGCGGGCTAATTCGTTGATTATTGTGAACTTGTCCGGTGCTTGGCCTTTCAAGTTCTCAACCACCTTTTATGTTGAGCTTTGAAATGTTTAAGGCTTCCTAGTGACGGTGCTTAAGTGACAACGGCTAGTTTATTCTGTTTTCTCTATTTTTAGGTGTTTGGCAACCTCCACTTTTTGGAGTTTTCCGCTTTCATCTATTTCGAATCCTAGGAGGACTCTGTCTAGCGCGTTCTTTTTGCTGTTGAATTCTCTTCCGCATTCTCCGCATTCAATGTCGGCCTCCATTTCAACAACATACCATGAGGCTTCAACATAGTGGCGTCTGCAGTTTGGGCAGCGTAGAACCGAAACGTCTAACCAAGTCTTCATTTTTATCACGCTTAACCGCTAATGGATTGGCATAGAGCTTTATAAATCCGTATGCAATATTGAAGGAACAAAATGGTGGGTTAGGGTTGCCCGAAATAAAAGTAGCGGTTGTTGGCGTTGGAAACTGCGCATCTGCCCTGGTGCAGGGCTTGCGCTACTACAAGAACTTCGATAGCGATGATGAATGTGTAGGTTTACGTAACCTTTTCTTGGGAGGCTTTCACCCAAAAGATATTCAAATAGTTGCAGCTTTCGACATTGACAAAAGAAAGGTTGGACGAGATCTTTCAGAAGCTATCTTTGCCCCGCCAAATAGTGCCCCCAAAATTGTGGATGTGCCGCCTTCCGGCATAATAGTCCAGAGGGGACCAGTGCTAGACGGCGTAGGCGAATACACAAAAGAAGTAATCCAAATAAGCGACTCGAAAGAAGCCAGTGTTGTGGATGTGCTGAAAGAAAGTGAGGCGGAAATCGTTCTTAACTTGCTTCCAAGCGGTGCCGTGAAAGCTTCTGAATGGTATGCAACCCAGTCCTTGGAGGCTGGATGCGCCTTCGTGAACGCCACGCCCGCTTTTATAGCAAGCGATTCATCTTGGGCTAGGCGTTTTGAAGAAGCCGGACTGCCCCTCGTCGGCGACGACCTCATAGACCAAATAGGCGCCACAACACTACATAAAACACTCCTGCGGCTTCTTTCTAGGCATGGTGTGCGCATAACTGATACTTATCAGCTTGATGTTGGCGGGGGAACCGAATCGCTTGACACGCTGGACAGGACACGCGAACTGAAAAGGACTGTTAAGACTGAAACTGTTAAGGCTACGTTGCCATATGAGGCGGAGGTGGTTGCGGGCTCAACAGACTATGTTGATTTCTTACAAAACAGACGTGACAGCTACTTCTGGATTAGAGGGCTATACTTTTGCGGAATACCCATGCAAATAGACATGCGCCTTTCAACAGTGGACGCGCCAAATGCTGGTTCGGTGCTTTTTAATGTTATAAGAGCTGTTAAGATAGCATTAAACCGAAAATTAAAGGGGGCTGTTCTTCCCGTATGCGCGTACGCCTTTAAACACCCGCCACAATTACTTTCTTTGGAAATTGCTGAGAGAATGTTTGAAGAGTTCATCGCCCAAAGGCTTTAGGACTCTTAGCAAGGCGTTGCAATTCGTTAACTATGTTCCCTTTTAGCCCGGTTTTAGCGATTTTATCCTTTAGCATGGAGATTGTCTTTACCGGCGTCGGGTCAACACCTCGCAGGATTGCAAGATAAACACTTGTGAAGTCCCCAATAATGGTTGCAGACAACATTCTAGCCAACCTTCCTTCACCATGGCTCCATGCCTCGTAAATTCTCTTCACTTTACCGCTTAACAATTCTTTAGTTGCTTCTATTCTACATCTAATCTGCTCTGGCTCATCCTTATCTCGTATAATTACCGCTGAAAAACAGTCTGCTAGTTTTTCAGCTTTCTCCCAACCGACAATCTCATTATGGTTTAGCTCTGGAAAAACTTCCCATTTTGACGGAACCTTGCTGTTCTCATTAAATTGTTGTTTGAAGCGCTGTGCCACTGAACGGTAAAGTCCAAAGCCGTAGACAAACGGGACTGTTCCCCAAATGTCGGATGCGAGTTTTTTGGAAAAGTTTTCCTTCGAAGGTTTTTCCGGCGCATTTTCACTACAAACCTGTCCCAACATTGCAATAGCTTCAGAGATTTCAGCTCCAACTTTTGTCAACAAGCCAAGTTTTTCCAGAATTATCAGCTTAGGAGTGAAAAGGTATGGGAGGGCTGCCCTCGGCGGAATTCTCTCTGGAACACGAACGCTTGGAATTTTCAATTTTTCTGCAAAATCTAGGAGGGTGCCTCCTGAGCTTATGCAGATTATCATGCAATTCCGTTTCACTGCGTCTAGAAAAGCGCTTAAGGTTTCCTCGGTTTCTCCGGAGTAACTTACGATAAATGTTAATGTGTTCTTGTCGGCGTGAGCTGGCAGTGCATACTCTCTGCAAACTTCCACAGGAATTGCCAGCGTATCGTTTGCCCAGTCTTTTAGGAGCTCTCCGCCTATTGCTGAGCCGCCCATGCCAGCCACGATTATCGACCTGGGTTTTGGATAATCAACTGCAACTTTTTGGGCTATTTGAACAGCATTTTCATAATGTTTTGCAGCGTTGACACAGAAGGAGAGCATGCCGCTTTTATCTATTCTCTTAATCTCTTTTGGCTCATCTAGAACCACTGTCCTTCGCATTTTCATCGCTATGCAGTTAGTGGCTGTCTGCTTTTAGCTTTTAAGCAAAGACCATTACTAATAGTACAACAATAATGTAAAATGGTGTAAGGGATTTGCAGAGAAAGAGCATCGCAATAGCTATTCCCGCATCAGTTGTTTCCGACATCCCGCATCTTCGAGAAAAAACTTCAAAAATAGGCTTGATTGGGAGAGCAGCCGCCATTTTTGGGGTTGAAGAAATAATAATTTACAAGGACGAGTTAAGGCTGAACCAAAAAGAAGACATAGATTTAATCGCCACGCTACTAAGTTACATGGAAACTCCGCAGTATCTGCGCAAGAAATTGTTCAAGTTAGAGCCTAAACTGCGTTACGCTGGCATTCTTCCGCCTTTAAGAACACCACACCATCCTTTGGGCAAAAAGGCAGCAGACCTAAAAGTTGGCGAATACAGAGAAGGCGTTACAGTGGCGAAGGCGGATAATGGCATTATTGTAGATGTAGGAGTGGACAAGCCTGCACTAATTCCAGATACGCGTTTGCCTCTTGGAAAACGAGTAACAGTGAAAATAAACAGTGTAAATAGGCATGTTGTAGTAAACCTTGCGAGTCGTAGTGAAATCCCCACATACTGGGGGTATACAGTAACCATTTGGAACTACCCATTCGGAAAACTAGTAATGAATAGGCAATTTGACCTCAAAATAGCCACATCAAAATACGGCGCCCTCTTCACAGATGTTAAAGGGAGAATTGCTGAGAGATGGGAAAAGGCGGAAAAAATACTGATAGCTTTTGGGGCGCCAACAAGAGGGCTGTACGAAATAACCATGCAAGAAAAGTTAAACCTAGACCAAATCGTGGATTTTGTCGTCAACACAATTCCGAGGCAGTGGACAGAAACTGTGCGAACTGAAGAGGCGCTAATTGCTTCTTTGGCAGTTTTTAATTGCACTTTCGAGGTTTAAGGTTTAAATGTCTGTTTAGCCTATGTGCGCTTATGTATTTCGACATTGCCATGCCAGTAGCCCTTTTTGCTGTTACCATGGTAGCCACTTTTCTGAATGGTAAGGTTGAGAGAAAATTGAAGAAGACTTTTGAGGAAAGAGAATTCGGCGTTAAAGACGCTGTCATGCTTGTGACAGCAATAAGTGTAGCCGTGTCGCTTATGGTTTTTGCCCCACAATTAGCTGTCATAGCAATATTCGTATTCGCTTACGCAGCTCTCCTCTTCATTTTCACTTACCTCTTTTCAGATTTTGGAAAAACCAAAGCCCAATTTTTCTGCGCAGCATTTATCGCAGCCAGCTTTTTAGCGGCAACTGTCAGCCTCTTCAGCATGGACGTATTGGGGGGGCTATCTGCATATGGAGCTGCAGCATTTTACAGCTTATGCGGCTTTTCTTTCATAGCCCTAACCTATGAGCAAACAAGAACAAGGGCTGGGCGGCGATGGTATTTGGCTTTTCTGCCATCCGCCTTATTTATGGTCCTCTATGCTTTTTACAGTAGAAGTCCAATATGGTTTCCATATTTGCTTAACATGTATGGCATAATTTTCGCTGTTTTGGTAATCCTTTATCTGGGGGCACTTTTCACATGGAAAACTACCCTAATTTTTGCCGGACTTTTGACGGTTGCAGATATAATTCTTGTCCTTGTAACTCGGACAATGGTTTCGGCAGCAACACATGTTTTCGCCCTAGGGCTGCCTGTACTTGTTACCCTACCTACAGTTCCGGCAATAACAACAAGTTTTGGAACACTTTACATGTCGCTTGGTTTAGGAGACTTCTTCTTTGCAGGTCTTATAGCTGTGCAAACCTACAAAAAGTATGGGAAAAACTTTGCAGTTCTGTCTGCCGCTGCAATGGCAATCTCCTTCTTTATTTTTGAGGCGTTGATACTGAGCTTCAGGCTGGGGGCTTTTCCCGGAACCCTAATGATTATTTGTGGGTGGCTGCCTTTGCTATTACTGAAAGTCTCAAAAGAAACAAAGTATGCAACGTGAATCAAAATCTATAGGTCTTCTTCTGTTATCACCATAATTCCATGCTTTTTAAGCAAGGCTGTGGTGATTCCATCGCCTTTTATAATTTTGCCAGAAAATGTTCCATCATAAATGCGCCCACAGCCACATGAAAGGCTTCCCTGCTTTAACACCGCCTCTTTTACGCCTAACAATTTTGCGATTTTCAAAACTTCTTCGGCTCCACGCTTGAAGTTCTTTGTTACGTCTTTTCCTAACCTTGTGATTACTCTTCCTTCCTTGATTTCTGCCGGTTCCCTTGGTGTTGGCAGGCCGCCAAGCTGTTCTGGACATACCGGTATGAGGGTTTCCGTTTTCAGCAGCGTGATAACTTTTTTGTCAAGGGCGTCTCTTCCATCATATCTACATTTTACTCCTAACAAGCAGGCGCTGCAGAGCTTCATGATAGGTGATAATTTAGAATTTGGTTTATATTCATTGCTAGCTTCTTTTAATATGAAGATTTTTGATAGCCTACAAAATAAGAGAAGATATTTTTAGCCGAAAAGTGCTCCAAGCCCCTCAAGCGCTGCTTCTTCTTTGGCTTTTTCCTCTTCTTCCTTTTTTTTCTTCTCTTCCTCTTTTGGCTTAGCTTCTGCTGCTGGTGCTGCGGCTGTGGATGCAGCAACTGGTGCCGCCATCATTGTTGGTACCGACTTTATAACTTCGTCTATGTTGACTTCTGCTAGTGAAGCAACTAGGGCTTTAACTCTGACAGCATCAACATTTATTCCAGCAGCTGTTAAAACTTGTGTTAGGTTTTCTTCGTTTATTTGTTTTCCAGCTTTGTGGAGGAGCATCGCAGCGTAAATGTATTCCATACTTTTTTCACCTCTACTCAAACTATTTTAACTTTGCTTGGTTTCCTCTTCCAAATTGGGGATTCTCATACTTAAGCTTAACATTTCCGCATGAGCCTTTCGAATAAGGTCTTTTATTGTTTCCTTTGTTGGTATGGCTACACCTAATGAGAGAGCATACGCCTCTTGACGGACGATTTGAATTAAGACTTGTATGTTTTCTTTTGCCGGGTAAGCCAAGCCTATTGACAGCTTAAAGGCTTCGGCATGGGCGGTTTCAAACCGTTTCCTGTTTTCCTCTAAATCTATTTTGAGTTGTTCGCCCTCTATAATTAAGCCTTCGTCATATACCACTTTCATTATGAGTCCTGCTTCAACAGGCTTTATCCCAAGCTTCGACAAAACACTTGCAAGTCTGTCGGAAATTACGTCGCCTCTGCGCGCCACCAAAGTGTCCTTTGTTATCCACACGCTTCCAGCCTCAATTCTCGTCGGCAAACCCACAGCGTTCAACTGGCTTATTATTGGTCCTGGTGGTTGTCCAGTGTTTCCTGCGGGGACTATAACGTCGAAGGATGCTATGTCACCAGCCTTTGCTGTTAGGCGGACTTTTCCCTTTTCAAGGAGCAGTGCCAATTTGAATGGGTTAAGGTTTGTGAAGAGGAAGACGTTTGATCCTGTTAGATATTTCTCTAGCTTTTCCATTCCCTGTTTTTCTTTGCAGTTCTCAAAAGCCCTCTTCATCAACTTGTTTTTTACGACACGCATGTAAACGTCTGCCGCCAGCTTTTTCTTAAACTCTTGAAGCTGGGAAGCCCTAACCTTTTGGAGGCTTGCGATACCCACCACTCTATATTGCTTAAGAATTTTTGTTATTTCCTCGACCTCGTCGATCTTTTCTTTCAAAACTTGTTGGGACGGCAGACACTTCCCCTCTTTACAGCTTAATCTTTACCGGAGCGCCCATGGTTGTTTTTATGCAGATTGATTTAATGTTTTTCATTCCCCTTTTCAGTTTTCCCTCAACAACCCTCAAAACCGCTTGTATATTTTCAGCTAATTCTTCCTCTTTCATGTTTTCTGTTCCAATTCGGCACTGGATTACCGGCTGGCTGCGCATTCTAACAACGACTGTTCTGCGGTACTTGTTTAGCAAGCTTTCGATATCTGCTGTTGGCGGAACCGGTATGGGCATTTTCCCTCTCGGTCCAAGAACTGGACCTAAAACCTTCCCAACCAACGGCATTAAGGGCGCTTCAGCCACGAAGAAGTCGTATTCGTTGGCTAGTTTCCGCAAGTCCCTTTTCTTTCCAGCTAACCCTTCAAGTTCAGCCCTATCCAACACTAGGTCTGCATTAGCCCTTTTCGCTTTAAGGGCAAGCTCACCTGTGGCGATCACGCAAACTTTGTTTGTCTTTTCCGCTGGCGGATAAGGCAGTTCCACGTTTTCTTGAAGTCTTCCCTCTGGAGATTTCATGTCGACGTCTTGTAAGTTTAATATAAGCTCAACTGACTGAGTGAAGTTTCTTTTACCGCCCTTCTCTTTTGCCTCTTTCAGGGCTGAAAGCAGCGTTTTCTGTTCTATTGGCATTTTTGCTGGCTCCGTGCCATTGATGGATTATAAAGCCATTATAAAAATGTTCCCTTAAGTCTCGCTTTCAGCGAATATCTTATCATATTTCCCCTCGTCGATTTCCCGCATAACTTCTTTAGGGTCTTTTCCCTCAACAGTTACGCCCATACTCACACATGTTCCAAGGATTTCCTTAGCCGCAGACCTCAACGTTTTTGAAAGCAGTTCTGGAAGCTTTATCTTCGCTATGCGAATAAGCTGTTCCATTGTTAAGTTTCCAACTTTCTGCGCCTTTGGGTTTCCGGAACCCTTATCGATTTTAAGTTCGCTAACAACGAGGGCTGACGCTGTTGGTGTTCCAACATTAACTTCAAAGGTTTTTGTTTCAGGGTCAACGGTAACTTTCACTGGAACCTTCATTCCGGCATAATCTTTCGTAAGTTCATTAATTTTGTTCACAACGGCCATAACGTTAACGCCAAGAGGTCCAAGAGCCGGACCCAATGGTGGACCAGCTGTTGCTTGTCCTCCGCTTACGAGCAATTCCACAACTTTTTTCTCGCTCATTGCTACGTGCCTCCTTCAGTCTTTGCCCTTTCAACAAGCTTAACATAGTCCGAATGAACAGTTATTGGAAGGGTAAAAGTAGCTTCAAGAAGTTCCAGTGTTACCTCCTCCTTTGCTCTATCGATGCGGGTGATTTTGGCCCGCATTCCTTTGAAGGGGCCGTCTGTAACTTCAACTATGTCGTTTTCATGCAACTCCTCTATAACGGGTTTTCTTACAACGTACTTTTCAATTTCAGAAAAGCTAACGAAGTCTGGAACCCTTGACCTGACATGTTTTATGCCAGCTATAGCTTGCTCAACAAAGTGGGGACCTTCTGCCTCCATGAAAATATAACCTCTTAACGTGTCTGGGACTAGGATTGCTTTCACCGGTATTTTGTTCATCTCTATTCTTGCCGCGACAAGCTTAGCCACATTTCTCTCTTGGCCCGTCGTGGTTCTTACAGCGAAAATTTTCGTGGACATTTTTTCCAAATTTTCCCTCGCTCCATCTAATTTAAAACGGTATTAGTCTTGTCAACATAGCTATTATAAACCCTATAAGCCCGATAACACCTATACCTAAAAAGCATATTTTTATCGATAGCCATAGCTCGCTTCTTCCGGGCTTGACTGCTAGTTTTAATGTTCTTGCGCATTGCGATAGGAAAGACCTTAAACCCATTTTGCCAACCAGCAAGTTGCGCTTTGATACAGATAAACAAGCATTTCTATTAACTTTTCTATTCAAGGCTCCATTGTAAAGGCAGCGATTTGTTAAACTTTTTGGAATTCTAACCCTATTCTATTAAGCAGCTGAACAATGTTTGGTTTATCTTCACCCTTTATTCCATTCCAATCTAAAACTGCGAACTCAACTTTTTCCAAAGTTTTTTCAACACACTGCCTTAAAATGGCCTCATCAATTTTGGCGACAGCGTATTTTGGCACAATGTGACCAAAGGCTATACCGTCCTCTAAAGCCATTCTAGTGAATTTCTCGTTATAGTGAGGTCCTCCAATGCCAAGTGCAGCCTTGCTGGTTTGCTTGTCAAAATCTACCACAACTTTCATTGCGGCGTGGGCAACAACTTCCGCCGCCTCCAAATCCTCCCAATTTTTCGGGGTGCTTCCTAATTCTGCGAACATTGCTGGCGCATCTAGTGAGGGGCCATGATGGGTGCACTCATAAGAGATCTTATAATTCAGATATTTTTCTTCAACAAGTTTCGCCATTGTTCTAAGTGCCGTTTTCATGGCGTTTGCTGGTGCAATGGACACTTTTCTCGGGATTCCGCCTAAATCCGCCTTTTCAAAGTTTCCAGGAGTATGTACTGACAGCGTTGGAGTTCCGCTTAAGCTGCTGTGTCTTGAAATGAAAATGATAAGATCAAGTGCGGGATAGCGCGCAGTTATGTTCTGTGTATAGACCAGCTCTTCATCTAACATTATAAGTTCAACTTTTCGACCTGAAACTTCAGTAGCATACACTTTTTCTTTGACCGGCTTGAATGGGTAACTGCCTAAAATCAGTTTTGCAATGTTTACACTTGCCAAGTCTTTTGTGGATGCGGCTATCAAAATCATTTTGCATCAAAATGCAAGATGCCTCATTTAAGGATAAAGGTTTCCATAAAACTTATAATGCTTAAAACTGTTGAAGCCTTAGGGTTCAACGCTGGTGAAAAGTAAATGCACTTAATTAACTTCAAAATTTTGTCTGGGCAACAACTTTTAGAAATAATTGACAAGGCTATTGAGGTAAAGCAAAACCCGGAAAAATATCACAGAGCTTTGGATGGCAAATCCCTCGCAATGATATTCCAGAAGACTTCCACGCGTACGAGGGTCTCTTTTGAGGTGGCTATGACACACCTGGGGGGCCACGCACTTTACATTGATTGGAGAACCACCAACTTTACAATAGCCGACATATACGATGAAACCCAATACTTGTCGCGGAATGTTGACTGCATAATGGCCAGGCTTCTGCAAAACGCCGACCTACAGATAATGGCCCAAGCCTCTCGAGTTCCAGTAATAAATGGCTGCGATGAAAAATATCATCCGAGCCAAGCAATAGCGGACCTAATGACCATGAAGGAGAAGAAGGGCGAACTAAAGGGCTTAAAACTGGTCTACATTGGGGTTCATAATAACGTCTGCAACTCTCTCATTGAAGGATGCACAAAAACCGGAGTGAATATAACCACTGTAACGCCGATTTTCAATGAACCTGCAAGGGATGATGAGCTTCTAGAGGAGGCTAAAAAAACCGGACTTTACGAGACTACACTGGACGCTAGGGAAGCCATAAAGGACGCGGACTTCGTCTACACTGACACATGGGTTGACATGGAATTCTTCACAGACCCGAAATTCGCCGCTGAAAAGGAAAAACGCCTCAGACTCATGATGCCATACCAGATAAATAAGGAGTTACTGCGGGGGAGCAAAGCCTACATAATGCACGACATGCCCATCCACAGAGGCTACGAAATAAGCGCAGACATCATAGAAAGCCCAAACTCCATTATTTATGAGCAAAGCGAGAATCGCCTTTACTCAGCGAAGGCTATACTGCTTAAACTGCTTGGAAAATTCTAGGTAAAGCGTTATGTGGCTGGCAATTTACCCTTAGATTATGAACTGCTTTTCGCGGTAGAAGACAGTATGGCTGCTTATTTCAAAATCATGTCCACAAATTTTTCCGGCTGAAACTCCTCCAAATCATCATACTTTTGCCCGGTTCCAGCAAACAAGATGGGTTTTTGTGTGATATAGGTTACGCTTAGAGCTGAGCCGCCTTTAATGTCGGCGTCCACTTTCGTCAGTATTGTTGCGTCTATGCCGACGCTTTTGTGGAACTCTTCCGCCTGCATTACCGCATCATTTCCAGTCAAAGAATCAACCGTCAAAATAGTTAGGTCAGGTTTTACAACCCGCTTAATTTTTGCTAGTTCACTCATTAGATTGCGGTTTGTCTGCATTCTACCGGCAGTATCTATTAAAACAGCGTGGGTTCCATGGGCCTTCGCATGGCTTATTGCGTCGTAGGCTACAGCCGCCGGGTCTGCACCGTACTTATGCTTTATCATTCGTATGCCCAAACGCTTGGCATGAGTTTCCAACTGCTCGATTGAACCCGCCCTGTAAGTGTCGCTGCACGCAAGCACGACGGAGTACCCTCTATTGTTTAAAAGCTTGGCAACTTTGGCTATTGTTGTCGTTTTTCCGGTGCCATTTATCCCAACAAAAACGATGACAAAAGGCTCCTTCTTCCTTCTTTTTTCTTCAACAGCCTTAAACAAATCTATTTTACTATTTGTAAGCATGACCTCCAAGAGCACTTCGCGGAGGTGCTGCTCCACAACCTTCTTTTTGTCCTCAAGCCTTTTGACTTGAACGCCGTTTAGGCGCTTTTCCATTTCTTCGCATATGCGCTCTGCCACTGGCACTGCAACGTCATTTTCTATTAGGTTTAGCCTAAACTCTGAAAGTATTGGGCCGAGGTTTTCGGGTTTAAACTCTGTTGTTGTAATCTTGTTTACTAGGCTGCTTAAGCCGGACTTAAGCCTTTCAAACATTTCTTGAGGGAGTCTCCTTTCTTAATTGGGCTGCCAACTCCTCAAAGCGTTCCCTATCCTCGTTTATCCTGTCAACAACTTGTGAAAACTGCTGCTGAAGGGAAGTCCTACTCTTCTCCAAATCTTCAAGCCTTTTCCTAATTATCTCCTTAGCCTCCTGCAAAGTTTTCTCAACCGAGACGCCTGCGCCTATTCCAACAGTAACTTTATCCGGCGTTTCAAGTCTCGCTTTTATGTAGGAGTTCCCCCCTACCGGGACCAGAAGTTCCTCGTTTTCCCTCTGTTTTTCCAAACCTTCCAATGTCATGCTTGCATAAGTTAAGTCTGTTATTACGGCGTTTATCATGCTTATTCGCGATTGTATGGTTTCTGCTGTCTGCTCCAAAATCCGCATTTCAACACTTAATCTTCTAAGCTCTTCCTCAGCTTTTGCCGCCAACTTATATTTCTCCTGCAATTATCTTCCTTATCAAAGGGTCCTCAATTTCCCCTGGTGAGATTTCGTCAACGCTGGTTATCTTTATGTGGAAGCGTTTAACGCGGTGTTTGCTGCCCAATTCGGTATAGACTTTCTCTACAGCATGTTCTGGCTTGATTGCTATGACTTCTTTTCTAAAGTGGGTTTTCAAGTTTGGTTTTCTGATTTCTCCGGTGACTCTGAAAACTTTCACTTCACTCATCTTCCTTTACTACACCCAAGGCATGTCCAATTATAAACATTTCTGGACCTGTTGTTAACGAACCAGCAACAGCAACGTGGCTGTTACCTATGAGGCCAGTTCCTACATATGGTATACCGCAGTTAACCGTGCCCACGTCCACGGGCACTTTAAGAACTTCTTCCAAAAGCTTCCTCTCCTCTTCCTTCAGTAGAGGATGTGCCAACGCACCCTTGTTGGTTGCAACCGCCAAAGAACCTACATATGGGAGTTGAGCTATCTCTCCCGGAACAACTTCAACACCAAGAGTGTCGGAAATTTTCCTAATTTCAGAAGCCTTAAGCCTTGGGTCTACAATTGCACCGTAATCGTTTGCCAAAACCATGTTCCCATAAGCCGTCTTCTTCGTCTCCATTACCGTTATGTTTCCGTCAAATGTAGCCTTTATCACCTCAATTTCATCGTCCCTTACAAAGTGGGGTAGGAGAATCCCGTTTGAGTTGGCGCATGCCAAGGCGCCGACCAGTATTGAGCCACCTATGGTCGTGTGTACAAGTTTAACTTTAAGCCAATTTCCAATTCTCTCAGCCTTTTTTAGAGGAACAAACTTGGGGATTATGAGCATCTTCTCAGTGGCTAGCGAGTATACCCCTATGCTTGCACTTCCAAAGAGACTTGCTACGTAAATTGCCAAGCTCAGTCTCCTTCGGCCAAATAAACAGTAACGTTTCCATCCCTATCTCTGGCAGCCCTTACACGAATTTTCCGCGGAGGCTTCTCTATGCCTCTGCTCCAAACCTTCTCATTTACCTCATTACTTATTATGAGCTTTTTAGACTCGGCTTCCTCTTCTTCCTCGCCCTCTTTTTTGGCTTCCAGCTTCATATGCCTCTTAATAAAATCCCGTAATATCCTAATGGCTTTTGGCGCCCTCTTGTTCGGGGGCACGAGCCAAGCCTTGCCAAGCGGTATTGTGTAAAATCTTTCTTCAACAATTTCTTCTTCAATCTCCTCCCTTGGAGGCTTAGTCTCTTCTTCGGCTGCTTCCTCCTCTATAGGTTTTTCAGCTTCAGCCTCTTCCAAATCTCCCTCTAAAGATTCCTCTGTAACTCCTTCTTCCTTTGCCTCTTCAACGACTTCCTCTACTCTCTGCTCGACTTTTTCTTCGCCAGTTTCCTTCTCAACTTCTTCGCTTGCCTTTTCTTCGGATTCTTCCGCCTTCATGATGCTTCACCCTCCTAAGCCTTTATTTTCCGTGTTCTCCAATGCCTCCTTTTTGGGTGTGTCCTAAATTTCCCGGCGGTCTTGGCAATAACCCATGTTGGAACAGCTCTTTTCTGTTTTCCAGCTTTTGCCAGTCTCCTCTTTTTAGCTGTGGGCTTGAATCTAGCCATATTAAACCCTTCTTATCCTTATTTCTCGTTTTTGGGTTTGCAGTTGAATTAGTATTTGTTTGAGCTGCTCGTCAGTTAGGGGTACTGGCAACTTTCCCGTTTGAGCTAGCTGGATTAGCTGAAGTTCTAGTTGCGCCGTAAACTCTGGCTTGACGAGTTTCAGGTTTGCCAGCCTTTGCCTCGCTTCTGGTGTTAGTATGTTTTTTAGTATGGCTTGTTTCTGCATTTCGAGCTGTTGTTCCATTTGGGCTCTTCGTTGTTCTTCAGCTATTCTCCGTTGCAGTGCCAAAAGTTTTTTCTGGCGAAGCTCCTCAAGCTCTTCCTCCGACATTTCACTCACTCTTTTGGTATTTTTCCAGTTCGGGCATTTCCTTTAGCAAGTCTTTCTTCACTTCTTCAACTATCTCTTCGAGAAGTTTTCTTCCTTCCTTTGTTATTCGCCTTCCTTTGTTCTGAAACTTTTCGACAAGTCCGGCGTTCTCAAGCTGTTGTAAAGCGTTTCTTATTATTGCTCCACCAGCCTTAACGGCATGTTCTGGTCTAACGCCAAAGTCTTTTCTACCGCCGTAGTCTGCGCGAAGTCTCTCTATTCCTATTGGTCCATGAATGTATATTTTCCGCAATAGCGAGGCGCATCGTACATACCACCAATTTGGGTTGTCGGGTGTTCTCTGCGTGTGAGCGCCTGTCTTGACCATATTTGCCCATGCTAGAGGCGTTACCTCGTCTACATTTTCCTTTAAATAATTAGCTAGTTTTTGAATGAATTCTGGTGCTGGTACATCGTTTGGAGTTGGCAATTCCATTTTCCCCGTTGTTTTCCTTCAGTAATTCACCAAGCCCAATATAAAGGCTTTCACTTTTTTGGAGCTTTTCTTCGACGCTTGTAAAGAATGAATGTGTGCCCTCTAACCTCCACCAAGTCAGCATCTGTCTGCCTCGAAATAGCCATGGCAATTTCGCTGGCTTTCGCTTCTTGTAAGGCGCTTTTCAAAATTTTGATTTTAATGATTTTTCTTTTCTCAAGTTGCTTCTCAATCTCTTTAATCAGTTCATCGGAGACTTGTTTTTTCCCAATCCAAATCGTTGGTTTTTCTCCACCAAACTCGCTTTTAATGCGGCGCGTCATTCTACTGGTAAGTTTGCTCATCTTTCTTCTTCCTTTTGAGAGGTATGCGCATATGTCTCCCACATTTTAGGCATGTGATAACCACGTGGGGTTCTCTCTGCTGTTTTATGCGGACACGACAGCTAACACCGGGCAAGATAAAGCTTTTGCAGTGGCGGCAAACCATACGCCTATACTCTGTTGGAAGGCGGATTTTAGCTGCCATAGCCAGGCGGCGGGCTATATCCACATAACGCTGAGCCAAAAGCGGGTCTTCATGATAGGTTTCCCTAGCTAGAGTAAAGAGAGTTTGAATTCGCTGTCTTGCTATGCGCCTTGTCACCTCATCCATTTTTAACCGACACTGTTGCCTTTTGTTGAAGAGCTAGTAAACTATGATTATTCTGGTTAGTGCGGGGGGTGGGATTTGAACCCACGGAGGCCTACGCCAGAGGATCTTAAGTCCTCCCCCCTATCCTAGGCTGGTCTTCGCCCCATCAGCCTTAAGCCTATTTAGACCTGGCTCGGGTACCCCCGCTGCTAGCAGTATTCTCAAAAGGCTTTCCAATGTTTAAGTTTTCCGCGTCAAGATACATTTAAGTTGAAATTGTTGTTTATTTTCTAATCGGGTGGGCGGGTAGCCTAGCAAGGATAGGGCGCAAGCCTCCTAAGCTTGTGATCGTGGGTTCAAATCCCACCCCGCCCGTTTCATTGAAAGGATTTAACGTTCACTATTCTTTTTCTATTTTCTCGTCGGCTCCAGCTAAGAGAGCACCGTGACCTAAGGCCAGCTTATCTTTGATGGCCTCAAAGTCAAGCACTGGCGTGCTCTCTGGAATAGGGAAACCAATAATCTTGCTCCTGACTTTTTTAGCAATTACGTGAACTATAACTATGCTAATCGCAACAAATAAAAGTACGATAAAATACGGAGTCAAGGTAGTTAAGGTTTCTATAGATGCAATAGACTCGAACATTAAAAAGAATGTAGCAAGAGCTGATAATGATGCTGGCACAATATACGGCAATATTATAGATAAAATAAGGAATGTTATTGCTAGAAAGAAGTAGTACACTGTTAATCTTGGAAGGCTCTCTCTTATCAGATAAAAAGCAGCTAAGTCGCCCTTACCAAAGGATGCCTTGTTTCTGGCGGCTCTTATGAAATTCCTGCATATTTGTAAACATCAAAAGCTCCATCAAGCGCAATTAAATTAACACAAATAATAAGTATAATGAGGCTTAAAAGAAGACCCATTTCAAAGACTGCGACTGCCATAATGAAAACAAGTGTTAGGGAGCCCGCTGTAGCAAAAATTGGAATGAGAAAGATTAAATTGTGAATTATTTTTCTTCTGTCGGGGTAAGGGTCAAAGACATTGAAGGTTTTGTTAAAGACTTTGATAGATAAATTCTTTGAAAGTTTTCTTATGGTGCGGGTTTTTAAGTATAAAAACATGGAAAAAATTAGGGCTATGCAGCTCATAAGGATCAGAACTAAAAATGATGCAAAGAAAGCAACGTTAACTTGAAAGAATTCCTTCATGTTTAAACACGCTTTCTCTGAAATAGTTAAAGGCAAAGCATTTTAAATGCTTGTCTGCGTTCTATACTCCACAAAAGAACTCAGTTTTTAAACTCAAAGTATCCCTTATTTTGAAAACATCTATTCTAACTGAGACATCAGAACTTATTTATTCACAGTTTTATAACTTATAGAAGTGTACTTCTGTAAAGAGGTCGTTAGTTTTAGCCTTTGACAACCGCTAGTGGTACGAGTCTTGCGACTTTTGTGGCTATCCCGACTTTGTGGCTAACGTCCGCTACTATGTCCACGTTTTTGTATGCTGGGTCTGCCTCTTCGGCTAGTACGACCGCGCTTGCGGCTCTAACGGCTATGCCTCTCTGTTCAAGGCTTCTTTTTACATCTCCACCGTAAAATCTTCGTTTTGCAGCTGCGCGGCTTAGCATTCTTCCGGCTCCGTGGGCTGTTGAGCCAAAGCTTATTTCCATAGCTTTTTCGGTGCCGACTAAAACCCACGAGCTTGTTCCCATGCTTCCAGGTATTATTACTGGCTGTCCGACGCTTCGGTAGTTTGCTGGGATCTCAAGGTGTCCCGGCGGAAAGGCTCTTGTGGCGCCTTTTCTGTGAACCCAAACTTTCCTCTGCTCGCCATTAACCCTATGAGTTTCTATTTTTGCAATGTTGTGGGCCACGTCGTAAACAAGTTTTAAGCCGAACTTTTCGGGGTCTTCTTTGTAAACTTGCTGGAAGCTTTGGCGAACCCAGTGCATTATTGTCTGCCTATTTGCAAAGGCATAGTTTACTGCACATGCCATAGCCCCATAATAGTCTTCAGCCTCATTGCTGTTTCCTGGTGCGCATGCAAGTTCTCTGTCGGGCAAAACTATTTTGTATTTATGGATAGCCCTCTCCATAACCCGCAAGTAGTCAGAGCAAATTTGGTGTCCGAAACCTCTGGAGCCGCAGTGAATCATAACGGTTACTTGTCCCTCATGTTCGATTCCAAAGGCTTTGGCTGTTCGCTCGTCATAGATTTTATCAACTTTTTGAATTTCTAGGAAGTGGTTTCCAGAGCCCAAAGTGCCTATTTGTGTTAGTCCCCTGTTTTTGGCGGTTGTCGAAACCTTGTCCGGGTTGGCATTTTTCATACAACCATGTTCTTCGCAGTGTTCCGCATCCTCATTCCATCCCAAACCTTGGTCTATAACCCACTGGACACCTTCCATTGCAAGCCTGTCCAAGTCATTGATTGTTACTCTGAAGTCTTTTCGGCGACTTCCAAGACCGCATGGCACATTCTCAAAAATGGTGTTTGTCAACTGAACAAGTTTGGGTTTAAGGTCTTGTTCTGAGAGGTTTGTTGTTAGGAGGCGCACACCACAGTTTATGTCGTAACCAACCCCACCCGGGCTTATTACCCCTTCATTGTAGTCTGTTGCTGCCACTCCACCTATTGGAAAGCCATAACCCTCATGCCCATCAGGCAACGTTATAGAGTACTTGTATATGCCGGGCAAGTGAGCGACGTTAGCGCACTGTTCAAGGGTTCTATCCGTCTGCATTTTCTCCAACAACACTTTATCCGCAAAAATTATGCCCGGAACTCGCATTCCAGGTTTATATTTTGGGATACGCCAAGTGTAATCATTCACTTTTTCAAGGGGCACTTTTTCAGAGGGAGGTCTTCCCTCTCCTTCTTCGCCCATAACATTTTCACCCTAAGCCTTCCTCAAGTAAACGCTAAATATAAAGCATTTCGGCACATAAACCGATAAGGCTAAGGTGGAGGGCCGAAATTCTTCACGAACTCCACCACGCCCAAAACGCTTGTTTTAAGAACGGTTTCACCCAAAACCCTATGCACTTTAATATACTTCGCTGCCTTTTTAATAACTCGGTCCTTTTCTGCAATTTTACGGCTGATTTCCTCTAAATCTTTCCCTTCGTCTAATGATTGCTTTGCAATGTTAGCCCAAAGCCTAAGTTGATCAGAATATACTTGAAGTTTTTCCATGGCGTTTTTCGCCCTGCCAAAATGCGTGTAATATAGGACTGAGGGTTTTAGATTTGCCAACTTTTTCAAGGATGTAAGAGCCATATCCAATCTGAAAGGTGAAGGTGTTGTTGGAACTATAACGTCTATATCATTCAAATAAATTCCAGCAGCATCTCCAACGAATATGCTATTGCTTAATGGTTCATAATAACTTAAATGATGAGAGGCGTGTCCAAGGGTTTCCACAACTTTTAGCGATACGCCTCGCCCAATTTCCAAGGTCATGCCATCTTTCGCAGCTATGATTTGGTCAGCTGAAACTGGTTCTGGTGCACCATAGATTTCAGCTACTTCTCCGAGAATCATTTTTGATTGCTGCCAAAGCCTTTCTGGATTTACAAGGTGTGGTGCTCCTTTTTCATGGACGATTACCTGCGCTTTTGGAAAATGCTTTGCGAGAGTGCCGGCGCCCCCACCGTGGTCCAAGTGGATGTGTGAAACTGCGATGTAGGAAACGTCACAGGATTTTATGCCTAAACCCGTCAAGCCGCGGACAAGATTTTGAATAGAGGATGTGGGGCCCGTCTCAACTATGGCTATTTTTTCGCCTATTAGGACGTAACTGGCGATAAAGTGTTGTATTCCAGCCACCTCAACGTCAATCATGAAAATGTGCTTGTCTAACCTTGATATGCTCATTTTCCCGTTCCCTTCATTGGTGAGGTTTAAATTTTTTATTGTGTGCCTTAAACGTTTTGCATGAAACAATTTAAAGAAGCCAATCCTTCTATTATTAATGCTCATTAGAATTGTTCGAAACCTAACACCAGAAGAAGTTGCTGAAAGGATTAGGAATTTTGAACTTGAGTTTGGAATGAGTTTTGGAAAATTTGAAGAATTATTCCTCAAAGGTAGGCTTAGCACAAAATTTGCCAGAACCTTTTTTGAGTGGGCTGAACTCATAGATAATTATAAGGGATATTTAGAAGAGGGAACCCTAGACTACACTGTTGAGGAAGTAAGAGAGCTTAAACCAGACCAAGTGTCAGTTCTCACGCCAAAAAGGATCGAACTACCGTATCAGTTAGCAACATCAAGGGTGGAATCAATAAATGATTTGGCTAAAAAATTGAGGCGCGATGTGAAAAATGTCTATCACGACTTGCAAGCCCTCAGGAAAATAGGTTTCGTTAAGCTAAATAAAAAGAGGGGCAAAGCAATAGTCCCAGAAACTCTTGTTAAAGAGATATCCTTCCCCATCCGTTAATTCTAGCTAGACGTAGTCACAGCAAACATTTTAATTCTAAAACTCTTACAAAACTGCCAAGATTGGAGACGTGAGTAATGGTTAATCTGATAATCTTTGGCGCGCCAGGCTCAGGGAAGGGGACATATGCTTCAAGACTGAAGGAGATACTTAATGTTGCAGTTATCGCCACAGGAGATATCTTCCGAGAAATGATAAAAGAGGATACGCCCTTAGGAAGAAAGGTGAAAGCTTATGTGGAGAAGGGTTTGCTTGTCCCAGATGACATAACCCTTCAAGTTCTAAAGGAGAACTTGGCTAAAATTCCAAAGGGCAAGGGTTTCCTTTTAGACGGCTATCCTAGAACGATTAAACAAGCCAAAGCTCTTGACGAAATAGCTAAAACAGACGCCATAATCCATCTAGTAGTGCCCGACTGGATAATTATTGAACGCCTATCCTCTAGGAGAGTATGCAAAAACTGCGGGGCGATCTATAACCTACTCTTCTTAAAGCCCAAAACTGACATGATGTGCGACAAGTGTAGCGGACCATTATACCAACGTTCCGACGATATGCCGGAAGTTATTAAAAGGCGTATAGAGATTTATGAAAGGCAAACACAACCTCTATTGGAATATTATAGGGAGAAGATGGTTCCGTTTGTGGAGGTCAGATGCGAAAAACTCGAAACACCGCCAGACGTCATTGTCCAAGAGATATTGAAGGGGTTGAAGGGACTTAACCTAACTTAAATGTCGAGTATAAATTTTACAGTTGTTTTGTCCTGTTCTTTGATTATCTCCATTTGATGGTATGTAACAGCCTTTACGCCAACCTTTTGTGGATGTTTTTCGGGGTTGAACTTTTCACCCCATATTCTGGCTTTAAGCCTAAAACCGTCAGCCGTTCCGGCTATTTCTGATATTTCAAATTTTGAGTATAATATTTCGTTAACTTCTGATTTTACAAGAAGTTCTTCAAGCCAGTTGTAAAGCAAGGCATATTCATCCGCTGCTTCAACTTCAACATAATCCTCAATTTCCGGGTTGACCTTTTCAATGTCTGTCATTACCTCAAACATGGCGGCTGCAGCGTTTTCAAAGGCTTCAGCTAAGTCTCTTCCGTAAGCGGCAATGTATGCATCTGCCATATGCTCAAGAAATTTATAATTTCTTTTTTCTGGCATAACCTTGTCGTTATTAGTAAATGACTTCCTTTTAAATTTGTTTTACATTTTAACAAATGAGGAGATGATGTTTCTTGGAGAGAGCTTAGAAGTGTTTTGGGATTTTCTGGATGGCTGTCACTGTTAGCTTGACGGCATTTTCAGCGTCTTTTAGGCTTAGTAGAGATGCTGGGCTGTGAATGTAGCGTGTTGGCACTGATATAACGCCGCTGGGGACACCTTCTCTTGTTAGGGATATGCGGGCAGCATCTGTTGAGCCTTGTAAACCAGTTTCAAGCTGATATGGAATCTTGTTTTCTTCAGCCACATCAACCAGTAGGCGCAAAACTTTTGGATGAGTTATAAGCCCATAGTCGGCAACGGTTATCGACGGACCTTTCCGCAACTTTACCGGGGCTTCCACCTCTTTTACGCCTGGGACGTCGCCTGCTATGGTGACGTCTAGGGCTATGCCCAAGTCTGGGTATATGCCAAATGCCACTGTTGTCGCCCCTCTTAAGCCTACTTCTTCTTGCACTGTTCCAACGGCGTAAACATTGCATTCTGTCTCTTTGATCTGTTTCATTGTTTCAACCATGACTGCGCAGCCGACGCGGTCGTCGAAGGCCTTTCCAATAACTATGTCGTTGCTTATCTTGGCGAATTTTATGTCGAAACTTACAGGGTCTCCGATTTTTACACCCATCTTTTTGGCCTCTTCTTGGTTTTCCGCTCCGATATCTATGAAAAGCTCGTCATAAGCCATAACTTTTTTGCGTTCTTCCTCCTTTTGTATGTGGGGAGGCTTAGAGCCTATTATGCCATGTAAGGGGCCTTTTTCTGTATGCACTATCACTTTTTGGGCGAGCAGTATGCGGTCGTCTATGCCGCCAATTTTTGTGAACTGGAGGAATCCCTCTTTTGAAATTGTCTTGACAAAAAGTCCGATTTCATCCATGTGGGCTGCCAGCATAACTTTGGGTGCATCTTTTTTGCCCTTTTTAACGCCTATAACGTTTCCAAGTTTGTCCTCCTTAACTTCGTCTACATAGGGCTTTAGCATATTTTTCATTAGGCTTCTGACTTCTTCCTCTCGTCCAGCCACTCCACAAGCGTTTGAGAGCTTTTCCAGAGTTTCTGCAAGGGCCACATGTTTTCCTCCTTTAAAGAGTGAGTGAGAATTCTAAAGCTTTATATTAAACAGTTGTGGTATTAAAACCGCGTTTGAAGCATGGGCTTTAAATCGTTGCCCTTAAAGGGTGAACATTCAACAGTTGGGTAATTCTCTCAAAAACCTCTTTAGAAAAGTTAAGGTTTACCTCCACATAACCAAGGCGAGTGGAATAGCTAGAAGATACTTTGTAATGAACGGATTCGACGGAGCCATGACAATCTTCGGCATAGTTTTAGGCTCATGGATGGCTGGAGTGGCAAAACCAGAGGTTATTTTGCTTGCTGGCTTTGGCGCATGCTTAGCTATGGGGATTTCTGGGTTTTTCGGAGCCTTTATGGCTGAAAAAGCCGAAAGGGAACGCCACTTAAAGGACATGGAGGAAGCAACAAGAAAGCGTGTAGACCCAATACATTATGAAGCCGCTCGTTTTGTGGTGTTCTATGTGGCGCTAATAGATGGTTTGTCACCAACCCTAACGGCTGCAATCTCATTGACTCCCTTCATCTTAGCATCCATAAGAATAATCTCCATATCTAACGCTTACTTCACTTCAATACCTCTTTCTTTGGTTGTTCTCTTCTTTTTAGGCATATACTTGGGCAGAATAGCGAAGGAGAACGGATGGCTCTACGGCATAGCAATGATCACTGTCGGCGCATTAACAGCACTAATCGTATTTCTCGTCCAGCTGTTTCTTGGTTAATGTTAAAAATTATTAAATATCAGCATGTTTTAGTTTGGAAAAATAAGACAGTGAAAGGGAGTCAGTTGGCAAAACTTGAAAAGTCCACTTTTATCGCCTTAATTTCGGTTTTCGCCGCCTTCAATATAATTTGCGATTCACTAATTGTTCCACCAATTCTACCATATTCCGGCGTTTGGTACAGTTGGATTTTCATATCTGAACCGCTAACAGGAATATTGCTTGGACCGTGGGCTGGCTTCCTTTCAAACTTCGTTGGGGTTATGGTCGGGCACTTTATAAATTATGTCGATGTGTACGAGTTTCTTTTCACTCTTGGCGCCCCTCTCGGAGCAATGATTTCCGCGCTCGCTTTTAGAAGAAAGTGGGGCATAGTTTTAACATATTATCTTGCCCTTTTAGGAGGCTTTTTCGCCGCACCAGTTTCATGGCAACTTCCTTTTTGGGGGATGTGGGATGTCTATTTGGCTTTTGTCACTTTACTCTTTTTGGCAGTTATCACATCAAAGTGGAAAAGTTTATGGAATGCAAAGTCTAAAAAAAGTTTAATCTATATTCTCGCCTTCAGTGTGTTTATTGGCTTAGAGGCAGATGTTCTTTTCCGAATCTTCATCTTTGTACCATGTCAAACCTACAATCTATTTTATGGCTACGGAGCTAACGAGCTCCAAGCCATATGGGCATTAGGCGCTGTTGAGACTCCAATAAAAGTGAGTTTATCCGCCGTTATAACAGCGACAGTAGGTCCACCAATAATTGATGCGGTGCGCAAATTGAAATTACCCCTTTAGAGCGGTTGAAGCTTGCTATAAATAACCTTGGCTAGGTCGTTAGCTTTCTGAAGAGATATTTTGCGACTTTCTCCCTCAGCCAAAACAGAGCATAAAGGTTCTCCCTTCTCAATTATGCTTTGTGGAGGTGGGATATTTTGCACACCTTGTAATGTTGTAAGGTCTGGAACAACAACCCGCCTAGGAGCATATAAAATAAGGCGGGTGCAAAAATTTGAAGGCAACATCGTTGTTGGTAGTTCATCGTATAGGCAAGCTTTGACGTGAGCGTCAACAATGTTAATTCCTAAAACCTTTTCCACACAGCCCAAAGTTCCTTGAAACCGCGGGTTAACCTCTATCACATGTGGTGTTCCATCCTCTGAAATAACAATGTCAATGCCATTAGAGCCAATAAGACCAAAATGCAAAGCAATTTTTTCAGCTATGAATTTGCATTTTTCCAAAATTGATTTGGTTACCTGAAAAGGCACAATGTTACCACAATAGCAAAAAGGCTCATCTTGAAAAACTGATGGCAACCCCAATAATTGTTCATTTATAGATAAAACCTTGACCTCTTTTTTATCAGCTAAAATAGACATGCTTGCATGAAAGCCCTTAATCAATTTTTGAGTAACAACTCTGTCGGATATCTTTGACGCTGAGGAAAAAGCCCTCTCTGTTTCTGAAGGATATGATGCGATTTTTATTCCCATCCCTCCAAAGCCGCTAGCTGGTTTAAAGACAACTGGATACCCAATCCTCGCGGCAGCTTCTTTTGCTTCGTGGACGTTTTTAACGACAACTGTTTCAGGGTGAGGTATTCCTAGTGCTTTAAGTTCGTTAAAGAACCTCTGCTTTTCGCGAACTTTTCTAATAACACTAGGAGGATTTCCCAATATTGGTGCCATGCTATTTAACTCGTAGAGGACGTCAAACTGGTCGTCAAGACCTGAAGAAAGCAAAAGCGCATCTATATGACGATCCATTATCAAACTTTTTGCCAGTTCCATGAGAACTTTTGGATTATAAGAGGCGCTCTCGCCCTTGTAATTTTCGCCTTTGTAATGTTTTATTGCAGACTTGTAATCGTCGCAAATCCATTGAAGGTCAACGTCGTCAAAGTAATCAATTGCATAAACATTATAGCCAATGCTTTTTGCAGACTTGGCGATAAAAGTTGTGTCTATCCCGATAACCAAGAGGTTCCGAATTTTATTTGTTGCCAACCAGTTTCTTGCTCCATTTTACAGATGTGGCTAAAAGTAAAGGTTTAGGCTGGTGGTGGGGGTGGTGGTTGCTATTTTTTAAGCTCTAGATGTTCTGTAAGCATTAAGACACCTTCGATTATGAGAAATATGCCAACTACTAAGTTTAAGGATTCCTTCCATGCTATCACTATGATGCCAAAGATTATGCATATGACGGCTAACACTGGTTTAGAAACCGTTATCCCTATCTTTTTCAAACCTTTCTCAACAACCTCTGTCAAACTTTTTCACCTTCCAACATTACCGGCTTTTCACTAATAGAATCGCGATTTTACTTATTTAAGCTGTTTGAATTAAGAAAGCTCTACTTATATTGTCTATAAAAATATATATTTGATTTTTTTGTTAATGTTTAGTGGTGAAAGTTTGTATGGAGCAACGTAAAATAATGTCTCTCGGGCGCTCTTCGCTTGTTATTTCGCTTCCAAAATATTGGACTGAGTTAAACGAGCTTAAGAGTGGAGATGTTGTCTCAATTGCAATGAACAGAGACCGCTCCCTAGTCGTTTTTCCCGGTGCGCGGAAAGAGCGGGAACCAGCTAAGATAACCCTTCATGTTGAGTCAGAAAAGGACATATCCTTTATCATTCGCGGCATAATTGCATGCTACTTGAATGGTTATTCCTACATTAGACTTGTGTCAGACAAATTTTTCACGGTGCCGCAACAGAAAGCCATCCGGAGGATAGTGCAGATGCTTTACATGCGTATAATGGAGGCGGATACGAAAGAAATGAACATTGCAACCCTTATAGACGAGTCTAAGGCATCTATTGAAACCGGAATTAATAGAATGTACAAAATATCAAGCTCCATGTGTCGGGAAGCCTTCACCGCCCTTAAAGATCAAGATGCAGCTCTAGCGAAATCAGTTTATATGATAGACGATGAAGTTGACCACTTCTCTTTCTTCTTGCTGAGGCTTGTACGCAGGGCGGCTGTTGACCCCGCGTTGGCTAATCAGCTTGCGGTAGAGCCCATTGACTGCTTGGATTATCAGACGCTTATTCACCGCATAGAACAAGTTTCAGACCAAGCGGCTAATGTGGCAAAACACGTAATCATGATGGAAGGAGGCGGAAAAGAGGTTTCAAAGCCTTTGTTAGAGAAAATGTATTCTGCCGGATGCGACGCATTAACACTTTACGACAATGCAGTAAACGCCCTTTTCGCAAAAGATGTGAAAGTAGCGAATGATGTTATTGAGAATCAGGCTAAAATAGAGAAGTTGGATAGGGAAATAGCCTCCCTAGCATTTTTGAAGGAAAAAGACACCGAGGTCATTTGCGCATGCTGCTCTATAAGAGACAGCATCCAACGTATAGCCGAGTATTCAGCAGACATCGCAGAGATTACCATTAACCAATCTTTTAAGGTTCCCTCTTAGCCTTTTGCTGAGTTACTTTCGTTCCTTTGGAGGGTAACTAACTGTAACTGCAAGCTTGGCAGCTGGAAGTTCACCCTTAAGTATCTTCCTTGCCAGTTCCATTGCATAGTTGTAGTTGTAGACTGTTCCTTTACCGTTTCTTCTGGCTTCCCTTAAAATTTCGCGTTCAAGCTTGTACTTAAGCCGTCCAATCGTTAGTGGACCTATGCCGAAGATTCCAGGAGCAAATTCTTTCATGTCGTCTTCAAGTTTCATTCCTTCCACCCCGAGCGGCGGAACAGCATTGACGTCGGCTATAACTTTGACAAATTTCACAGAGTTCAACATGTCTTTGGTTAATATACGGACTCCTGCAACGGACGCGCACAGAATAACATCCGTCTCATTTACAACTTCAACTTTTTTCTCCGGCGTTGGGGCGAAAACGCCTTCTACGTCCACGCCGTATCTTTCACGGAGCAGAGTGGACAGCTTTGAAACGTATTCGTCTCCGTCTTTTCTGTCAGGGTTTGGACTCACAATCTTTACGCTGCATCCAAGTTTAGCCAACAGGATGGCTGCAACCCTTCCAACGGCTCCTGTGCCGAAAACCGCTACTCGTTTATCTTTTAAATTTCCAAGCTTGGCTTTTGCTATGGCGTCTTCAACTTTAGCCACCATGGCTGCTGCTGTTGTATAGGCGCCAGCTGGGTCAATTATGGTGTTGGCTTGAAAGGGTGGAAACATGGTTTCGCGTACAACCTTTAGAACTTCTTCAGCTTTTTCCATGTCTTTTCCGCCGACAAAGAAGCATGTACGCTTAATCCCCTTCGGGTCTCTTGAGAAGATGGCGTCCTGCACTATCTTCTTTGCTTCCTCAGCAGTTACGTTTTCGTATGGGACTACAACGCTGAACCCAGCATCGTAAGCCATGCAAATGTCAAATGGGCTTGCCCTCTTATCTGTGTCTAAGAAGAAAAGAATGTAAGGAGCCTCTTCGGATGACGTTCTAATAACTGGTTTAACTTGAATTTGCATGGATTTAAGTAAATCCTCAACCTCAGCCATCGGCGCCTTCTCCTTTGTGAAGACCAACTTTTTTGTCGGCTGAATTGTTTCTACATTGACGTCAACAGACTCTAAAAGTTTTTTTACTCCGCCTACGTGTTCTGGACTTGATATGTGCAAGCATATAATCTCTGTTTTTTCCAAGCTTCTGGCGTTTTCAAGAATGTCCATGGCTATCCAACTTTCCCTGACTGAAAACTTCGCCTCGCGTTCTAACTCCTCGATTTCCTGTTGTAAGCACTGCCCATATGCTATCAAGTACTCTTTTTCGGCACTATTTTCGGGCATTTCTTCCAACGCTTTCAGTATTTTGTCTCTAAGCTGTCTTTTCTCTTCAATGAGGGAAGCCACGTAGCCTCGTGCATTTTCGTCCATGTCGACAGCGAAGAAGGGGATTTTTGCTTTCTGGCTTATTTGAGCGAGAACATTTGCTTCATTAAATTCTTTGGTTGAGCGGTTTCCTAGCTCTTCTGTTATGAAGTCTGGTTTAACTTCGTCGATTAATTTTTCGAAGAAACTGCAGAAGGCTACGGACGGCTTAAATCTGGATGAGAGGATGTTTTTGGGTGTGTGATTGTTTGCGGGTTCTGCGATCCAGAATGGTTCGCTGTATTCTTTCTCAACTATTATGACCCTTAATGTTTTTCCTTCCAAAGGTGTTATTTCAAGAGCTTTCATTTTGTTTTTCACCTAAGAATCAAGTAGAAGGCGGAAAATATATACTTATTCGAAATATCTTATATATGTATTAATAGCGTATATACAAAGCTAAGGATTGCCGCTCAGCTTCAACGTTTTAAGCCATTTCTGATAAATTTCCTCATCAAAAGTGGGGGGCATCATCAGCTTATCTTTAACCTTTAATCTGCCCTCCTTAGAGTGGGGTCTTCTAACAAGCGTATCCGCGTATTTTTCAATTTCCCTAGCCTCTTCAGCGAGGCTGGCTGCAACCTGCGCGATTTCATGGGCACATACAACCAACGGAATGTATTTCTCCTTTTCTTTCTCCATGAAACATGCCCGCGCGTTTATCTCTGCAGTCTTCTTTGTCAGTTCGTAAGCTGCCATGGCCTTCGCAAGGGCGTACGGATTTCTAAAGTCAGAGTTGTCCCTAATATTGTCGGTGTCTATAATTAGCCTTGGCAGTTCGAATGCTATGTCTTCCTTGCAGCAGTGAATAATACGGTCGATTTCTTGGTAAATCATTTTGTAGACGCCTGTGATTGCCAGCACTTTTATCACGTTTGAGTTGAAAATCGCCATTTCAGTTGGGTCTAGAAACTCTTTTCTGGCGCCTATGAGGGGGTCGCCCATAACTATAATGTAGCCGAAACCTTGTTTTTCAAATTCCTCTTTGAGGCGTTTTCCTGGAGCGTCGGAGATGAATATGCTTGGAATTTTCTTTTCTGAAAGGATTTCCATGGCCTTTTTGGGTCCTTGAACTGCTGGATTTGGCGAAATGAAGATTATGAATTCTGGGTTGAAGTCAAAGATTTTTGGTAAGGCTTCTGCAACTTCTTCCGCAAGCATTTTCGCCCCTGTTGTTATTGTTCGAACGCTTATGTCCTCTCTATCAGCTAGTTCGTCAAAAAGTAGTTCAAGTAAGGGTGCAGTTCCAATGTTGCCACATTTGAAGACGCCAATTTTGACCTTATTCAAGGGGTGCACCTTGAGGCATCAAGCTAGAAGCCATATTTAGAATGCAATGTTTATAAGTATTTCAGAAAAGACTGAGTGTCCTTTATTTAACGGCTTCTTTAGCTGAAGCCCTCTTCTTTCTGGAAAGCTTGATTAGTAGGTTTAAAGCGTTTGCCTCCATGCTTGCCTCTTTAGTTATAATGGCTCCTGCTTTTTCCGCGTTAGAAAATAGTTCTTCGCCTCGTTCTGTTCGTATAATCACAAAGGTCCATCCTTCAAGTCCAAGCCCGCCCACTGAGATGTCCGCTAGCTCAGAGCTGAAGTCTTCGCAGAAGTGGCAGCTTTTTCTAGCGTACTGTTTTGCCTCTGCAAGTGGTATTGCCACCGCCTCAGATTCCAGCGTTAGCAGCATCTTGCCTTTAATGTTAACTTTTCTAATGCGGTTTAGGTCTACTCCCAACTTTTCGGCAATGTGCTGTTTCATGAGTCCGTTATAAATAAAACACTCGGAGCATGCCAGTCCAATTAGAAACTTTAACAGATTAATGTATTTCTTCAATCCGGCAAACTGCATTTTTCTTACTGCGCGAATTTGGCATGGTGTTCCAACCAACGCTATTTTTCCACGTTTTTGTTCCAAAGCCTTTGCTATGGCAAGGATATTTGGCGAGTAAAAGTATTTAGTTCCAGCCGACTGCAGAATATCATCAGCCGTTATTGCAAGTGTAGGATGCGGGTAAAATGGCTTTTCTCGCTTGCTTCTTGTAACTATTGCTCCGTCAATGATGCCATTTTTTAGGGCGAATAAAAGTAAAGCTGTTACAGCTCCACCATCTTGGCATTTTCCTAGGATTTGTTTGTCCGTAGCCCTTGCCAATGCAAGTCTTCTGTAAATTCCAAAAGCTTCATCAGGCTTACATTCTCTTCCAAATACAAAGTTCTCAATTTTTGATAATGGGAAATCGTATTGTGGGCATGCTTGTGCACATACGCCGCAAACTTTACACTCCTTCACTAAGTTGGGTTTTTCTTCAACGTATTCAAGGCAGTCGAAAGGACAGACGAGCACACACGTGCCGCAGCCAACACATTTCCCAGTCTTGATAACAGCGTCAGCTATGGACTCTTCAAAGCTGACCTTAGCGGTTTTCATATTAAGCACTTTTATAGAGTTAAAGAATAAATAGTTTAGGTTGGCTTCTTAGGACGGTTAAAGCTATTTAATTATGAGCTACTAATGTGGCATTTTGCCACCTTTAGCGAAAAGTCTTAAATGAGATTATGCCTATCCTCAAAGCTAGGTTTGAACATGATACAAAGCGAAGCCAAACTCGAAATAACTGGCTACGACGAAAAAGACAAGTTTGGACCATGCTTAATAGTAAAGTCCCAGAAGGGTCACACAGTAAAAGTTTCGGACACGTTCGCGGAAATGTTTCCAATGTGGGCTGGGAGAGTGCTCATTACAGCGGACAGCGAAAAATGGGCTTTAACTGCCGCTGAAGTGGCAACCGGTTTCGCAACCAGCGTCATTATGGCTCCAGCAGAGGCTGGAGTTGAGGGGCTTGTTCCAGGGGAAAAGACTCCAGATGGAAGAGTGGGCGCCATAATACAAATCTACAATCGAAATCGTTTCGACCTAAAAAACCAGATGATACTCCGTATTGGGCAATGTATCATGACGTGTCCCACAACAGCGGCTTTTGATGCCCTTCCAGATGCGAGAAGAAGAATGAAAGTTGGGCGTAGTCTTCGCTATTTTGGCGATGGCTTCCAAAAGAAAGGCGTTATCGGCGGCAGAAAGGTTTGGAGAATTCCTGTTATGGAAGGCGAATTCATTGTGGAAGACTCGTTTGGCGTTGCGGAGGCTGTTGCCGGGGGAAACTTTCTCATACTGGCAAAGGACAAAAACTCGGGACTACAAGCAGCAGAAGAAGCAGTAAAGACAATAAAAAACGTCGCGGATGGGGTCATAATGCCCTTTCCAGGCGGAGTCTGCCGGTCTGGCTCTAAAGCTGGCTCCTTAAAATATAAGCTAAAAGCTTCAACAAACCATCCCTTCTGTCCAACACTGAAAAAGGTTGTGGCGGGCTCCCAACTGCCAGAAGATGTTGACTCTGTCTACGAAATAGTCATCAACGGCTTAACAGTTGAAGCCGTTAAGAAGGCCATGGGCGAAGGAGTAAAGGCAGCCATAACCGTTCCGGGCGTCCTACGAATTTCCGCTGGCAACTACGGCGGGAAACTCGGACCGTATAAGGCATTTCTCAAAGAAGTTCTAGGCTTGTCCTAACCTTTATTTGCCCAATATTTTTATTTGGCGCGTTGCCATGTAGCCTTATAGCATTAAACTTTAAGTGAAAAATTTGAGCGCCCCTAAAAAAAGAACGTCCCTCGAACTCTTCCGATTAAAAAAGATACTGAACGCGCTGGCCGATAAAGAGGGACGGGGAACAGAGCTTATTTCACTTTACATTCCGCCTGGGAAGCAGATTAGCGAAGTTATGAATATGCTTAGGGAGGAGTATGGTACCGCTTCAAACATAAAATCCACAACAACCCGCAAAAACGTCCAAGACGCCATCGTCAAGGTTCAGCAACGCCTAAAACTTTTCAAGGAAACCCCAGAGAATGGGCTTGTAATATTTTGCGGGGCAGTTCCCCAAAATGGTGCTGGAAGCGAAAAAATCGAAACATACGTGATAATACCACCTGAACCCATAAACATATACCTCTATAGATGCGATTCTCGTTTCCACACAGAGCATTTGCAAGAGATGCTGCGGGAAAAAGAGACATATGGCATACTCCTTATCGACGCGACAGTCGCAACCCTCGCAACCCTTCAAGGCAGAAGACTCGAAGTAATTAGGGAAGTAACATCTGGTGTTCCGGGAAAAACTCGTGCCGGTGGACAATCCGCCAGAAGATTTGAAAGGCTTAGGGAAATGCGTCTCCAAGAGTATTTTAGGCGTGTGGGCGAACACGCAGATGAAGTGTTTCTTCCAATAGAAAATTTGAAGGGTATAATAATTGGTGGCCCAGGCCCCACCAAATACGACTTTGAAAAGGGCGATTACCTAAACTATCAGCTGAAGGAAAAGATTATTGATACTGTTGACACCGCCTACGTAGATGAGCAAGGGATAAAAGAGGTTGTAGACAAGGCACCGGAGATTATGAGGAAAATCCGCTACATAGAAGAGAGGCAAATAATCCAGCAGTTCCTTTATGAGGTAGGTCATGACACGGGCCTCGCAACTTATGGAGAAGAAACCGTCAGAAAAGCCTTAGAAGCGGGCGCCGTTAAAACTTTGCTGCTTTCAGAAAGTCTTGATATTGTACGTGTCAGAATCAAGTGCGGTGCATGTGGCTATGAGGAACAGCAGACTGTTAAGGGACCTATATTAATAAGCTTTGAACAAAGCCTCACTGGAAAACCATGCTCAAACTGTAAAGTCCCATCCCTACATATTGTTGAAAAACAAGAGCTCATAGAAAATTTCGCTCAACTAGCCGAGTACACAAACACTGACGTTGAAATAATTTCTGACGAAACTGAAGAGGGGCAAATGCTGAAAAACTCCTTTGGCGGAATCGCCGCAATTCTCCGCTTCAAACTTCAAGGATAGCAAACCTCTCAATGAAGTATTCACTAATCAATAAAGAGACAGCTTCTCTCTAAATTAAAAGTGTTTTTACAATGCTGACTATATCTGCAGGTTTACGGGCTATCTTTACCCCAGCTTTTTTAAGGGCTTTTATTTTGCTTTCAGCTGTTCCTTTTTCACCGAGAATTATTGCACCTGCGTGTCCCATTCTTTGTCCGGGAGGCGCTGATCTGCCAGCTATGTAGGCGATGACTGGTTTGTCCATTTTCTTTACGAAGCTTGATGCCTCCTCTTCTTGTATTCCACCAATTTCTCCCACGATTACGATGAGCTTTGTTTGGTCATCTTCTTGGAACATTTGTAACACTTCTGTTAAGCTAGTTCCAACAACGGGATCTCCACCTATTCCTAGACATGTGCTTTGTCCGATTCCTGCTAAGCTAAGGTTTCCTGCAATCTCATAAAGCAAGGTTCCGCTTCTAGAGATTATTCCTACATTTCCTTCATAAAAGACGTTTGCGGGCATGATTCCAATTTTTGTTTTTCCAGGGCTGATTATGCCAGGAGTTGTCGGGCCTATTATTCTCGCGTTTTTGTTTTTGGCGTATTCGACCATTCGCACGGTGTCATGTACCGGGACGTGTTCCGGTATCGCTATGATTAGTTTTATGCCAGCGTCCACCGCCTCAATGACTGCGTCTTTTGTAAAAGCCGCTGGGACAAATAGTATCGATGTGTCTGCACTAGTTTTCGCGACGGCTTCTTCAACCGTGTCGTAGACCGGCACGTTGTAGACAGTTGTGCCCCCTTTCCCAGGCGTGACTCCAGCAACAATCTTTGTTCTGTATTCAAGCATAAGTTTTGTCTGAATGCTTCCGACACGTCCGGTTATGCCTTGCACCAGAACTCTCGTGTTTTCATCGACAAGTATGCCCATGTGGCTAGTGCCTCCCTATCATTTCCGTTAGTTTCGCGACAGCTTCTTCGGTCTGTATGCTTTTAACAACAGGTATGCCGGCGCTTTCCAAAATTTCCCAAGCTTTCTCCTGTTCGTTTCCAATAAGTTTTACTAGCACTGGCATGGTGACTTTCAGTTCCTTGTATGCTTTGGCTATGCCATTTGCTGCTTGAACCATCGGGTTTATGCCTCCGTAGAGGTTTATGAATAAGGCTTTTAGCCTCTTGTCTTGAAGGAGGAGTTTAACAGAGTTATACATTAGCTGCTCGCTTATGCTCCCTCCAGTTTCAAGAAAGTTCGCAGCTTTGCCTCCGAAGTCGTTGATGATGTCTATTGTAGCCATAGTTAGCCCGGCTCCTGAGCCGATTATTCCTATGTCTCCGTCTAATTTCACATAGGTAACACCAATTTTAGTGGCTTCAGCCATCAAGGGGTCTTCGATTCTCTCTTCTGGTTTGATGTTGAGGCTTGTTTGGCGGTAAAGCGCGTCGTCATCTATTTCAATTTTAGCGTCAGCAGCGTAGACTTCCTCGTTTTCAGTTACAACTAGCGGGTTTATCTCGGCTGTTAGTGCGTCGTATTTAACAAAAACGTCATAAAGTTTACGGAGGATTCCACTAACCCTTGTTAGGAGAGCCCCCTCTAGGCCGAGTTGTTTGCACATGTTGCGCGCCTCAAACTCATAGAAACCTCTGCTTATGCTTATCTTTCTAGAAATGAGTGCTTCCGGTTTTTCCTTGGCTATTTCTTCAATGTCCATTCCACCTTCTGTTGAGAACATTATAACTAGCTTCCCAGTGGGCTGGTTGATGGTGACTCCAACGTAGTACTCCTTCTTTATGTTCAACTTTTCCTCTAGTAGCACGCTCTTTACAGTATGTCCTTTTAATTTGTTGTTCAACAAAGTCTCAGCTTCTTTGACAGCTTCATCAAGACTTTTTGCAAACCGGATGCCTCCAGCTTTGCCTCTTCCCCCCATAAGCACTTGTGCCTTAATGACGAGAGGCAAACCCACTTTTTCAACTGCTGAGACAACATATGCGGGGGATTTGACAACAACTGCCTTTGGCGTAGGTATCCCAAAGTTTCTGAAGATTTCCTTAGCCTCATATTCGAATAGTTTAATGGGTTATCCCACCCTTGTCTGACATGTTTCTTTCCTTCTTTAATCGTTAATGCTGATTTTCATCGTTTCTTAGAAATGTTTCTCTTGTGGATTTTCATAAGGTAACTAGTCGTAAAAATCTTGTTGGTTTTATCCGAATAAAACTCTAGACTCTTGTAAAACAAGAAGTGCTGAAAATTAACCTCCAGCTACAAGAGGAATGAATGCTATACAATCTCCGTCGGCAAGTTTCTTGTTTAAACTACCTAGGTGCTCAATGTCTTGGCCGTTGAGAAGAATGGAAACTTGTTTGTCTATTCTCAAGATCTCTGATACGGCACCTTTGTATACTAAATCAAGCCTTTGGATTAAGTCCCTTATTGTTGCTCCTTCTGCGAGTTCTATTGTTAGGTCTTTGTTTAAAATCTCCTTCAAAGCCTTATGCAAGACTATTAATTTAACACGTATCAATTTCCCCCTCCAGTCATGTAGAAATTTTAGGAATGACAAAATCTAATGCTAACTCTTTTATTTTGCTTATCTTTGGTTTTCCATCAGTATTGTCTAACCCGCGAATTTCGTAATACTCGTTTAACATCGTTTCCAGATCTACCGTTTGGTTTGCTGCAGCCCCTTCTTTCAGTGGTTCTTTCAGAAATCTTTCAGGTAAAGTGTCATCGTTTCGCCTTAAGCCAGCGTTGTAATTGAAGATGCGCTGCAAAAACCATATTCTCGCGCCAGTTTTTTTCATTTCACTAGGTTCTACATGCCACCCTATTGCCGCTGAATAAGCCTCGGCAAGCATTGTGACGCTTATTCCCCCGAAGAAGACGATAAATTTGCAGATGCCAAGCGCATCTATCATTGTGCATATGTCTTGATGATCGGCGGTTAGTTTCGCCTTACTTTGTGTTGTAAAACCATCAGTTTTCTCGGTGTAGCCAAATTCTGGAATAAGAATTCCTCGCGAGACATAAGCGGGACTACCCCGGTTGTGACATGCGCCTCTATTAGAAACTGCGTATGCAAGTCCCATCTCCTTAAACCGGTATGGGCTGTGCATAGGCAGTTCTAAACCTTTAACATGTAACGCAAACCTATCGGAATTTCTACCTATAACTTTCGATGCGACTTTCACGCCTTCGCCCAATAAAGTCCCAAAGCCTTCTTTTCTGCCAATAAGTTCACATAATCTCACTATCACTTCAGGATCTCCCCACTTAACCTCTAAGCCACCAGTATCCGCACCAGCGAGTAAGCCTTTCTCAAAGCATTCCATGGCAAAGGCTATTGCCGCTCCTGTTGATATCGTGTCCACTCCCAACCTATTGCATATGTCATTAGCCTTAATTATTGACTCAATTTTGTCATTCATGCAAAGCGAGCCTAAAGCCGCAACAGTTTCGTATTCTGGTCCGTAACATTTTAACGGTGCATAAGGTCCCTCTTTTAATTCAATCTCTCTTCCACAGGCAACTGGACACGCAAAGCACGCTCTTTTTCTGGGCGAGAACCGTTCAGTTATAAATTGCCCGCTTATATTTTTCGCTCCGGAGAAAACTCCAAGCGTCCAGTTTTTAGTTGGCAGATTGCCCATTTCATTAAATGCCTCTACCGAACCGGCGGTACCGAATTGCAGCGGTTTCTTTTCGGCGATGACCTTTAACATAGCCCTCTTTACTTCATCGAATCTCTTTTTATCAGCAACCTCTATCTCGCCAGTTCCATGAATAGCTATTGCCTTAAGATTCTTAGAACCCATCACAGCTCCTACACCACATCTTCCAGCAGCCCTTCCATCATCAGAAATTATGGATGCTATTCTAACAAGTTTCTCTCCAGCCGGACCTATACAAGCAATCCCTACCTCTTTTAAGTCAAGTTCCTTCTTAATTGCTGTACATGCATCAAAAGTTTCCATGTTCCAAATTTTTGTAGCATCCCTGAGTTCAAAGGTATCGTCTGAAATAAATAGGTATAATGGCCTCTCAGCTTTACCCTTTATTATCAAACCGTCAAATCCCGCGCGCTTCAAGTTTATTCCACAGACGCCAGAAAAAGTAGCCTCCCCCCAAGCGTTTGTTAAAGGAGATTTCGTAACGAAAACGGATTTATTGCCAGCGGGTATAGACGACCCTGTTAATGCTCCGGGCGCAAAGATTAGGTAGTTTTCAGGCGCAAACGGTTCAACTTTAGGGTTTACCTCGTCAATCATTACTTTTGCAGCTAGCCCAACGCCACCAAGAAAGTTCTTAAAGACAGAGTGATCCACATTCTCTACGGAGAATTTTGAATCGTTTAAGTCAACCCTTAAAACTCTGCCATTATAAACGCCTATCATGACATTTCCCTCATCATGTGAAATGTTGACTAAATAAAGTTTTGGCTTAAAAATATTTTTAGAGTAGAGATAACCATAAAACTTATGACGCTGGATGTTTGCGAATAGAATCCAAAATTCAGGGGGAAGTAAGATGACCAAGGTTAAAGCCGCTGTTTTGGTAGAACCCAGAAAGATTGAAGTAACATACTTCGATAAACCAGAAGTTAAAAAAGACGCAATCTTGATGCGGACTGAAATTTGTGGAATTTGTGGGACAGATGTACATATTTACGAGGGAAGAATGAAAATTCAGTATCCGGTGATACTTGGGCATGAATTCTGCGGAAAGGTAGAGGAGATCGGAGAGGAAGCTAGGAGGCTTGAAGCTAAGGGACAAACTTTAGCTGAAGGGGATAGAATAACAATTGTCCCTGGCACAAGTCTTTTCTGTGGAAAATGTTATTTTTGCAAGTTTATGCCCCATAAACCGAATCTATGCCAGAATAGACGCGCATACGGATCAACAATAAGTTGCAAAGAACATCCGCACCTTTTCGGGGGTTACAGCGAATACGTGTATGTAGACCCTGTGCACTTTTGGGTTTATAAATTACCCGCTGACATGCCAGAGGACGTTGCTGTTCTGATCGAACCTATGGCCGTTGCCAGCCGTGCACTTGAAAGAGCCTTTGAACCTGGGCTTTCCTACATTGGTGAGGGTTTCGGACCATGTAGAAGTGTTGTAGTCCAAGGGGCAGGACCTATCGGGCTGCTTGTTTTGATGGTTGCAAAAATAGTTGGTGCAGGGAAAACAATAATGATCGATATGTCTGACACAAGGTTAAAAATCGCTCAGAAATTTGGTGCTGATCATACGCTCAACATAAAGGATTTCAGCAAGGCAGAAGACTTAATCAGCGAAGTCAAAAAGCTCACTAATGGACTTGGTGGCGACGTTGTTGTAGAATGTACTGGTGTACCCGCAGCCTTCATTCAAGGCATAGAAATGACGAGAAACGGTGGACGATATGTTGAGGTTGGCCATTTCGTTGATTCTGGAGGCATCGAAATACATCCCTACGTTATTTGCAGAAAAGATTTGGATATCCTTGGAAGTTGGATTTATCCGCCCACCCAGTTTGAAACCGCAATAAACCTTCTGTATTCAAACTTTGATAATGTTCCCTTCAGAGAATTAGTCACACATAAGTTCAGTCTAGAGGAAACAGAAAAGGGCATAGAAACAATGAAGAAACATGAAGGGCTGAAAATAGCAATAAAACCATAA
>JAVZNT010000003.1:0-93387 GCA_038882655.1 Bathyarchaeia archaeon | reverse complement strand
AGGAAACCCTGACTGCGACGGGGACGGGCTCAGCGACGGCGTCGAGGTGAAGGTCTTCCGGACAGACCCAATGAAGTGGGATACTGATGGCGATGGTGTAAGCGATGGTCTTGAGGCTGCAGCGACTGGTTTGAACGCTTTTGTCACCGTTCTGCCAGAAGGGTGGATTCGCATGACCCTTGAATGGAAGAACAAGAGAATGTATGTTTCCACAAACTCTTCCGTGCTTGGTGTGGTTTTCAACTCTACAAGCATGACTTTAAGCATAAACGTTGGCGGTCCGGACGGAACAACGGGAATAGCCAACATAACCATACCAACAGACATGATAAGCACCCTTTCAAACGTCAAAGTCACTTTGGATGATCAGCCCATAGACTTTCAGATAAGCCAGGCCGGCGGGTACGCCCAAATCTACGTGCAATACCACCACAGCTACCACCAGTTAGCAGCACATTTAAGCGGTGGCGGTAGTGGCGGTGGCGGCTTTGACTTTACGGCCATATTAAGTTACTGGTGGCTAATATTGTCTATTGCCATCGTGGCAGTGGCTTCTGTAATAGCAACCATCATCGTTAAACGCAGATAATGGAGGATAAGGCATGAAGCCAGTCGCAATTTTTGGAGTAATTACCATGGCGTTTCTGCTCTGCTTAAACATGGCTTATGCAGAAGCGCAAGTAGGCGTCAAAGTGGGCGACTGGGTAAAATATGAACTTGAAGTTAGTGGCACTACTCCTCCATCAGACATGCCTCAGTGGGTTAAAGCGGAATGTGCATCTGTCACCGGAACAACTGTGACTTTGAGAATGACCATGCACATGAGCGATGAAACAGAACACACAGAAACCTATACCATTGACATTGCAACTGGTTCTGGAAATGCACCGTTTCAAATGATTATTCCAGCAAACTCGAAAACCGGAGATACCATCCAATTGGTGACCAACGGTAGCTTAACAATCGCCGGAGAAGCAACTGGAACATACGCTGGAGCCAGCAGAACCTACGTCTACGCAAGCCAAGTCGAAGAAAATGAACAATACACTTACCGCTGGGACAAACAAACAGGAGCCCTACTCGAGATAAGCGTCACTCAAGGCTCAGCCTCAATCGCCTACAAGGCAACCAGCACAAACATTTGGCAAGCAACATCACAAAACCCGTTATCGCTGCCAAGCCTTCCAATAGAAATATTGTCCATATGCATATCAACAGCCGTGGCAATAGCAATAATGACAACAGCAATAATCTACACTAGGCGTAAAAGACCTGAGATAGGCTAGAATTAAAATCCCCCATTTTTACATTCTCTTTTACCTTTTCCTTGATTGAACAAGGCGAAACACTCGCCTCAATACGGAAAGCTTATCAGCAAATTTTACGAATGAGAAAAGAAGCATGTCAGTTTGCTGAGTTAGATTTAGGCGGATAAATTTGCCCAAAAAATTCGTTGAGAAGCTTGATAGGCTTTCATCAAAGCCCATGGTCAAATATGGAGTCTATTTAACCGCCGTCATACTTTTTTTCGCCCTAATTTTGATTCCCCCAATTTTGGGCATAATTATCAAGTGGGGCTCAATGCAAGAGGTTTTTGGCGACAGCCAACTTATGAACCGGGCATTGGACGCCGCGAAAAATTCCTTTATCATGGCTGTTTTGGTTTCGGTTTTGGATGTGACTGCTGGCATTCCAATGGCTTGGCTCATAGCCCGAAGCAAGTCTAAATGGATAAACGTTCTGGACACGCTTGCAGACGTCCCATTTATCGTGCCGACAGCTGTGCTTGGCTATTCGCTCCTACTATTCTGGTATGAGCCGGAAGGAATTTCAGCGCTTTTTGGCGGTTCACTTGTTTCGCCCGGTTGGCTTCTAGTTGCACTTCTTCATTTCACATTTTCATACCCAGTTGCTGTAAGGGTCATCGTTGGCGCCTTACTAGATTACAAGATTGAGTATGAGCAAGCGTCACGGACTTTAGGGGCACCGCCCTTCACAACAGCTAGAACCGTCACTTTTGGTATAATAAAGCCTTCCTTAATTGCGGCTTTTATTCTGGCGTTTGCTAGGTCGATTTCAGAAACTGGAGCCACAATGATGGTTGCTGGCGCCTTCGAAAATGGTCCCGTTTTTATTCAGAACATGAAAAATGCGTTTTCAGCTCAACCACCCTTAGTTAGTCAAGCTGTTTATGAAGGCTCAACAGTTTTTGCAAGCCTCGTTCTCATAGTTTTTTCATGCCTAATTTTCGCTGCAGTACGTGTTCTTGGAGGTAGGCTGAAACTTCCAGTAAAAAAGGCTTGGCCAGCAGTTGAGAAGAAAATAAGCTATTCTTCAGCGGCTTTAACTAGAAATGGCGTCACGCTCTTAATCTTCTTTGTTATTGTGTTGATTCCCTCGCTTTTTGCGGCTCTTCCAGCCTTCGAAGCCGCATCAACAGACATATTGCATAACGCTTTCAGGGGGGTTTATCCTTGGGGGGAGTATTGGCAAAGCCTCGTCCTTTCATACTCCCTCGGAGCCGTGGTAACGGTCTTAAATGTTCTTATAGGCTTGCCAATGGCAATAGTTGTTGCACGAAAAAGGCTTGGGAAAACTTCGTCAGCCTTAAACGTGCTTATCGACATCCCCATAATCGTGCCCTCGGTGGCGTTAGGTGTTTCTCTTAAATTCTTTTGGAAAGAAACTTTAGCTTTCATACCAGATATATGGCTTCTTGTTTTTGCACATTTGGCCATAACATACCCGTATTTTGTGAGATCTATGTCGGCGGCTATTGAGCGAATAAGCATAGAGCTGGAGGAGGCATCGAAAACTTTGGGGGCCAAATCCCTAGGTGTTTTCAGAACAATAATATTCCCGTTAACCAAATATTCGATGTTTTCTGGCGCCATAATGGTGTTCACAAGAAGCGTAAGCGAAACGGGTGCCACACTGGCCGTTACTCAGCTTAAGACCGCCCCTGTGGTTCTCGTGAACTGGGTTAGGGAATGGATGACTTCTGGAAGTGCTGTTAAATTTTTGGAAATCGGTTTGGGCTGCGGTTTCTTAATATTAATCTCCTTCATAATCTTATTAACTTTAAGGCTCATCGTTAGGGGTAAGGGAAGGTATTAGGCATGCCAGACGTGCGCTTGGTCAACGTGACGAAAAAATTTGGCAAAATTGTGGCCGTTGATAACGTTAGCCTCCACATAAAGGATAAAGAATATTTCTCAATTCTTGGACCGAGCGGTTGTGGAAAAACAACTTTGCTTAGGCTTATTGCCGGATTGATAAAGCCTGATGAAGGCAAAATCTACATCAGCGATAGGCTTGTTAATGATGTGCCACCAGAAGACCGCGACATCGGTTTTGTATTCCAAACGTTTGCGCTTTTCCCCCACATGAATGCTTGGGAAAACGTCACTTATGGCCCAAGGGTTAAGGGTTTTGATATGCAAAAAGCCGAAAGGATCGGGCATGAAGTTTTGGAGATGGTTAGGCTTCACGAGAGGTTGGACGCATTTCCAAGTGAGTTGAGCGGTGGAATGATGCAGAGAATAGCTGTGGCAAGGGCTCTTGCCGCTGGTGCAAAACTGCTACTTTTAGATGAACCTTTGGGGCATTTAGACGCTAAGGTTAGAAACGAGCTTAGATATGAGATTAGGCGTATGACTAAGGATTTGGAGTTAACAGCCATACACGTGACACACGATCAATCAGAGGCTATGGCAATATCAGACAGAATAGCCGTTATGAAGAAGGGAAAAGTCTTACAGGTAGGGACTCCTCAAGAGCTTTACATGAACCCGCAGAGCATTTTTGTGGCAAATTTTATTGGAGGCTCAAACTTTTTGGAGGGTTTCATAGCAGAAACCAAGGGGCGGATAGCTGTTATTGAGCTTCGCGGCGGCCTAAAAGTTCAAGTGGTCAACAAAGGCATTGGTAAAGGCGAAAGGGTGGTATTAGCTGTCAGACCGGAAACCTTCACCATTAAGAGGGGAAAAAGTGAGGATGAAAATGCTATGTTAGGCGTTGTTGAAAGGTTAGCCTTTGAAGGAACAAACTTAAGGTACGAGGTTAGGCTTGAAAATCAGGATTTGATGGTTATTGTTACGCCTTCCCTGGCTTGCGAATGGTTTAATGTAGGGGAGAAGGTTACATTAAGCTTTCCGCCGGAAAACGCCCACTTGTTCGTCTACCCAGAGTTGGGCTTGAGGGAGGAGTTGGCTGTTGAGTGAGTTAATAAAATGGTTTGAAAAGCGGAGGGAAACAAAAGCCCTAACGATGATACAGCAGCACCTCGCCATAACAACAAGCATAGTTGAGGACTTGGAAAAGGCTGTTAAGGCGGCGGTAAACAACAACTCGAAAGAGCTGCGGAACTGCGTGGAAAGAATTGCCAGCGGCGAAAGAGAAGCGGACAGCTTACGCCGAAAAGTCATAGATGAAGTCTCGAGAGGGGAACTCCCGCCAACAGCCAGAGAAGACATAATGCACCTTGTTAAAAGGGTGGACATGGTTGCAGACTGGAGCAGAGAATCAACAAGGGTTTTAATGGCCACGCCTATGGAGCATGTACCCGCCTCTATCAAAAAAGAGTTTATGGAGATGGCTAGAGGCGTGAAGGAATGCGCTATACTGCTCCAAAAGTGCATAAACAAAATAATAACAAAGCCGGAAGAAGCCCTTCAAGCAGCAGACGCCGTGGAAAGGGAAGAGGAGAAAGTGGACGACTTGCACGAGGAAGCAAGAACATTGCTGGGAAAAGAGAACTTGCAAAGGGCTGGAGTTGCAGTCCTAGTTGGTCAGCTTTTTGAAGCGATGGAAATGATTGCAGACGCATGTGAGGATGCATGCGATCAAGTTAGAGTTATAATGGTAAGAAAGTAAACCAGAATGGAGGCGAAGATGAATGGTCGAAATAAAAATTGATGTGTCCGAGCTTAAGGCTGAAGGCGGAGATGTCATAAAAGAACTTGCAGAATTTTTGAAGGAAAAGACGAATACTGAAGTGAAAACTCTAACAAACGAAATCGTGGTGGAAAGCGAAGAAAAAAGCCTTCCAAAACAGTATTTGAGGGTGCTCTTGAAAAAGTTTCTACACAAAAGCGAGCTTAAGGATTATTATAAGGTTATAAGTGGGGAAGAAGGCGATTTAAAGGTTAAAGGGCGAAAGCTGCCAGAAGAGTAGCCTACTTCGCTTTCAAGCGTTCACGCTTTTTCTTTGCAAGATTCTCTTCAACAGCAAAAACACAGTGCCTTGCAACATAAACGCCCTTATATGCGTCTAAAAACTTGCTGCCAGCCAAAAATTTTTTAGCGTTGTCTAGCAAGCTGCGGACCTCAGCCAGGACATTGTGGAAATCGTCCTTCTTTACGTCTGGGTTAGGCTTCCATCTTGACTTGTCAACATTTTCTTCTTGAAAAATTAGAGAGAACATGAAAAGGGCGTATTCCAGCTCGGCGGCAACGTGCCAAAAATGTTTTGAAAAGGAGTTTTCGTCTCCGTTGTTCAGTGCGGAAAGTGATTTCTCTAAGTAGTTTGTTGCGGATTCCAAGGCATTTAATATTTTGTCGTTATACGCCATCATGTTTCAACTCGCTTTCTGCACATATATTGTGAAGCTTTTTATTTGTTTCGTAGAAGCTTTCAGCTTTCCCATTTAGAAACAAAAACTATCCCAGCTAATATTAACGCGGTTCCCATTGCAAAAATTGGGATAGGCCATTCGCCGAATAGAATTATGCCTAAGGCTGTTGCCCCTAATGGTTCAAGTAAAGCCATGGTTGCGGTTTCAAAGGATTTTAAGTTGGATAAGGATGAGAAATAGAGCGTGTGGGCTACGGCTGTTGGCAGAACTCCCAAACCTAAAAGTGGAAGGATCGAGAATATTTCTGTTGGAAACTGTAGTGTTTTGCTTCCACCAAATGGATTTAACGCTGCCACAGTGACGGCGGCAAAAATGTATATAGGAAGCATTGTTGGCAGTATGGCGCTTTGTTCTCGCACATTCTTGCCGTAGCTTAGGTAAAGTGCCTCAACAAAAGCTGCTAGAACAGCCTCTAAATCACCCTTCAAACTTGGAGTCCCGTCTACTGCGGTGCTGGCAGAACTGGCGACTGTGGTTTCAGCGTATGCAATTATACATACTCCACCTATGGCTATAACAATCCCCAAAACTGCAAAACGGGAAGGCTTCAAACCGAAAATGAAGGCTGAGAAGAACATGGAGAAAATAGGAGTAGTGTTGACTAGGACTGTGGCATTCAAAATCGTTGTGTCCTTCACAGCAGATATGAAGAATATGAAGTGCAAGCCGAGGAAAAACCCTAGAAAAACAAGCCTTTTCAAGTTTTTCCAAGCAGAGCCAACGTTGCAGGACATCTTGAAATAGAAGATTATGGCGGCTAGAACCCCACACGCGATTATTAGACGCCAAAAAGCTATCGAAAACACGTCTAATGCCGGTAGAAATCTAATAAAGATGGAGGCTGTTCCGAACAGAACCCCGGCAGTTATGCCTTCCAACAGTGTAAATCTTCTCGTCCTCATCTCTGCCAAGCCCGTTAGCTTTAGGCGGATAAGCAGCTATTTTTCGATTGATATTTTGCTTTCCCCAGCCTCTTTTTCTACCCTTATGACGTGTTCAGCTTTTTCAGCAAAAGCCTCGCTGTGGGTTACGGCGATTATTTGTTCCACAGCTTTAAACCTTGAGATGGCTTCTGCCAAGCGGTCTATCGAGCCGTCCTCTCTTCCAAGACTCTCCGTCGGTTCGTCAAGCAATAGGAGGCTTAAACCATGACCCGTCCTGGACTGCATTATTAGCTGACCAAGCCCGAGGCGATATGCAAAGGCTATTAGGGTGCGCTCCCCACCGGAAAGGTTTGAAACTTCTCTTTCAATACCTGTCTCACTTATCACGTATGGCGTGTAAGTCTCATCTATTGTGATGTTTATTGGCACGCCTTCCTCGCCCACTAGGCTGTCTAAGATTTGCTGCACAAAGTTTTTCAAAACTTTTACAAATTCACTTCGCAGTTTTGGCTGAATGCTCCTGTAGGCGTCACGTATGCTATTTATAACACCCAAAAGCTTGTCAAGCTTCTTCATCTCCTCAAACTTTTTCTGAGCTTGGTCTATGCGCTCCTTAATTTCATCTAACCGCTGCATCATGGCCTTCTTGCGGTTTTCCTTAGTTTGCAGGTCAGCTTCAAGCCTATAATACTGCTGGAAAGCCTGCTCTCTAAGCCTTCTGGCGGTTTCAAGCTGGGACATGTTAAATCTGCCAATTTCCGCCCGTATGCCTTCAAGCTGAACTCTCAACGTGTTTTCCATTTTCTGCTTTTCCTCAAATTCCGTTGAAAGCTCAGCTAAAGCCTTAGACTCCTCGTTTAAGCGGGTTTTCAAGTCTTCGATTCTCGGTAGCAAAGCCTGAAGGTTAGATATGGCGGAACTGGCTTTCTCCCTTATTTGCTGCAGTTCCTCGATGTCTTTTTGAAGCTGGCTTATGGTCATTTGCCTTTCGCTGTTTTCCTTTTGTATGCGTTCCACTAAGCTGTTCTTGTAATCGGCAGTTAGAGGCTGAAGGCAGAGCGGGCACCGGTTTTCAGCTGAAAGCGATGAAAGCCTTCGCTGGTCTGCTTGGAGATTTCTGAGATTAGCCTCTTGTTCTGCTTTTAGGCTTGCGATTTGCTCGTCGAAGGCTGAAAGGTGTTGCCTCAAGGTTTCGATAGGCTGGTCTGCTGGAACCCCAACCGCTCTAAGCGTTTCCTTGTAGGTTTTTGCTTGTGACTCCATAGCGTTAATGCGCTGCTTCAAATTCTCAATTATCGCTTTTTTCCCTTCAAATTTCTCAGCCAACGAAGCCAGAGAATCTTCAAGGCTTGCTAGGCTGGCTTGTATCTGGGCTTCCCTACATTTGAGGTTCTCCACGGATGTTCTAAGCTCCTCAAGTCTTTTGAGTTTGAGGTCTGCCTCCTCCAAAGCCTTTTTGGCTTCGCCAAGTTTTCTCGTGTTTTCTTGGATGTCAACCTCTAGCTGGGCGAAGTCTCTAGCTAGGCTGTTGTAATCCTCATTAAGCTTTTTAATTCCAACGATGTCCGGGTCCTTTTCATATGCTCTTTTTTCGCCCTCGTATTCTTTCTGGTAACCAGCCATATTGCTCCATGCAGTTTCGTATTCCGACAAACCGAAGAGTTCGTCTAGGCGTTTTTGCCGCTCTCTTGGCGGGGCGTCCAAAAGCTCTTTTAGGTGTTCTTGGCGGACCCAGACTATTTCGCGGAAAAGCTCCTTTTCCAAGCCAGTGATAGCCTTCAACTGTTCTGCAACAGCGTCGCTTTTCACACTTGCGATTAGAGTTTCGCCCTCAAAAAGTTTGAGTTCGTCAAAGTCTTGGCTTATGCCCTTCCCACGCCTTTTCAGACCCCTCGATATAGTGTAGCTTTTGCCGTTGTGGGTGAACTGGACAACAACTTTTCCACTTTCAGCGCCTTCCCGCAAGAGGTAATCGTAACTTCTTCCAAGGGGGTCTCCGAAGAGGGTGAAGTCTATGGCGTAAAGTATGCTGGATTTTCCACAACCCAAACCGCCAACAAGACAGTTGAAACCTCTCGCAAATGGAACTGTGGACTTCACGTGGGAGCGGATGTTTTCCAAACGGACAACTTCGATTTTCATTGTAAAAGCTCCTCCAAAATCTGCCGAGCCTTTTCATCTTGCTTTTTGGTTAGCGGTTCAATTAGGTTGACCGCAGCCTTGGCAATTTCTTCAGCTTCTTGCGGGCTGTAGCGCTCAGAGAAAATTTGGAGGAAGTATTCAAAGCTTTTCGTTTTCAAATCCTTGATTTCACTTTCGAATATGGAGCGAACAACAGCCTCTGGAACTTCGCTCTCCCGTAGCAAAACAACCGGATGGACAAGCAAAGCCTTTTCAGCTGCGCCCCTAATTTGGGCGACATCAACCTCAGCACGGCTAGCCTCAACCGGCAAGACACCACGCAAAACTGGAATTAGAACAGCACCTTCTTCGTCGGCGCCTTTCACGAGTTGCACAGCGAGTTTAGTGATTTTCGACGCAGTAAAACCGGTAAAGTCTTGCTCTAAAACAACAAATTTGCGAGGAGACTCCAATTTAATAAACTGTGGGGCAGCCTCCCCCTTCTCGTTCACTTCCACATAGTAGAAGCCCTTCTCGTTCCCAGCTTCATCATAGTTTATCGTTTCGGTGCTTCCGGGGTAAATCAGCAACCCAGTTTTGAACCTCCCCATGTATGGTTTGTGAACGTGTCCAGCAGCATAGTAGTTGAAACCTTCCGGTATGAGTTCAATAGGGGCTTCAGCCTCTATATAGGGTGGATTAACTTCAGGAATGTCCAGTGCCGTGTGGAAAACAAAAATGTTGAAAAGCGAAGGGTCAGGTGCTGGCTTGTTTTGCTCTATAAAAGCTGGAAGCATCTCCTCAGTTTTGCGCCTAGTCCGATAGTTGGGCACTCCGTAAACGTAGCAGCATTCTGGCTTCTGCCAGCACGCCCCCTCATGCCGTGGCAGATAATAGATAAGCCCGGCACTGTCCAATGGGTTAAGAATTGTGCTGGTGACAACGTTTGGCGCACAGTCGTGGGAGCCGTCAACAACCAGCACTGGAATGCCGGCCTCGCGGAGTCTGCTGAAGTTTTTTATGGCATTCTCTAGTGTTACGTTGGATGGCCTGGCATTGTGGAAAAGGTCTCCAGAAATTATGAGGAATGACGGTTTCAGCTCAAGGGTTTTGTCAACAAGCTCTTTAAATGCCTTGTCAAAGTCTTCGCGTCTCACTTCTAAACCGTACTGTGAATAACCTAAATGCAAATCTGCAGTGTGGACAAAACTGAAAGCCCTCACGCTTTCTCCACCCTTCCCAATTAACTGAGCGTATACTCCTATTAACCTTTAACCCAATGCAAACAGAAACATATAAAGAGATAAAAGCTCATTTAAGCGGTTAAAAGGCGTCCATAATGAAGTGCCAAAAATGTGGAACAGAGGCCTTTCTGCCCTTCAGATGCCCTTATTGTGGGGGATATTTTTGCGCTGAGCATCGCCTACCAGAAAACCATGAATGCCCAAAAATCGAATCGGCGCGAGCACCAGTAAAGGAAGAACAGGCACAATTCTCTCAAACATGGAAGCCGATTGAATACACAATCACCTACATACCAATAGAAACTCGAAGGAAAATTCACTTCAGCGCTAAAGAGGTTACTCATTTGGCGGTGGCGGCACTACTTGTTTTAGGGATAGGATTATCCTTAGGAATTTCGCCTCACATAATCCAAAGAATTGGAGGCTTTCCTATGCTACTCGCATTTGGATTTCTAGTAACGGCATCCTTCCTAATCCATGAATTAGCCCACAAATTCACAGCTCAAAAAAGCGGTTTATGGGCGGAATTCAAAATAATGCTTTTTGGTTTAATATTAACAGCCATATCTATTGTTTCTCCACTCTTCAAGATTATATCACCCGGAGCGGTGGTCATATCAGGATTAACTAGCAAAAGAAACATCGGGAAAATCTCCATAGCTGGTCCATTAACGAACATTTTATTGTCCATAGTATTTCTTTTGGCAGCACTTTTTGCCCTGACGAACAACCTTACATATCTGCTTCTTCTAGGTTTCGCGATAAATGCTTGGATAGCCTTCATCAACCTAATTCCCTTCGGAATACTTGACGGTTTCAAAGTCTTCCTTTGGAACAAAAAAGTCTGGGCTTTAGCCTTCACCACAAGCCTAATACTAACCATAGCCTCTTATATGTTCTTGTAATGCCATTTCTAAGCGCTAAGGAGACATTTTTAAATGAAAAATTTGGGTAAACGAGATAGACACGACATTGTTGTTGAAATTCTCGAAAAAGCGAAATCTGGAAAAAAGAAAACAGAATTGATGAGAAGCGTTGGACTCTCACATTCACAATCAAAACAGTATTTAACAATTTTGCTGGAGAAGGAATTGCTGGAAATCGATAAGAACAACCTATTTACAACGTCGAAGAAGGGACTAGAATTTTTGGAAAAATGTGGAGAATGCCTATTATTCGATTGGACTGCAAAAAAGAAAACTTAGTGTCCAAAGTCCTTCAGAGAAGTTCTATTGTCACGTGCACTTCTTCGGGGACACGGATACGCATAATCCGCCTCATGGCGCGTTCTTCAGCGTCAATATCCACTAAGCGTTTGTGGATGCGCAGTTCCCACTTGTCCCATGTGGCTGTCCCCTCACCGCAGGGAGACTTCAAAACTGGAACCTTAAGCCTTTTGGTTGGCAACGGAATAGGCCCTGTCATTTTCACCCCTGTTTTTTCAGCTATTGCCTTAAGCTCTTGGCATACTTCCTCAAGCTTCTTGTAGTCTGTGCTTGTTAAGCGTATCCGCGCCTTCCTAACCATAGCCTAATACTCCAAACCTTCAACCTTTTATATCTTCTAGTGGGTATCCTTTTAGACAATAAAGCATAGAATAAAAACTTATCGAAACAAAAGGCGTAGCGAACAAGCAAAAGAGGCGAAAGGATGAAGCTGAAAGTTGAAGGAATAATCATAGACTTAGACGGCACGCTTGTGGATTCAAGAGAAGCTTATCATGAAGCACTAGCAAAAGCTTTTGAAACGCTTGGCGTAAAAGAGTTTAACCCCGGTTTGGTTTTGGAGATTCCAAGGAGATTAGAGCAGAATCTACCAATAAAGGTCTTGTTACCAAAAATAAACGTTAAAAAATTTCTAAATGCTTACCTTAAGGCTTACTATAGGCTCGCTGAGGAAAAGGCAAAACTTTTGCCAAACACACAAGAAACTCTTGAAACGCTTTCAAGAAAGGCTAGGCTTGCGCTGCTGACAATGCGTTATGCTCCATGCGAAAGTATTGGAAAGTGGCTGGAGAAGGTAGGCTTAGCCAGATACTTCCAATGCATTGTAACTGCATTGAACACGCAGTTTCCAAAACCTTCTCCAAAATCGCTGGTTGACTGCGCTAAACGGTTAGACGTTGAAGTGAGTGCATGTGCTATTGTAGGTGATTCCGTCACAGATGTTAGAGTTGGAAAGAACGCCGGAGCCAAAACAGTCGCTGTTTTATCAGGAATATTCACGAAAGAAGAGTTAGAGAAGGAAAAACCCGACTTGATCATTAAGGACATCGGCGAGCTTCCAAAATTTCTTGATTAAAGAATATTACGGAACATGTAATATGGTTGAAAATTACTTAAGAATGTTATAGAAGCAACCATAAATAAAGCTTAATTAAAACTTTAATCTTAGTATTAGAGCGGAGAGGGCTTCGAAAACAATGAATTTCATTGAAGTACTATTGTCTGAAAAGTTGAAAAGCAAAAATCCAATGCTGGATATTTTTGGCGCTGACCGGAAGGTTTTGCAGATAGCCTGCCAAGACTTCACCAACTACTTAAAGGTTTACTGGAACTTGGTGGGCAAAGAGGCAAACGAATGCGAACTCACGGACAAGCTAGAAGAATTTTACCAGAAAGAGCCTAAAGAGCTTGAAGAATTTATAGCCTTGTGGACTGGCATATGGCTGAAAAAGTGGAGTGAAAGGGTAAAACTCCTGATAGGCAACGAAGAAGCCCATAAATGGAATAAAGTGACAAAAATCCTAAACAATGCTGAACCCGTATGGAGAAGGCTGACCAACCGCCGAGAGATGCAGGAAGTCGTCATATCAACCCTCATTAAGAACGGCGAAGTATGCGGCACGTCAATATTAGCTGAGAACCTCCTAAAAATGGAGTTGGGTGAAAACAAAAAGAAGTACACAAGCGACAATGAACAGGTGCTAAACATTGTAAACAACACATTACGCAAGGCCAGAGAACTGACGAGAAGCAAGGGACCGCTTATATTTGTTAGAATTGATAAGGGTTACTACAACAATAACGAGTTTTAGCGAATTCTTTCTCTTTTAAGGTTTTTAGTCCGCCAAGAATAACGTCTAATAGTTGTTGACGTCCCATAACCGCATGCGGCACACCGCTTTTTTGAAACGTTGTAGGCTCTCCTTCCACAACGTCTACAACGTATGTGAAGCGTTTTTCCGGCACGTTTTCCAAAGGATGGCGTCCCCTTTCCCAAAATTTTCACCTAGGCGGCGGCGATATTAGGACGACGTTGTCTCCGCGGACGATTATTAAGCCAAGCTTCTTCGTGTTTTCAGCATCTGTCGTGTCTTCAGTCTCCTCGAGAACAAGGTTTAAGTGCTGATCGAAACCCTTCAGCCTACCCCTAAGGCTTTTCCCACCCTTCAACCTTACGAGCACTATTTTTCCAAGGTTCTGTTCAAGAATTTCAGTCGTCATCTCGCTCATTCGCAGACCTCGAATAGAGATTTACCCTTTTTATACTTAAACTTATACCATTTAAACCTATCTAAGCAAGAAGCGAAAACCTATGTCTAAAAAGTATAAGAGGCATTTCCTAAAAGATAAAGAGGTGAAGAAGCTTTTAGAAGACGCCTCAAAAAAGCTGAAAATAGTTTTGGAAAAATGCTTTGCAAGCACTCCGAAAGTTGAGGTTGTTGAAGTGGATTTCGGCGAGGTCTACCTCATGAACGATGAGCCGGCACTTTTCAAAAGTAAAGAAAAAGTTTATCCAACCCTATTCTTTAAAGAGGTTTTCGGCTTTTTGCCAAAAGTTGTTGTGGATATGGGGGCTATCCCCCACGTTTGTAATGGTGCGGATGTGATGGCTCCGGGAATTTTACGTTTCGAAGGAGAATTCGTGAAGGGCGACATGGTTCTGGTTACGGACGAGAGGTATGGCAAGCCGATTGCTGTAGGCGAAATCCTTTACAGTTCAGAAGAGGCTGTTGGAATTAAGCATGGTGTTGTGGTTAAGAACATTCACCATGTCAGCGACAAAATATGGAAAACCATAAAGGAACTGGCAAACGTATAAGAAGAGTAAGCCAAATCCATATTTCAGATTCATAAACCTATTAACACCAATCTATATTTTAAGTTCAGAGCACCTCTAAACAAGGAAACGCTTAAACTCTTAAAAAGGGTAAATAAGGTATAAAGGGCGTAATAGAGAGGAGAAGTTTGCCGGGTTTAGGTGAACTGTTCCGCAAATACAAGAAAGAAGAAAAGGGTGAAACGCCGAAAGCGGAAGTTAAAGAGGTGCCCGGCAAAACCTTCTTGAAGGCTATGCCCCTTCGAGACTTATCAGACTTGGATACTGTTAAAAAAGAGGTACGCTCCGGAAACATTTTGATTCTCAGGATAACTCCCCTCGCAAATAAGAGCGTTGATGATGTTAAAAGGGCTGTTAACGAGTTATGCGAGTTTGTTGAGTCTGTTGGTGGGGACATCGCCCGTCTAGGCGAGGAACGTGTGGTTATTTGCCCGCCAAACGTGAAGATCTGGAGAGAAAAAACGCCAGTTGCAAGCGAGCCTATACCTACAGCAACCTAATGGTTTCCATAACTGCTGGCGCAAAGGCTTGGATTCCACACTTTTTATCTATAAAATTGGATATGCTGGCTATTTTTGCCCTTTCACCATGGCAAACTATAACTCTTTCAGGTCTAGGCTTCAGATGCGTCACATAATTTATTATTTGCCGCCTGTCAGAATGCCCCGAAAAGCCCTCTATTGACTCCACGTGCATCTTCACTTTTACAACGCTCATTTTGCCCTCGCTGTCGATCATCGCCACTTCGTTGATGCCTTTTTGAACTCTCCTTCCCAAAGTGCCCTCAATCTGGTAGCTTACGAAGATTATGGAGTTCTTCTCGTCCTCTGCAAGGCTTTTGAAGTATTCTATTACCGGCCCGCCTTCAAGCATGCCAGACGTAGCCATAATTATGCATGGTTCCCCGTCAATCACGTTTTGCCTAACGCTTGGATGCTCGACAACGGTGAAGTAGTCTGACTCGAACGGGTTCACTCCATCGTGGAGAATGCTGTTTCTTACTTCCCTACCCAAATATTCTGGGTAAGCCGTGTGAATTGCCGTCGCCTCAGAAATCATGCCTTCAATGAAAACCGGAGCCTCCTTCATTAACCCTTGTTTCATATAGCCATCCAAAACAAGCATAATTTCTTGCGCTCTGCCGACCGCCGGCACAGGAATTAAGACTTTGCCCCTCTTCTCCAAGGTTTCATTCACTATTCTTGTTAGGCGTTCTTCAGCTTCAACCCTTGATGGCATTATATCCTCTGGTCCACCATAAGTGCTTTCTGTTATAATGGTTTCAACCCTTGGGAATTCGGCTGTTGCCGCCTCCAAAAGCATAGTTCGTGCATACTTGTAATCGCCTGTATAAACAATGTTGTGTAAGCCTTCACCTATGTGTAAATGTACTATTGAAGAGCCTAAAATGTGCCCAGCGTTGTGCAGTGTTAGCCGCACGTCTGGGGCTATGTCAGTTACAACGCCGTAACGTAGTGGAATCGTGTGGAGGACGCATTCTCGAACGTCTTTCTGGTCGTATGGCGGGATTATGCCTTGCTTGCTAGCCACATCCAAATAGTCGAGCTGAAGCAATGTCATAAGGTTGGATGTTGGTGCAGAACAGTAGACGGGACCCTCATAGCCATACTTGTATAGGAATGGTGTCAAACCGCAGTGGTCTAAGTGAGCGTGGCTTATAACAACAGCGTCCAGTGAGTCTATTTCGAAGGCTGGATGGTCAAACCTAGGAAAAGCCTCGAAAGGCTTCGAAGAGCCTGGATTTATACCACAATCCAAGAGGATGGTACTCTCTCTTGTCTGCACAAGGAAGGCTGAACGTCCAACCTCTTGAACTCCGCCGAGGGGTGTAATTCGAACGTCTCCAACTTCAAAGACTTTGGGTCTAAAGATTCTCTCGCCGAAGGTGCGAAGGTTTCGCTCCCTCTCCTTGCTTTCAGAATGGAGATAGTGGCGCATATGTGCAATAATCTTAGAGCGTAATGGTGGGCTTCTTAAAACATGGGGACGCCACTTTGTCTTTCTTATGATTTCTTGAAGAACAGTGCCATTTTTCCCTATGACGAGCCCGGGTTTTTTGGCTTCAACAATAATTTCGCCGAGGCTTGGGTCAAAGTATACGTCTGTAACCTCAGCCTCCGGCGGGATTATTTCGCGGGCTAATTTTTCGGCTTCCTTTTCCGGGAACCGTACAGAGGGGTCGGAGCGGACAACAATTCTTTTTCTGATGACGTTTACTATGTCGGCGATTAGGCTGCTCTGCTCCACGAGGATTTCAGGTCTTTTTGCATAAACTGCCAGCGTTGGACCTTCATATTCTACTCTTGTGACTTCAGCTTCTTTTGGAACATGCTCGAGTATGTATTTGCTTATTTCGATTTTTTCCCTTTCGGTGTTAGGCGCCAACTTTTAGACTTCCCTTTGATTTGCAGCTAAAAGTTTCTTCTTCTCCCCATTGGTTAGTTCTCTATAACCGTTAGCGTCTACAACCGCCACGTTGAAGCTGTCTCCGCTGGCTGTATCCCTTTTCATAGCTGAGTCAACAGCTTTAACAATTATGGGCAAAGCTTCAGCCACTGACATGCCCTCGCGGAACTTGTCCTCTAAAACGCCGTAGGCTATTGGAGATCCAGAGCCCGTGGCAACGCATTTCTCTTCCGTTAGGCTTCCGAAAGGGTCTATGGAGAAAACGTGAGGACCGGTGTCGTCAACGCCGCCTATTAGGACTTGGGTTGCTAGTGGTATGTATCTGGCTGAAAATAGAAGGTTTGCCATGAGCCTTGCTGCTGAGCTTATGGGCATTGGTCTTCCAATGTTTAGCTTGTAGAGTTGGGCGTTAGCTGTTAAAATGTCCACTGTTCTTTGGGCGTCGGCAACTGTTCCAGCAATGGTCATCGCCATGTGGTCATCTATCTTGTAAATTTTCTTCCCATGCTTGTGGGCTACATAGAACCCCATGGTTACACGGGTGTCCGAAGCGAGGATCACTCCGTCTTTGCAGACAACCCCTATGGTTGTCGTTCCCTTTAACGTCAACTTGTCAACTACGTTGTTGTTTGACATTTTACACATTTCTCCCAAAACCTAAACATGTGCCAGATTACTTCGCTAGGAAGTAGCATCATTTAATCACGTCATGAAGCTTATTAATATTACGCTTCGAAAATCGCCGATTCGTCTACAAACTTGCATAGCCTAGATTATGCCCTCTTCCTCTATCAGCTCGTCCTCCTTGCCGCATCTTTCACAGTAATATTTACATTTTCTTTTCTCAACCGTCGGCTTATCAAACATGGCAGTGGGTTTAAATCCGTGATTCTTATCGGTATGAAACTAAAATTCATAGCTAAAATCTTCAGATTGCAGCGTTGCCGTGAAAAGGGTTTTAAGAGCCACGCCCATATCATCCTAAAGGGAAAAGCCCAACGAGTGGTTGATTTGCCTTTAAAACGCCATTGGATGCAGCTTCCAAGAGAGGTTATTGTTGGAAAGGGTGTAATAGAACAAACTGCAGAGATATCTAGAAGGTTGGGATTCACGGAGTCCGCCCTAATAATTACTGGGAAGAAAACCTATGATATTGCTGGAAAAATTGTTAAGGAGATTCTTGAAAACGATGGCGTGGAAGCCAAAACACACATTGTAGAGTCAGCCACCATAAAAGATGTGGAAGCCGTTGAGGAAAAAATTGGAACTCTAAAACCTCAAGTGGTTTTCGGCGTGGGTGGAGGAACAAAAATTGACGTGGCAAAGTTGAGCTCTGGTCGGCAAAGGGTGCCTTTCATTAGTGTGCCAACAACAGCCTCTCACGATGGAATTGCAAGCCCGCTTTCGTCAGTTAAGGGTCTTGAAAAACCTTTTTCAGTTATGGCTCAAGCTCCAATAGCTATAATAGCCGACACAAACATAATTGCACAAACGCCTCAACGTTTTATTGCAAGTGGCTGCGGAGACGTAATTGCAAAGTTTACAGCAGTGAGAGACTGGAAACTTGCAAGCATGGATAGGAATGAGTATTATGGAGAGTATGCCGCAAGCCTAGCTCTAATGAGCGCAAGACTTGTGATGCGAAACGCGAGCCTCATAAAACCAGAAAACGAGGAAGGACTTCGCGTGCTCCTTGAAGCTCTAATAAGCTGTGGCGTGGCCATGAGCATTGCTGGGAGCAGCCGCCCATGCAGCGGTGCGGAGCACTTGTTCAGCCATGCCTTAGACCTGATAAAGCCGAATAACGCCCTTCATGGCGAGCAATGTGGCATTGGAACAATTGTTATGGCTTATCTGCACGGTGCAAACTGGAGACGCATAAGGGAAACCCTAAAGACTATTGGGGCGCCGACCAATATCTACGAACTGGGGTTAACTAAAGACGAACTTGTTAAAGCCTTGTTTATGGCGTCTTCCATAAGACCTGAACGCTACACGATCCTTAACAAGTTGAACCTAAGCCTCGAAGAATGCGAGAGAATCGCAAAAACAACTGGGGTTATTTAGACTTTTGTTTTGGCTCCGCCTTAAAAGTTTCTGTGAACTTGACGGTTGTTATTTCTGGGAAAAACTTCTGTACGTCTAAGGCTATGCCGCGCTTTGCAACTTGAATTCCTTCCAAGTAGAAGGCTTCTTCTGGCATTTCTATGCTAACATTTTTCGCCTTGACCGTGAACTTGAACTTTTCAACCTCAACTGTTGGTATTCTGCGGTGAATTAAAGCGGCTATCTTCTCTTCAGGCGTTTCAAGCTTCTTTTTGACTGCAACTTCATAAACAAGCGTTTTTCCAGCCAACGGAGGATTAAAGTCTAAAAGGACACGCCCAGCGCCAATAGCCCTAACAGTCGCCAGTTTACCGTCATATTCGAGGCGCATTCCAAGAGTTGGGGTTATGCCCTTAGCCGTCAAGTGCCTAAGAGGAACCCGCCTAACCTTTTCCGGGTCTCTGGCTCCGAAGGCTTTTTCCGGCGGTATTTCCACAGTCTCGGTTTTCCCAACTTCCATGCCTGTTAGGCTCTCATCTAAAGCCTTGAGGACCCAACCTTCGCCTATGACAACAAGTTTTGGCTCGTAGATTTCGCCCTCCTTGTATAGGCGCTCTTTTTTGGCTACTTCTTCAATTGTGGTGTCGAAAACTTCGCCTGTCTCCTTCACTTTGGCAGTGTAATCTAACAGTATAAACTCGCCTTTTTGCAGAGCCATTTCACATCATCTTTTAGGGCATTTGCCAAACTAAACCTAGAGCACCAATAAAAGCTTTATCCAACAAAAACACGCTTTAAATTTGCAACACAACAGCTGAGTGGAGCATTATGGAACATCATGAAAAAGACAGAGTTTACAGCGAATGCCTCGACACTATAAAGAGAGAAATTAGGGGAAAAACCTTCGAGGAAAGGATGGCGCTTGTGTGTAGCGTGTTGAAGGCGAAAATCCCATACTATTTTTGGGTTGGATTCTACATTCCAAAAGAAGAGCGGCTGGAACTTGGACATTCTCGTGGACCACCAGCATGCGCCAGAATAGCCTATACTGGCGTTTGCGGAAAGTGCGCCAAAAGCCGGAAAACCATTATTGTGCCAAATGTTCACGAGTTTCCGGGACACATCGTATGTGACCCAAGGTCTAGGTCTGAAATTGCCGTGCCAGTCTTTGGCGAGAAAGGTGATGTTGTAGCTGTCCTCGACGTGGACAGCGAGGAGCACAGCAGTTTTGATGAGAAGGATAGGGAGTAGCTTGAGAAGATAGCGAAACTCTTAACTTCACCCTAAATTAAAGGGTTACTTTCAGCAGGAAAACAACAATGAAACATGGCTTGGTAAACGCGAAAAATGCCTACATGGCTATTCTCCTTCTCGGAATAGTGAGCCTCATGGGAGATGTTGTCTATGAGGGCTCAAAGGGAATTGTTACACCATACCTAGAGTTTCTAGGAGCCTCCGCCTTTGCCATAGCCTTTTTCGGCAGATTTGGAGAGTTTTTGGGATACGCCTTAAGGCTTGTAAGCGGGAAACTTGCGGATACCACAAGGGCTTACTGGCTTTTCATATTTCTGGGATACGGGCTTATTGCGGCAATACCACTGCTAGGAGTGGCAGGGATATGGGGAATAGCAATAATCCTGGTGCTTCTGGAAAGAATCGGAAAGGCCATAAGGTCGCCGGCAAGAGACGCGGTGTTATCAATTGTAAGCCGAGGGGTTGGTGCTGGAAAAGCCTTTGGAATCCATGAGCTATTAGACCAGATAGGCGCTATTTTAGGTCCCCTCGTCGTGGCTGGCTTAATGTTTTACACTAGCAATAATTATAATTTGACCTTCAGTCTTCTAGCATTGCCCTTCGTTATGCTTTTGGCATTTCTAGCCTACACGTTTAGGAAGGTTGGCTGGAGAAAAGCTGCCGAGCCAGCGGAGGCTAAGCTGGAAAAGGGTGGAGAAAAACTTGGGAAAGCCTTCTATGTTTACGCTTTGGCTGTTTTGCTGAATGCGGTTGGGCTTATACCTTTTGAGCTGATACTTCTTAGGGCTACGAAAATTCTGGAGCCAAATCAGTTGTGGATTGTTCCCTTAATCTACACGCTGATACAAGGGGTTGATGCACCAACAGCGCTTTTTGCCGGGTTCGCCTACGACAAGTTCAAGATTAGGGTTTTGATGCTGCCGTTCATTCTATCGGTTGTTCCAACATTTTTCGCTATGGCTAATGCAGACTTAACAATGCTCATCGTTGCTGCAGCATTTTTCGGTCTAGTTTTGGGAATGCAAGAGTCCATTTACCGCGCAGCTGTTTCCAGCTTTGCCCCAATCTCTTTGCGGGGAACAGCCTACGGCATATTTAACACAGCGTATGGTGTTGGAATGCTAATTGGCGGGGCGGTATACGGCTTAATGATAGAGCTGAGCATTTCATACTTGGTGGTGGTAGCATATGTTCTTGCAACACAATTCGCCGCGGTGACTCTGCTCATCAATGCTTACTTAAAAACTCAAACCAGCGGGAAAAGTGTTTAAATCATGTAAAACAGATTTTATGTGTGGCGATTAAAATTGGTATCGGATGATGAATCTAAGGTTTTGGATGTTCTAGAGAAAGCCAGCAAGTGTGTTGTTAACATCAGCACGATAAGGCTGATTCAAGACGTATTCTATCAAGTTTTTCCAGTTAAGGGCATGGGCTCCGGAACAATAATAGACAGTGAAGGCCACATATTGACGAATAATCATGTGGTTCAAGGCGCCGAACGAATAGCTGTCACCCTCTGGAACGGCGAGGTTTTAAATGGACGCTTGCTTGGAACGTGCACAATCCACGACATAGCCGTCGTCAAAGTTGATAAGAAAGGCTTGCCCTACGCCGAGTTGGGAGACTCCGATAAGCTGAGGATTGGGCAACGCGTCTACGCGATCGGCAACCCCTTCGGTTTGGCGGGCGGACCCACAATAACTTCTGGGGTTATAAGCGCTCTAAACCGCACCATAGAATCTAAAAACGAGCTTTTGGAAAACCTCGTTCAGACGGATGCAGCCATAAACCCTGGAAACAGCGGTGGCCCCCTCGTGGATGTTAATGGCAAGGTTGTTGCCATAAGCACGGCGATTATCCCATTCGCCCATGGAATCGGATTTGCCATTCCCATAAACTCTGCTAATAAATGCGCAGCAGAAATCATATCAAAAGGAGTACACACACGCCCGTGGCTTGGGATAATGGGCTTAAGCCTTACTAAAGAGATTTCCCGCTATTATGGAATACCAGTAGACGAGGGTGTGTTGGTGACAAGAGTTGTGGATGGAAGCCCAGCACATGAAGCTGGCATAGTGGCTGGCGACATAATACTGGCTTTGGACGACGTGCCCATAACACGGATAGAGAAGCTTCTAGGCGAAATTCACAAGAAAAGGGCTGGCGAAAGAGTCAACCTAACAGTTTACCGGGACAGGTTTGAGTATTCTGTTGAAGTAGTTTTAGCGGCGGCGCCTTGAAGTGTTCGTTTGCCATTGTTCGGTTTTCGAGCGGAAATTATAAATTGGTAAGGAAATAATAAGATGTAAACGCCTTGAAATTTAACTAGTCCATGTGTATGGGGGAAGGCTGATGAGCACACATGCAGAAGAGTTGAAACTGCGCTTGATGACCATAGAGCTTCTTAGAACAGCCAAATATAAGCGGAACATCACATACCGCGAGTTGTCGGCAAAAACTGGCTTGCCAGTAACAGTTTTAAGCAGATACGCCAAAGGACATGTTTTGCCCAACACTGCCAGAGCCAAGCAGCTTTGGAAGGTTTTGTCAAAGTTTGTTGGTTTGGAGAACGAACTTCGGAACAGAATAAGGTTTAATGAGGATGGTTATTTTGATAACACGGAGATTATCGGCGATTTTAACATTCTTCAGCAGGCGGCTAATCATGCGCTTGCAAATTTTGCTGGAAAACGCGTTACAAAAGTTTTCACAGCGGCGGTGGATGGGATTCCTTTAGCGACTATGGTGGCAAATGCTTTAGGCGTAAACCTCGTCATAGCCAAAAGAAGCAAGGAAGTTGGAGTTAAAGAATTCCTTGAAGAAACTTATGTGCTTAGAGATTCCGGCGTAACAATGACGCTTTATGTTCCAAAGGAAGCCATCAAAAAGCGCGACAGCGTCCTAATAGTGGATGACATGATAAAGACTGGCGAAACACAAGCAGCCCTCGTCAATCTGGTGCGTAAGGCGAAGGCTGAAATTTCAGGAGTTTTTTCTCTCATAGCTATAGGCGACGAGTGGCGGAAACGGCTGAAACTTCCGGAAGAGTGCCCAATAGAGGTTGTAACCTACATCAAGCCTCCATAACGTGGCGTTTGCAATCCGCCCTAACCGGGCAAGCGGCGCACTTTTCTTTTCTACAATAGTTCTTGCCTAGGCGAAGCAGCGCAGTTTCAAAGTTTATGAAGGACTCGCCGGAAAAAGCATTCTTAGCCCAAAAATCTTCAAGTTGTCGCAAAACATCCTTTGGAGATTTCTCATCAACTATTCCAAGGTTTTTGACTGCCACTACAACGAGGCTTGTTGGTTTTGGTTTGGCTTTTTCCCAAACGTCACGCAGTTCCCTTAGAAATATGCCCACCGTTACTTCGCCGACGCCCTTCCCTAAACCTTTAAGCTTCTCTTCCAAATCTGCGTGGTTGTGGGCTTCCTCATAGAGAGTGGTTAGTTTACCGCCATACTTTTCAGTTAGGTTTCGCATAACTTCGAGAAGCTTGTCAGCCGTTTTGAAGTCGTAACGTGTGTAACTGCCCTCGTCGAGAATCTGCACCAAGCCATCCCAGCCGGTTTCCAAAATCTTTTGCGGGGTTAAGATACCGTGCTTTTCGAAGCACTTGTAGGTTTTTATGACGGAAGTTTCGGTTATGGGCGCGCCAAAAAGTATGGAAGTCAAAAACCACTTGAAAATTTCCTTTTCCCCTCGGCTTTTTAGGTCTATGCCTAAGATTTCGGAATATCGCGTTCCAAGTTTTTCAACGAGGGTTTGGAGGATTTCCCTCTTCAAAACTTTTTGCCACTCCTCTCACAAGTGTCTAACAAGATTTATACTTATACTGGCATAAACGGTTAGCGGGCATGGAGAGGCGGATGCCGGATGCGAACCATAATGTGGCGCAACGGAACAGTCATAACAATAGACCAGACGAAGCTTCCTCACAAAACAGAGTTTCTAGAGCTGAAAAATTGTAGTGAAGTGACTGAAGCCATAAAAACCATGAAGATTAGGGGCGCTCCACTAATTGGGGTTGCCGCAGCCTACGCTTTGGCGCTGACAGCTTATCATTCAAAGGCACGGCGGAAAGAAGACCTTATCCGCGAATTGGAGGAGGAGGCAAAAACGTTATGGAAAACCAGACCAACAGGGGTTAACCTCTTCTGGGCGGTTGACAGAATTTTAAACAAGGCTAAGGCTTTCCAAGGAAACGTTGAGGATTTAGCCGTCTCCGTTGTTGAAGAGGCAAATAAAATAGCTGACGAGGACGCCGCAGCAAACCGTTTGATGGGAAAGTATGGAGCCGCCCTAATTAATGATGGGGACACTGTGCTAACGCATTGTAATGCTGGGGCGCTAGCCACAGTTGACTATGGAACAGCCCTAGGCATTATTAGGGCAGCCGTTAAACAAGGCAAGAAGGTTAGGGTTATTGCCACCGAAACAAGACCTAAACTGCAAGGCGCGCGCCTAACAGTCTACGAGCTTAAACGGGACGGCATACCAGTCATCTTGATAAGCGACACTATGGTGGGATACGTCATGTATAAGCGCATAGTCAACAAGGTTATTGTTGGAGCTGACCGTATAGTGCGGGACGCCGTCATCAACAAAATTGGAACCTATCAAATAGCGGTTTTAGCCAAGGAGCATGGCATACCCTTTTATGTGGCGGCTCCAAAATCAACCTTCGATTTAGCCCACACAGTAGCAGACATAACAATAGAGGAGCGAAGCCCAGAAGAAGTGACATGTATAGGCTCTGAGCGGATAGCCCCGGAAGACGTTCCAGTCCTAAATCCAGCCTTTGACATTACGCCAATAAAATATGTGACAGCAATCATCTGCGAGGAAGGCATTCTATATAAGGACGATTTAGCAAAAATAAGCCAACACGGTTAAGCCTATGAGCAAAAATAAAGAGCAGCCGCAGCCAATCCGCCAAGAAACAAGAATAGAAGGGACATTAACGGAAAAGGGAGTGAAAATAGCCAGCAAACAGAGAATAGAAGAGCTGAAAGCAAAAGGCTACGGCATAGAAGAAAACGGTGAGCTCCTCCTAAACTTTTACGAGGCACTTCATATCCTCGACAAGGGTTTAATTTTAGTTAAAGACGAGAAGGGTGGGGAAATGGACTTCCAACAACTCTTGCAGGTTGCGGAGAAAAAAGATGAGAATGCTTGGGCTAAGTACCTTGTTTACAGAGACCTAAGAAACCGCGGATACGTTGTCCGCGAAGGCTTCGGCTTAGGCGTAGACTTCAGAGTTTACGAAAGAGGCGAATATGGAAAGGACACAGCCAAATACCTAATTCTAAGCCTTCAAGAAGGCAGACCATTAACAATGGAGGAATTAACCCAAATAATGAGGCAGTGCCAAAGCTTAAAAAAGGAGCTTATTTTGGCGGTTATGAGCCGAAGAGGCGAAATAGTTTACTATTCCGTCTCACAATTAACCCTACCATAAAAGGGACGTAAGCCTAAAACGTGAACTGCTATGAGCGCCTACAAAACAGTCCGTGGAATGAGGGACTTCCTACCGGAAGAAGCAAAAATAATGCGCTTAATAGAGGAAAAAGCCAGAAAAACAGCCAAACTATACGGATACAAGGAAATAATAACCCCAGTTGTAGAGTCCTATGAGCTTGTGGCGGCAAAGGCAGGCGAAGAAGTCCGCGCAAGAATGTACGCCTTTGAAGATTTAGGCGGGAGAAAAGTCGCCCTAAGACCAGAGTTCACGGCTTCCGTTGCAAGGCTTGTGGCAACAACGATGCGAAATGAGCCTAAACCATTAAGGCTTTTTTGCATTGGAAGCCTTTACAGATATGACGAACCCCAAAAAGGACGCTTTAGAGAGTTTTGGCAGTCAAACTTTGAACTTATGGGCTCTGAAAAACCAGAAGCAGACGCAGAAGTGCTTCTTTTAACAAACACTTTAATGAGGGCTGTTGGGCTAAAAAACTACGCCTTCAAGGTTGGACATGTCGGCGTTTTAAGAGGCATTTTAAACAGCGAAGGATTAGAAGAGGAAACCCAAAACCGCGTTATGCAGTTAATGGACAAAAAACAGTATAAGGAAGCACTAGGCATTGTAACGGAAGCTGGCTCATCAAGTAAGTGCCTAAAAACGCTCCAGAGGCTGGTCGATTTAAGGGGAAGCAACATCGCGAGTATTCTGGAGGAAATGGGAACACTCGTGAAAGATTACGGGAAAGCTTCCGAAGCGGTGGAAAACCTCGGTGAAATTATCAAACTAATAATGGAGTCGGAAAAAGAGCTGGAAATCATTTTGGATGCTGGTTTTGCCCGTGGATTAGAATATTATACTGGAATGATTTTTGAGGTTTACGCCCCAGAATTGGACATTGCACTAGCTGGTGGGGGAAGGTATGACAAACTTGTAGAGCTTTTTGGTGGAGAACCAACGCCGGCCGTTGGGGTTGCCCATGGAATAGATAGAATAATGCTTGCCATGCAAGAGCAGAAAACTATCCTACCAGCCGAAGAGGAAAAGAGAGTTATGGTTATTCCAGTTAGTGAAAACTTAAACAATGAAGCCTTGAAGATTTCAGAAATGCTGAGGAACGAGGGAATAGCCGTTGAAACAGAAGTCATTAGGCGGAAGGTTACAAAGGCTTTGGAAGACGCGAATAGAAGGGGCATGAGTCACGTAATAATAGTTGGCGAAAAAGAACTAAGCGTGGGAGCAGTCGTCCTAAGAAACATGCAGAAAAAAGAACAAAGCAAGGTCAAAATTGAGGAACTAGCCAAAAAAATAAAATCTGGCGAAGTTTAGGTCTCTAAAATTCTCGTGTTTCACTCCCTTCTTAGGAAATCTCCAACATCCAAAATATTTTTGATGACTACGCCCCTTTTCGTCTCGTCTAAGTCTCTTTCTATTTTGCCAAAGCCAAGGCACTCGCCATAACGATTAAAAACCAATGTGTAGGCGCCTCTACTCCTTGAGCCATAAGCCTCCAATATCCCTTCCTTGAATATGTCTCTGCCGCAGACGAAAAGCCAAGCCGTCTTATCATCAACAACCACCTTGTTTTTGGCTTGCTCTGCAACCATAGAAAGCAAGGGAAAACTTGGAAAGAGCTCTCCATTCTCGATTTTGCCAAGATATGTGCCTGCAAAAAGCCAGCCTCCGCCTTTCCCGGCTAATTTCTTCAAATTCGGACCAAACAAGAAAAACTTGTCCTTCTTCTTAAACACCAAACTCTTTTCCAAGCTAATTTTTGCACCAAACAGTTTGGCAAAATCTTCTATGGTCTTCGCCATAATTATTTCACCTTTGCTTGCGTTTTTTGAGTTTGCATACAAAGAAGCCTTGAGTTTCACCGGGCCATATGCGGCGACAATTTCTTACAGAATCATCCAATTTTTTGCCGAAAATCTCTGTTGGCGCTTCCTCGCCATAACATTCTATCTCCACGGTTTCAAGACCAAGGTTCTTCACAGCCCAGTCAATGTTTAGTTCGTCTTCTTCTGGCTCTAGGGAGCATGTGGCATAAATTATTTCGCCGTCTTTCCTTAGAACCTTGGCGGCTTCGGCGAGAATCTCCCTTTGAAGCTTGGCGTTTCGCTTAACATCAGCCAGTGTCCTTCGACTAAACCAGTCTTTGTCGGTAGCAAAATTGCCCGAGCACGGAACATCAAGCAGTATCCTATCAAACCTTAAACCCAACCTTGAAGCCTTTCGGGCATCCAACCTATAAACAATAGTGTTTTTTACGCAGCACCGCTCCAGCTGATTCATTAGGGCGTTAAGCCTCCGCCCATCAACGTCCAAAGCCACAATAACACCAGTGTTCTCCATCAAATCAGCCAACTGAACAGTCTTTCCGCCCGGGGCAGCACAGGCATCCAGAACAGTCTTGCCTCTTAAATCTGTAAACAATGTTGCTGGGATTTGAGCTGCAGCTTCCTGGACAGAGTAATAGCCCAAAAGATATTCTATTGTAGCGCCGACAGAAAACTCCGAACGCACAACCCAATAACCACCGCGCAGAAAATGAATTCCCTCAAGCTTAACCCCCAAACCCTTAAGCCTCTCCAAGATGTTGATGCCCTTAACATTCATGAAATTAACTCTGATGGCTTGTTTTGGCGTAACATCCCTAAACTCCCAACCAAACAGCCGATAACGATTAACAAAAAACTCCTCGCCAAACATCAAAAACACAAAAGCCAACAAACCATAAAAACTTGACGAATGAAAAACATAAAACCATGCAAACAAACTGCAAAAGATTGCCACTTCCAACCCAACACCAAAAACCTAGAGGGGCTACCAATTTTGACAGTAGAAAACCAGCACAAAATTGACCTACCCGCAAAATTGAACATAACGCTTTTTAGGAAAATAACGGTAAGAGGATAACCAGAAATTATCAGGGCGGCCGTAGTCTAGCCTGGACTAGGACATCAGCCTGCCACGCTGACGACCCGGGTTCAAATCCCGGCGGCCGCACCACAGATTTTAAACCTAAAATGTGTATAATTGTTAGTGTAAGGAGTTGGTTGTGCTTGCCTATAGTTCACGTGTATGTTTGGAAAGGTTTCGGAAAAGACCGCGTCAAAACATTGATTCGAGAGATAACGAGGGTGTTTGGAGGCTTGGGTGTTCCTGAAAGTGCTGTGGAAGTGATTGTGCATGAAGTCCCGAAAGTGCATTGGGGTATCGGCGGGGAACCAGCATCTGAAAAGTTTAGGGACAAACCTTAATGGGCTATGGCTGCTATGGCGGTTATAGTGAAAGGCGCTGCCATCGTTAGGATGAAGCCGCTGGAGAAGGCTGTTATAAGCGTGTCTTGGCCGCAGTAGCGCACTATTATTGGCAGCGTTGTGTCCATTGCGGTTGCGCCTCCCATTGCTATCGGTGCATATCTATCCAGTTTTGCCGCCAGCGACGCAAAAACTATTGTGACAAGTTCTCTGAGAAGGTTTACTGTGAAGCCAAGGGCGCCCCATTCCAGCCCGAAAAGCTGCCCGGCTAATGGTCCGGCCAGCGTATACCAGCCGTAGCCAGCGCAGACTCCCATAGAGGCAAATATGTTGATTCTAAGGATTGTTCCGCCAACAAGCCCTCCTATTATGCTGCCTAAAGCCACTGCCAGCGGAAAAACCAATATTTTAAACTTGGCTTGCCTCATTTTTGCCACTGCTTTTTCATCTACTGCGAAAAGCAGGCCCATCAAAAACAACAACACTATTAGGGAGAAGTTAAAAGCGTATTCTGAAAAAACGATGTTTAACAACGGAGCACCGAAACTATTGTTTAAGTAACCCGCCAGAATTCCGATGGAGAGGACTGGCAAAACATATTTTATCATATTTTCACCAGTTTTCGAGCTGCCTTTACAAAGAGTATGCTAAAAAATAAAGCCATAACCAAAAGCACCAGAGCATTAAAAGCGACGTTTGGCATTATCGCCAAAAGTTCGGTGTTTGAACCTATTGAAAAGCCAAGAGAGAAGATCAATACCAAAATAGTGCCAAGTACAAGCTTTCCAACATTTAAAAGTTTCTTACTTCTTGAATAATAGCCCGCTACCATACCAGCAACCAACGGAAGGACAAGCACAACAATATTAAAAGGACCAGTCATGTTAATTGCCACCAGAAAATTAGCGAACTATACCTTGAATTTTTCTTCTCGCCTCGCACATGTTCCTTGCTATGACGTCTGGCTTCTGTTCGCTTTCAAGAAGTCTTTCAACCGGGAAAAACTGAGAGGCAACAAAGACTGTTTTCATGCCTAACTGCTTTGCACCCTTGATATCTTCCTCAGGACTGTCCCCGACATAAAGCGCCTCTTTAGCCTCTACTCCAAGCCTCTTTAACATTTCCTCAAAAATTTTGGCGTGGGGCTTTCGCCAGCCAACAGCCTCCGAGACCAGTATAACATCAAAAAAATTGCTTATTCCAACTCTTCTAAGCCCAGCGTATATAACTGGGGCATATGTAAAGTTTGAAACAAGCCCAAGCTTATAATCCCCAGCCAACATTCTCAAAGTTTGCTTTGCACACTTTCTTAGCCTAAAAGAGTTCAGGTAGTCCTCAAAGAAAATGTTAACAGCAGTTCTTATGCGAGCGTCCTCTGGGCTTGTCTTAAATCCTAAACTGTTTAGTGCTTCGGAAATCCATATAGCGTTTGTGACTTCGATAAGTTTCTGATAGCGTATAGCACGATATTTTTCATGGGCTTGACTGTACGCCTCTAAAAAATCTTTTTGGCTCACTTTAAAACCAGCGTCGAAAATAGCCTTACAAAGCTTCATTTTTGAAGTTTCCAAGTTGTAACCTTTAACATTCACCAGCGTACCAATGAAATCAAATATAACAGCCTTAATGAGTGGCAAAGCCTTTCTTCTCCACTTCGCTGAATTTCTAATACTTTTTTGCAATACTTATTTCCACATAATAAGATTTAGGTATATGTCCAATGATGAGAATATTGAGAAGTTATGTCTTTCAGAGACTACTTGCACGAAAAGGCTGAAGAATCAAGACACAACGAGACAGTGGCTTATCTAATGTTTCTCGCTGGAACAACATTCTTTGTTGGAGGAATCCTTGAAAACCTACTTATCAGCAGTGTGATTGGTAGAAATCCCGAGTGGTTTCTATTTATTCCTTATTATGCTGTCTTTCACAGCGGAACCCTTCTAGGTTTAGCCCTAATAATTTGTGGTCTAACCCTAATCATTTATGGAATAGCGGCTGGAATAAACTATTCAAGGGACAGAGGTTGGTATATGAATGAGTTGCAAAAGGCAAACTCAATGGAAGAAGTTTTGCTGTCTAGAAAGCGGGTTTCAAGCGAAACGAAGAAAAAACCGGCTAAGAAAACGGCTAAATAGATTAAAGGAAATTTTTTGAAACAATTTCAGCCAATTTTTTGGCAAAATCTGTCTTTAAAAGTGCATCTACGTCCCCCAGTGAATCCTCAACCTTCGAGTCGAAGGGTAACTCTCCAAGAAAAGGAAAACTCGTGGCCACAACATTCTGCGATATAAACGCGTTTCCCTTAGTTTTCATGTTCTCAACAACGCCTAAAACTGGCACTTTAAGCCCAGCAAGCAGATCCAGCAACTTCTTAACGGTTTCAAAGGCAAGCAAAGAAGGTGTCGTAACTACGAGGAAGTTTATGCCTTTAACAAGTCTAACTACGTCTAATGCGACGTCGCTTATGCCTGGAGGCATATCTATTATTAGGAAGTCTAAATCTCCCCATATCGTAGTGGCGAAAAGTTCTATAAGAGCATTTGAAACATCTGCGCCCCTCAAAGGCAACGCTCTTTCTTTTGAGTAAGCGACAATTGAGACGTATTTTAAACCGTGAACTTGAACTGGAATTATGCCCTTCTCCTCTTTTGGCTCCGCTTTTTTAACACCTAAAATTAGGTGGGTTGAGGGACTCGTGAAATCCGCGTCAAAAAGCCCGACTTTAAAGTTTTTTCTCACCAGTGTCAAGGCAATGGTGGATGCAACAAGGCTTTTTCCAACACCGCCTTTACCACTTGAAACGGCAATTATGCGCTTTACCCCTTTAAGTCTCTTGTTGATAACATTTTCTCGCGGGTCTAACATGGCTACTTGACTCCCCTTACGCTTTCAAGCCATACACCCCTACCTTGTAAAACTTCAAAGTCCGGACTGCCGCATCTTGGACATTTAATGTAGGCGTGCACTGTTTCGGGGAGGAAGTGAATGGCTTCGGCTGATTCCTCATCAAGTTTGTTCTTGTTGAAAGACCATTTATGTCTGCAAGCTCTGCATTGCAACTTGACTTTAACAGTTTTTATCGAAAATTTGGTGTTTTTGAGCTTGTCCATCTTAAGCTCCGACAGCGCAAACTCTAAAATGTCTACTTCTACCTGCTGAAGCTCGCCAACTTTTATCTTGACCTCCTTGACCTCTTTTAGCCCCTCCTTTTCAGCTATTTGCGAAACGGAAGAGATTATTGCCTCCGCTAAAGCCCATTCGTGCATAGGAAAGCCTCCCGCAAAGCCCCATTTAAAAATATTGCAACAAAATGCCTCTAAACACCTTTAGATGGAACGAAAAATTTTAACATCTGGTTTTTCCCATCAAAATTTGATGATGGCCGTGCCAAAGAAGAAGGAAAAGAAGTAAAAGCTTCCCATTGCCTCTTGAAGATGTTTTGCCTTCACCGGTCCCGCTTTTAAATTTCAACGTCTTTCTCCTTGCTTTTTTATGGTTTGTAAGATGGTAAGTGTTAAATTGCCGCTCTTATTTTTGACTTTCAAGTGTCGAGATGAGTAAAATTAGCCAAGTAGCCATAATTAAAGGCTCAGACCCCATAGAAACAACTGTTAGAGCGCTTGAAGCAGTAAAGTCGGATTTAGACGCCATTCTTTCCGCAAAAAAGCCCATTCTCATAAAGCCGAATTACATAACAGCTCAGCACCCTTCAACTGGAATCACAACAGACGGCAGGGTGGTGGAAGGGGTTGTTAAATTTCTTAAAGAGCATGATAAAGACGACATCGTTATTGGTGAGGGAAGCGGTTGGGCAGACACGTTTGAAGCCTTCAAAGTTGCTGAGTTAGACAAAGTAAGCGAAAAATGGAAAGTGAAACTTGTCGACCTCAACAAGGACATTTTCGTTGAGGTTTATCCGTCAAATCCTTTGGCTCTAAGAAAGGTTAAGGTAGCAAAAACAGCCCTAGAAAGCGTAATAATAAGTGTTCCAAAGCTGAAACTTCATAGGCTCGCCACAGTCACGCTTGGAATAAAGAACATGATGGGAGCCCTCGCCTCCAAAGGAAGCATGCACAACGGTAGACTTCACGCGAACATTGTGGACTTGACTTCCGTACTAAAGCCAAGCCTAACGGTTATTGATGGAATAATAGCTGGAGAAGGACATGAAACGAGTGGAAATCCTGTAAAAATGGATTTGGTTATAGCAGGCGCAGACCCTGTGGCTGTTGACACTGTTGGTGCTGCTGTTATGGGAGTTTCGCCAACGAAAGTTAAGCATCTGGTTTTGGCGGAGAAAAAGGGACTTGGAACATGCCGACTGGAAAACATAGAAGTTGTCGGAGAGCCTATTGAAAGGGTGAAAAGAAAGTTCCACAGGCCCATCTCTTCAAAAATTCTTGAATATTTCTGAAAATTTTAGGAAAAGCTTTTAAGAATTCATTTTCAACGTAAAGGGAAGCCTATGGCTGAAGACTCTGAAAGCCCACTAGAGCCTAGTGGAATAAGCAAGTACAGGGATAAAATTATTGACGGCCCCATTATTCGCACAATTTTTTGGTTGGGAACCCCTCCCCTTGTAAACCAACTTGTGGTTGTAACTTACAACGTGGCTGACACTTATTGGCTTAGCAACTACAGCGAACAAGCTGTGGCTGTTCCTAGACAGATTTGGCCCATTCTAATGCTTTTTCAAGCCCTTGCAAACGCCATCACCACAGCAAGTCTAAGCGTAATCTCACAGTATGTGGGAAGCAAAGCCTACAAGGAAGCAAGTATGTCAGCATCACGCTTCTTTACGCTGTCCCTAATATCTGGTGGTGCCTTAAGCATGCTCCTTTTGGCACTTAGAAATTCGATTTTTACAGTTGTTGTGTCCACACCCACAGAAATTTTTGAGGATGTTATGAGGTATTCTGGCGTAATAGTCTTCGACGTGTTTTTCAACTACATAGCCCTAACATATACGACGATTCTCCAAAGCGTGGGAGACACAAGAAGACCAGCAATTGTTAATGTCATATCTGTCGCCATAAACATAGCCTTAGACCCGTTCCTTATTTTAGGTATAGGACCCATTCCAAGACTCGGAGTAGTCGGAGCAGCCCTAACAGATGTTATGGGAAAAATAATATCAATAACAGCCCTAACATACATTTTGAGAAAATACTACCCAGAGCTCCATATAAGACCAACTAAGGAAATAGACGTCACATGGGCTCGCTTGGTTTTACGTATAGGGCTGCCAATTTTAACGCTTGGCTTAACAAATGGTTTCGCCTTTCTCATGCAGCTTAGACTTGTCAACATGCTTGGAATCGTAACCGCAACCGCCTTTTCTATAGGTTTTGTAATGATGGATATTGTGGATGCTGCGCTTTGGGGTTTAAGTGGAGCCCCGGCCATAATGATAGGGCAAAGTCTCGGCGCGGACAACCATAAAAGAGCCAGAGAAGTAGCCTTTAAAGCAACCCTCCTCATATTCGCCCTAATGATGATAAGTGCCGCCATAGTATACCCAGTTAGGAGAAACTTAGTGGACGTCTTCGCAGATGATCCTAACACAGTAAATGAGACAGACATTTTCCTCCAAACAATGCTTCCCACGCTTCCATTCTTTGGACTTTTCGCCGTAGCCCTATCAGTTGGGAGGGGTTCGGGACACACAACATTTCCAACGGGCTTGGGAATGGTGAGGCTTTGGGGAATAAGGATAGCCGCAGGCTATCTCATGGCTTTCATTCTCGACATGGGCTCTATAGGGATTTGGCTAGCCATAGCAATAAGCAACATTATAAGCGGAATGATAGCCATACTCTGGATAAAATATGGAAGCTGGGCAAAAGCGGTCATCAAAAGCACTTAGCACCGGCTTGAAAAGTGAACTTACTGCTACGTGATATACCGCAAAATCGCTTATTTCTCTCTATTATTCTATATAGGCTCTTTTGCACTTGGTACACCACCATTTTTGATGGTCTTCTAAGTAGATGAGCGCCTTTTTGCATTTTGGGCAAATAGGGACGCCGGCATGATTTATAGTTCTTTTGTCTGTTTTAGCGAGCGCCTCTCCTATATCCACCTCTAATCTCTCATCTCTAACATAAAAGGGCGGAGGATGGGACGAATCAACGAAAGTCCAGTCGTATTCGGTTGTTGTCGCTTTTCTATATACAACGAGGCCTTGCTTAGCTTTGAATAAATCAAAGTACAAATACCAAGGAAACATAATCAAGCCCATAAGCCCTCCAAATATGCCTCGTGTAACCGGCTTTCCATGAGATGTTCTGTACATTTTAAAATCTCCACGCAGTTTTTTAGGCATTCCACCTGTAGCCATTTGAAAGCGCATCTCTATTTCTTTTCGAGTTTTATATAGGACATAGCCGAAGGGAATAAGGATGGCTATGCCGGAAGCAACTGCCAACAGAAAGCTAGAGGATAGAAAAATAGTATTAACACTATTCGTAGCTTGAATGCAAACAGAAAGATAATTGATAATTGGGCTTAAAAAAGAAAGAAGGATTATAAAGAAAGCTGAAATAGGGGCGCCTCCTCGAAGGGCTGACAGCAGGATTGATTTCGAGTTTAGGCCCACAAGCGCGAAAGATAATGTTAGCCCGAAACCGTAAATAGCGATAATGAGTGTCCTAGTTTTAGGTGATTTTAGAGGTTTTTGCGCATACTGACTCAGTTCTTTAGAAACGCCATAATAATAACGCAGTGCAAGTACCCAGTAGATTGTGCTAATTGCAAGGAATGTGATGGCCTCAACATTCATTTAATTCCCAGACATTAAGCTTGGAAAAGCCTCTTGAACTGTTCTGGTTCCTTTTTCTCTTCGACTACGACATAGTCATAATCGTCTATGCTTTGCCCTATTCGACTTCCAATAATGCCTAAATGATGCCTCCGTGACTGTCCATCTGAGGGTATTCTTTTTACGAAGAACTTCATTAGGCGTGCACTTTTGTCTCCTATCCAGTGCCAAACAATTTTTGCTTGGTGATCTATGACGATTACCATGCGTTTTGACTGAAGTTCTTCAACGGATGCTTTTAATGGCTCGATAGTTATTGATTTTGTTTCGCTATCACTTCTGCCTCCAGTATAATATTCACCGTATGCCCTTCCCATGTGATACTTTAACAGGTACATTTCTATCTTAGGACCTTCAAATTTAGGTTGTTCTAACACATGCTCAGATGCCTGACTAGATAGCTCTCTTGCGCCTCTATCCAAAACCTGCCAAAACTCCAGAGGCTCCTCTCCAGCCCATATTTTCTCAACGCTAAACGATTCTATATCCCGTTTTAGTAGATCCCTCAGAAATCGCGCACTGAAACAGTCTTCCATGGAGCCGGCAATGCCTCCTATAACCTTTGCAAAGCCGCTCAGAAAACCGGACTTTTTAGTTCCAGCATGAATCCAAACTTTCTCATTTTCGCTGTCAATTGTCACAGTGATTCGGCCACCAACAATGCTGTCGCGACTTACAGGTACCTTGGTGGCGTTTGCACCTCCATCTGCGGTGGTTGCGCCGACGAATTCAATTCGGTACATTTCGATGGGTTCAGCTTCATCTTCGTGATTTTCTATCTGCTTTTCAACTATTTTCTCAATGAATTCTCGCCATTCTTGAAGAGTTAATAGGGCGTCCTCGTCGGAGATGAAAGATGCTTGAGCGCATATACCGCTTATCCCCTTGCCTGCGCCTGTTGGTCTTATGGTGACCTCTGAAATCGCTGGTTCCAAGAATCTGGGGATGTTCATACCACATTTGATGTGCGTATTATTTTGTGTGAATTTCAGATGTTTGCACATGAAACAGAATTCGTCAACTCTACTGCCTCTAGGTATGCCGAGTATGTAGCCGCTTACTTCGACTTCTTCTTCCTCTTCAAGAAATTCTTCTTCGTCGAGAAACTCCTCTTCTTCCCCGCCTACCTCCTCTTCCTCTTCTATTTTTTCTTCCGCAACTGATTTTGAAGCATATTCCCTGCATTCATAACAATACCATCGTTGATACTGCGAAACCCATTGAAGTGGAGTATTCTTTCCAAGCGCTTCGCATTTTTTACAAGTGTATACTGGGTGTCCATTTGGACAGAACCAGTTTCCATCATGCGAACATTTCAGGGTCGCGCCACAATAGCATTTATATTCCAAAGCTCATGTCACCGCTTCACATTCAATGTTTAATCATAAAACGTTTATGTAAGAAAATTCTATCCCTAAATGTTAAAGATGGACATTTTGCCGAAACCACTGGTAAGCTTCTTTCGTATTTGGGTAGCAGTGTAGAGTTGGGGGGAGTTGAACCATCAACGCGTGGAGACATCTCCCGCAAACTTCCATTTTTCTTTTTAAGAGTGAAATTTCAGGATTAGACATCCTGTTTGAATGTGGATTATGCTGGATTTATAGAAAGTAGAACGGAATTTCGACATATACTTCGTTCTTTTTGAACAATTCACCTCTCTGTATTCAGCGTCGTTTAAAAAGGAGGAAAGCCAATTTGAATGGCTTTTCATTTAGGTCCAGCACCACTTAGCGTGTATATACCCACTTGGAGGGTTGATGGAGAGTTCTGTAATAAAGCCTTCAACATTGAAAGTGGTGCCAATCAGGTCAGTATACTTGCCAGTAGTAGGATAACCAGCCGTGTTGATGACAGTTGCCTGTGCATTTTCAAAAACAATGCGGCCAGGCGTCTTGGTCACAGCGAGTCCAGTAATATGCGCTGAAATTTTTTCACCTTGTTTGTCGGTATCCGTCAAGTACACATCTAAATGGCCAATTCCTTCCCAGTCCATGAGAAGATGATCTACTCCCTCCACAGTTGCCTCTTTGATGTTAGGTCCAGCAGCAACTCCAACAAAAGTTACATCAAATAGGAGACCTCTTCCCCCTGGATCAGGTCCCATAAACGTAAAGCCTGTTATTTCCATTTCAGCTTTATTGTACCAAGTAGGAGCCGCCTTCGCTGGAATAATTGACAATGCTAAGAGTGCAACGGGTATGACTAGTAATATTTTTCCTTTCATATCATCCCACCTCCTTTTCCCGTTTCTGATTTAATTTAAAAGAAGGAAAAATAGTAGAGCATTTTTGCATGTTATGCAAGGTAAAAAAACGCCTATTTTGATAATAAACAGGTCATTTCATGGCTATTTGAATGGAGGATCTTGATTCAAAGCTGAAAACTGCAAATTTACTTGGGGCTTTGAGATTACAGCATTTTAGCGCTGGAATGTTCACCTTTATTTTTACTTTATTTTCATAACCTGCTGGTCAATGTACCTCTTTACCACATCTCTCTCATAAGCTATGCGTGCTTTAGTGATTTTTCCGCCTCTTCCTCTTTCTTCTGGGAAGATTCTGACTTCAACGACGCCTCGTCTTTCCAGTTCAGTCATGCCTACTCCACGATGAACTCCTGTGCCGTATATACTTGACTTTGATACATGCGCATTTTTCACAATTTGCATGAGCGTTCTCCAACCTGACTTTTCCAATGGCATCCGCTTTCTCATATAATCGTCAGAGAAGGCTTTAGCTAAATAGTCAAATACTTTTTGTGCGTTGACTGTTCTAAACTGAAATTTGCCAATCGGATAAATTGTTAATGTGGTCGGTTTGGCTTGACACGTCTTAAAGTTGCCGCGGCTATCAATGTAGACTATTTTTGGACTCAGATGCGTGATGCCGCTTCCTAATGCTGTGACTTGAAGAAGGATGGATTCGATTCTCTGAGGTTCAAGTTGCTTGCCCTTCACATCTATCGAGCTTTCATCAAAATTGTATTTTGGTATAGTTCCAGAAATCTTCAGAACAGACGAAACAAGGTCCTCAATTCTAACAAGCAACCCGGGCTCTTTGCCGACATTTGTCATATCCAGTCTAACTTCAAACGTCTCTCCAACCTCTACTTCTCTGGGTGCAACCAAATAGGCTTGTATGTTGGCGTGTTCAAATTGTTCTAAGCCTACAGCTTTTTCGTTGGTTGGACTTGGAGTGGGAAAAGTAGATGCAGCCGTAATAATAGCTGGAGCATGCAATGTCTCGGTGAGAGAAAGAGCTAATGTCCGTTCTTCCGCCACTTTTTCGATCAACTTGAGCACTTGCTCTCTTTTTTCAAAGTGCCTCGCCTTCAGAAATGATTCAGCAGAAGATTCCAGAATTTTCTTAGCCATCATGAAAAGTTTGACTTTTTTCTCAGGTTCTCTCTCTTTCTTAGCGGTGTTAATGTATATATAAGCCTCGAAAAGCAGTTCAATGCCTTTTCCGTACTCTACAGCGTTTTTGAAACCTGCCTTAAGATAGTAGTTGGAGGCGATTTCTAGGTGTTGTAAAGTGACAGCGTAGAGGCGTTTGTCTCTTGTGTCCACGAATTTTGTTCCTGATGCAAGCGCCTTGCAGAAGTGACTATGCCCCAACGCCAGCATTTTGGACCTTTCGTCTACGCTAAACTCTTTCGCTTGTTCAAACAACTCTGACGCCTCCATATACAACGAAGGGGAAACTTCCGCTTCAGCTTTCGTCATTTTTTGCCAAGCTCGGCAAAGAATTAAAATGAATTCAAGTTCGTTCCGATAGTGTTCTGATTCCATATTTTGAATTATTTTTTCAAAATTTTCTGCGGCTGAACTGTATTTTTCCGAGCTAGAATAATGGTCGCCTTTTCTGTCGAGAATCTTTGCTTCTTCTATGGCCATTCTTCCTCTGCAGTATTTTGTTCTGAACGATGCGGCTTTAATAATGCTTGCGACCATTTGGATTTCATCTCTATCTTTAATCCTGCTTAGCTGGGCTTGAAGAGAATTTTTCGTCTCATTAAACATTGCAATGGCATTTGTGAAAGTTTTGAGGGCTTTTTCACTTTGCTCTCTTGTGCTCAAAGCCTCAGCGCTTTCCAGTTCTGCCCAAGCTTCATAGTTTAGAGCAAGGTAACTCCATTGCTTCGACAGCCTATGAATTTTGGAAGCTTTCTTGAAATGCTCCCGGGCTGACTCATAATCCTGTGTTTTGTGGTTGTGTCTGGCTTTTTCAATCTCAGCCCATGCATGCATGTAACGAGCGTAGTCTTGATAGAATTGTGACAGTTGAGGAATTGTCTTTGAGGCTCTTCTGAAATACTTTGAAGCTGTATCAAAATCTGCTGCAGCCGTCAAGTAATCTTCTAACGCATCGGAGGTTTGCCCTTTTTTCCAGTAGCACTGAGCTATGTAACTGAATAGGTTAAGCTTCATGAAGGACGCTGCAGCTTCTTCAAAGGTTTTGGCAGCTTTTTTCAGATATTCAATGTTTTTTGTGAACTCGCCGAGGCGACTTAGCAAGACTCCGTATTGGAATTGCCATTCTGCCAAATTGGCGACCAATGGTGGAATAGGCCCTATGCCTTCCCAGAAGTTCACATACTTTGCAACAAGTTTCACCGTTCTTTCTTTCCCCATCACAGCTTCCTCAAGTAAACTCTTTTTAACTTCAAAATCTTTATACAAATCAGACAGTTCAGACTTGATGTCTGCCAAGGAATTCTGCATCTTACCACGTTTCCAATAGTAATAGGGGATAAACTGCTCGATTATCCTGACAGTCTCATCTGAATGTGTCATAGCTTCTTCTAGGAGCTGCTGCCTCTTGTCAGGATTGGTTTCCATATGAGCAAATGAGAATAAAACATCGCTGAACACATGATGTGCATACATTATGACTTCTGGATACGTAGACGCATAAGCACAATTCAGCAACTCCATTGATGCATCTCTGGCTTTTTCTAATAAATCGCGTCTTTCGTTAAGATTCGTTGCACAAGCAGCAAGGTCGAAATAGAAGCCAGCAAGAGGAGATTCCACCCACAAAGGACCCCAAAGTGGACTGATGAAGCAAACCCGCGAATAGTTACGTTTAGCATCTTCGGCATATTGCAAGGCCTTCTTAGTAAGTTCAACCCTACGTTTTGGATCTTCACATGTTTCTGCATTGAAAAGAGCATGAAAACCCAACCAATCGAGTGCAAGCCCGATTGTTAGATTATCTCTCGCTTTTTTACTGTAGTTCAACGCTTTCTTAATATTCGCAAGCGTTTTTTCTGTTCCCCACTCCCATTCAGGGTTTTCAAGCATCACCATGGCAAAAGAATTCAATAATTCATGGTAAGCTGTTTCTTCAGAAAGCTCGTTAGCTCTAAGCCAACAGTCTAAAGCTCTCTGATACTCTTCTTTCCTCGCCTCTAAATCAAGGAAATAGAAACCAAACATTTCCCGAAAACTTGCAACCTTAACAAGGGCTGTTGTTAACTCGCGAGAATTGCCACGTGTGGAAAGAAACTTAACTGCCTGCTCTCCGCTTTCTATAGCTTCTGTAGCTTTTTTTCTTCGGGTCTCATAATCCCATTCTGCAAAGAACCCAAAAAGAACGCTTGTTGTGAACCTGTTGTAAGTTAAGCCATATTCTCTAGCGTTTGAAGACTCCTTGAATAATTCGAGAGCTTTTATTGTCAATTGCCAACATTCATCCGCATGCTTTTTTCTTTCCGACACTGAAGACCCAAGCCAATAATGTGCCAATGCGACCATGGCATCGCAACGAAGCATCAGAGGTAATCTTTTGGCAGTGCTCAGCTTAGCATATGAAGCTCTTGCCCGCTCGCAATTAACAACAGCTTGGCTCATCCTGCTCCTAAATTCGTTTAAACTCCCAGATTGCATTGCTGCTCGATAAAAAGCATAGCTTATATGCTCGTACACGTCGCCTACCTTAAGAAATTCGCGTGGCGGCAACAGACTCAACGCTTTCTTGTAGGACTCAGCAGCTTCCAGCCACTCATACTTTCCTTCCATTTTTTCCGCTTGACGAAGAAAACGCTCAACCTTCAAGCCCTCAGGCATGCTGACAGACCATATAAACAGTGCGCATGCTTTTAGAAAAGCTTTCCCTAACCGATTAGACTTTAAAGAAGACTTCCTAATGCGCCTCCCTTTAACGACATCAATGCTGCTTTTAAACATCGGAACACCACTTTAGAGTACCGCAAAAACATTAAGAACACACTAATATACACAATTTTAAACTTTGGAAACACAAAGATGATTACATTTGTAAAGTCGCAACTTCGAATGAGAAGATAACGGAGCTCGTAGAGGCTGGTTTTGAATATGTTTGTGACCATAATGGAGCAAAGTTCTTCAGGAAACTTAAGTGAGTTGCTTCAGTGCAGAGCCGGGGGTGGGAGTTGAACCCACATATAGCTGCTCTGCAGGCAGCCGCCTGAACCGTTCGGCCACCCCGGCATTTTTAAATAGAGTTTTGTTAACGTGCAAATAAAGGTTTTATTGGTTTAATCCTATTTTTTGGGCTATTTCTCTGTAGATCTTGTGGGCTTTTTCTTCGTTGTTAATGTTTTTTATTAGCATGCGTCCGCCGTTAAACAGTGTTACTTCATAGTCTTTGTATGTGAAGACTATTGCCATTGAAGATTTCACGCGCACTTTAAAGATTTGCCTTATTTTTGTGTAGAGGCTTTCAAGGTTGAGTCTTGTTGGTTTTTCTGGGTTTATGTTGACAGTGTTTCTCCCGCATAGCCATACAAGCTTTTCCCTTAGTTTTTGGGCGGTGACTTCGCCACGGCACGCTGGACAGTTTTCCCTTTTGTATATGTCTATTGTTGTGAAGTACATGTCGCTGAAGTCGCATATCATAAGCTTACCTTTTAATGGCGTGCCTATTCCAGTCAAGAGTTTTATTGTTTCCATGGCTTCCATTGTTCCAATGATCCCTGGAGTTGCGCCTAAAACTCCTCTAACGTCGCATGTTAGTAGGTTGCTGTCTTCAAGGTTTGGCAGGATACATTCTAGGCATGGGGTTTCTGGTGGGACGAAAACTGAGAGGTTACCTTCTATTCCTATGGCGGCTCCAAAAACATATGGAATTTTAAGCTTTATACAAGTGCGATTAACCAGATAACGTGTTCGCATGTTATCTAAGCCGTCAACAACGCAGTCAACACTTTTCAAAAGTTTTTCAGCGTTGTCCACATTTAAGTTCTCCGGAATTGCCTCAACTTTAACGAAGGGGGTTATCCCCATAAGCCTCTTAGCTGAAACCTCGGCTTTTGGATACCGCAAATCCTTTGACGTGTACAAAACTTGTCTGTGGAGGTTGTGTGGTTCCACAGTGTCTTGGTCTATTAGGCGTATGTAGCCAACACCAGCAAGCGCCAAATAAAGCGAGGAAACCGTGCCAAGCCCACCAAGTCCCACAACAGCAACCTTTGCCCTTGCAAGCTTCTCTTGTCCATCGCGTCCAAGCTCTTTCATAACGAGTTGCCGGCTATAGAATTCCTCATATGGAATGCGAGGCTTTCGTGTTTTCGCCATTTTAAATCTTCCTTATAGGGCAATTAGGCATATTAAATGCTGTTCTGCAGTCTTATATTACCCTTTTTTAAAAACTGTTTCTGATAGATTTCCCTAACCCTCTGGATGGTGTCGATTTCCTCTGGTGTTTTGTCCTCTCTTATGCGGGCTATCCGTGCAAACCGCAGTGCCATGCCACACTTGTATTTTGGGCTCTTCTGAATTTCGTTGTAGGCTACTTCTACAACAATTTTTGGAGTGACATAGACCCTACGGTACTCTTCTTTTATGGTCAGTTCTTTTAGGCGCTTGGTCATCTCGATAATTTCAGAGTCTGTTAACCCCTTGAAGGTTTTGCCAACAATTAGAAATTCGCCAGTTTCAGCGTCGCGAGCAGCCAAATAATAATCTGAAAGCCATTCGCGTCTCCGCCCATAACCGTACTCTGCGGCAACAATGGCTAAGTCTAACGGTTCAAGGATCGGCTTTATCTTCAACCAGTGTTTTCCACGAATTCCGGGTTTGTATTCGCTGTTTAACCTCTTTGCCATTAGTCCCTCATGTCCACAGTCAATAGCCTCCTTAAGGAATTTTTCAGCCTCGTCAACGCTGTTTGTAATTAGCTGTTTTGTTAGAGGTATCCCACCAGCATTTTCAGCCAAAATTTTTCTTCGCTGAAGGTAGGGCAAAGATATTAGGCTTTCACCATCTAGATATAAAATGTCGAAAAGGTAAAGCTTAACAGGGATTGTTTCGGCCACGTCTTCAATTTCATGAACTCTTTTAAATCTCCGCATAAGATGTTGGAAAGGAACTGGGTGCCCTTCATCATCTACGGATATTACTTCGCCTTCCATAATGGCGTTATAGGCTTTAATCTCCCTTTTCACGATGTCGGTTATTTCTGGCAAACTTTTGGTAACGTCTGTTAATCTGCGACTGAAAATTCGCACATTATTGCCTTGCTTGTGAATTTGAACACGAGCGCCGTCAAGCTTATGCTCAAAAGCTGTTCGCCCACCATGTTCTTTAATCGCCTCAGCCACATCATTCGCCATCTGAGCCAGCATAAGCTTTACGGGTCTAAAAACTTGAAAATCAATCTTTGACAGCGCCTCCCCACCCTCAGTCTTAAATAGCGCCGCCACAGTGCCAATATCCCCAAGCATCATCCCCGCCCTTTTAACGGCTTCAAGCGGTATCTGGAAAGCCCTTGAAACTGCTTGCTCCATCAATCCCTCATAAAAACCCGTTCGCATCTCACCAATGAATATTTTAACCAGATATTTTGCCTCAAGAGGGGAAGCCAAACTTAGCATGGTCTCAATTAAACGTTCCCTTTTCCCCTTAGAACCATACCCAACGGTTTCGGCAATAGCTTCAAAACTCCGTCTAACCTCCAAAATTGTTAAAGGCTTTTCAAAAAGCACTGCTTGCCGCTTAACCTTGCAACTTTCAAAAACAACCTTTGCCGCCGAACCCACATCGCCAGTCTGATTGAAGGCTTCTAGAAAAACTCTCCATTTAACCCCAGTAATGCGCCTAATAATCTCGCTTAGAGTAGCCCAACTCACATCAATAGTTTGCTGGCTCCACGTTGGAAAAGGTCTCCCCAAAATCATCGAAACCGCAGGCTCAACCTCGCTGGGCTCAAGGCTTTTTAGGAAATCCACTACAAGGTTTACTGCTGGAACACGCCTACTCATACCTTCCAGTTTCTCGCATAACTCGGCCAGTGCCTTAAAAGATGTAGGCATAATAACACACTTTAATACTGCCATGTTAAAAATGGTTTGATGGAATTTAAAATTGTTTATTTAAGAGAAGTGCGATAAAAAGGGGGATGCGGACTCTCAGAAGGACTCTTCAAGCTTCGCCTTAACTTCCTTTATCTTCTTCTCAGTCTCCGAGACTTTCTCTTTTTCGTCTAAAGCCTTATAACAGTCTCTGGCATACTCCAAAGCGCTGACGCCGAATCTGTCAAAGCCCTTTTGAAATGAGAGCTCTGCAGACTTCAGGAAATATTCAACCGCGCCAGCATAGTCCTTCAGCATGAAAGCGCATTCACCAGCCTTGAAAAGCGCATAGGCGGAATCAAAGAAGTTATTTGCCTTCCTGTAAAGTTCAGAGGCTTTTAAAAACTTTCCTTTAGCTTCTTCATATTTGCCAAGCTCGTAAAGGGTATTTCCATCCTTGTGGAGTTTAACGGGGTCTTCCTCTTCCGCCATGACAACCAACCTGACAACTCGATAATCAAGACGAACATGCATTTAGGTTTTCCCACAGATTTTGCCCAAAATAGAAACAAGTTTTTAAGTTGCTCATAAAAATTCTTAATTATCCGAGCAAGCAAAATGAAAACAGAATGTTAGAGCTTGTCTCGATAATAGTGACAACTCGTAACGAAGAAGATTACGTTGGAGACTGTTTAAGATCTTTAAAGAATCAAACATATGCCAATAAGGAGATAATTGTAGTTGATTCAAATTCGAAAGATAAGACTGTTGATATTGCGAAGCAATATGCTGACCGAATAATAGTTCAAGACTGCATAATCCCGGTGGGAAGAAATCTTGGAGCAAGAGAGGCTCGAGGAGACGTATTTCTCTTTGTGGATGCAGATATAACTCTCTCTCCAAACTGGATTAGCACCGTCTTGCCATACCTGCGCGATGGAACAGTTATTGCTACATATGGGGACCTGTTACCTAAAGAAAGAGCGTTAAAAGCTTGGTTGGCATACAGCAAAGAAGAGTTATCAAATCTAATCCTTAGAAACGCTAAAACTCCTTGTTTCGGAAAACTGGGAACAGCCGTAGCAATTAAAAGGGCTGCTTTCGAAAAAGTTGAAGGTTTCACCGAGAAAAACGCATGCTGTGAGGATGTGGACATGTCCCTGAAACTAAGGGATTATGGAAAAATCAAGTTTGTTCGCAACGCGAAGGGTTATGTTTCAATGAGGAGATTTGAAAAAAATGGCTACCTTAAACTTTCTCTCGTATGGCTTGTTGTTGGCTCCTATTACATATTAACCAGAAAAGCACTTCTCTCTAGCTATTCAAGAGATTACCCATGACTGGAGTCTAGATAAAATCTGCACTTCAGCTTATGCTAACTTTTATCTTTTGAGGTAGACTTTTAACAAAACGTATAGCACTATTAGCGGGCTAAAAGGTTAGCAAAAGCATATGTTTAACAGTTCTGGCAAAATTCAAAATGAACAGTTGTTCAAGCACGCGGTAAATTTAAAAACAATTCTGCAGAAGGAAACCAATTTAATGAAGGCGCAACCATTGCGTGAAGAGAGTAAATATTACCCAAAAGTTACATTGATCGTTCCTGTTAAAAATGGAGCCGCACATATAAGAGAGCTTTTGGATTCTCTCATGCAAATCAACTACGAAAAGAATTGTCTGGAAATTATTGTGGTAGATGGAAATTCCACAGATAATACTAGGGAAATAGTTTTACAGTATCCAGTTAAACTCATATTAGAGGAACGCCCGGGATTAAATGCAGCAAGAAATACCGGCATAAAAAATAGTACTGGAGAAATTCTTGCCTTCACGGATGCTGATTGTATTGTACCAAAGAACTGGCTAAATAAAATGGTCGACAACCTTCGAGATTTGCATGTCGGATGCGTTGGGGGAAATGTTCTCAGGTATTATGATAATTTTTTATCCAAATATTCTGATGAAAGTTTCATCCCGGTTATGAGAATTTTTAGAAGAAGAGAAACATTAGACTCCATTAAGCCTCCACAAAAATATCCGGCCGGCTGCAACATGGGACTGAAGCGTGATGTCTTGAACAAAGTTGGATTGTTTGATGAAGACATTAAGTATGGTTTTGACGAAGTTGAACTTGTGGAAAGAATCTGTAGAGAAGGATACAAGATGGTTTTGGACCCGGAGGTTTTAGTGATGCATAAGCATAGACCAACGTTAAGGGGGCTTTTGAAGCAAAATTTCAATTATGGAAGAGGTTTAGGTTTAATGTTGAAAAAATTCGGAATTAAGAGCGTATTTTCAAAATGGCTTCTGGTCTGCGTACTTAGCTTTCTCACATGGAGTTTAACAGTCTTGGCATTAGTAATACACATTCTATTAACTGGTTATTTCACATCTCAAATAATTCTCCTAGTCACGCTTGTGCTTCCACTTTTTGGGCTTATGGCTTTTTATGGCTATCAGACCATCAAGAGAAGAGATAAAAAATACCGAAGAATAATCCTTTATCCAATAATAGATATCGCAAGAGCCTTGGCATTCCTCTTGGGAGGAATATATCAACTATTTAAAAAGTCGCTGCCTTAACGTTTTGAGCTTTAATTTTTGTATAAGCTGATGATTTTAACCTTCAACGTGGCATAAGTAATCCGACTTCACATTCACGAAGTTCGCAGGGTCTTAACAACCACTAAATACTAAAGTAAAGTCTAAAATAAGTTATTCATAAAAGTACAGTTTATATCTTTAAAAAGATGTACTGGGCATTAAAACCGAGAATCGTTTGAAATGGTGCCGGTGAATGTCCATTAGAAAAGCCTTGAGCATTGTTTCGCGGGTTTTGGCGCCTAATAGGCCTTATCATGTGCAATGGATGGTTACGAGAAAATGTAATTACCGTTGTAGAGGGTGTAATGTCTGGCGGGAGCAGGACAACAAGGAATTATCAACTGAAAAGGTCAAACGCGGGTTGGATATCCTTCGAAAACTTGGCGTTGTGGAGGTTTTGATATCTGGTGGTAACCCACTCTTGAGGGCCGACATCGACGAAATAATTGAGTATGCGTCACGTTACTTCCTTGTAACAGTTTATGATAATGGTAGCTTGGCGGTTAAAAACATTGGCGCGTTAAGACACACAAATTTTGTTGCGATTTCAATAGACAGCCTAAACCCGGATAAAAACGACCGCATAAGGGGGGTTAAGGGGGCGTGGAAAAAAGCTATGGAAGCTGTTGAAAGACTTCACATGGAAGGAATTAATGTAAGCGTGACGCCTACTATTTCGCAAGCAAATCTTTACGAGATTGTTGATTTCACTAAATATTTCTTAGACAAAGGAATACCGGTCTGGTATTCCCTATATTCCTATGACGCGCCCGACCATTCAAACTCACTTTTTAAGATAGGAAAAGCGGAAGATGCTTTCTTAATAAGGGATAGAGACGCCATGGTTAAGGTTTGCGACTCACTTCTTGAAATGAAGCGAGAGAATGACAATATTTTGATTACAACAAAAGTTTTGGAGGCTGTTAAGCACCTTTATCTGAGTAATGAGAGAATCTGGAAATGTGGTGCGCTGCGGAATTTTTTTGTAATAAATCATCGAGGTGAAGTTGCCGGCTGCCATCTTCACGAACCGGTTGCTTCAATTTTCGAATTGCCCAGTCTTTGGGAAAGCGAAAGATTTGAAGTCCTTAGAAAAAAATATAGTGAGTGTGAAAGATGCGCATATCTTTGTTACATTTTTTACTCGATTCATGGAAGCGTTGCTGGCAACATTGAAATAGTTAAGGACAAGTGGCGAAGCGTGAGATTCTTTTTAAAAAGACACTAACGTGTAGCATGCAATATTTCTGAAACCGCTCTCTCAACTGCTTGACGGCTTTTCAGTTTTGGCTTCCACCCTAATTTTTTAAGTTTTTCAATGTTTAAAAGCATGACCCTTACGTCGCCTTTCCAGCCTCTCCCCCCATCGACACCGCCTGTAAAAACATATTGCACACTTTTTAACCCCATCTTTGCGCAAACAATGTCTGCTATCTCCTCTACGACTACTTGGTCCTCAGATCCCACATTGAATATGCCTACCCTTTCATTGCTCTTATATAAGCCTGTCAGAATGGCGTCTATACAGTCTTCAACATGTAAATAGGATTTGGTTTGAGTGCCATCGCCAAGTATCTCAAGCTTTTTCGGATTTTCTTTGAGTTTTTTTATGAAATCATGTATGACTCCATGCTGCGACCTCTGGCCTACAATGTTTGCCAGTCTATATATTATGGCTTGAAAGCCGTATGTGTTGGCGTATGCTGATATGAGGGCTTCAGCAGCTAGCTTAGAAGCGCCGTAAGCTGAGATGGGCTTTAGTGGGGCATAATCCTCTGGAGTTGGTATTGCTATTGCATCTCCATAAACCGTTGAAGAAGAAGTGAAAATTAGGGTTTTGACACGCCCAACTTTGCGGATTACTTCAAGCAGATTAAACGTTGCAAGCACGTTTTGTTCATAATGGATTTTAGGGTTTTCCGAACCAACACGAACTTCTGGGTTGGCAGCGAGATGAAAAACGGTGTCGCATCCTTCTATGGATTTAATAATCTCTTTCAGAGATAGTAAATCACCACGTATAAATTTAAAGTTAGGCATGTTCAACCATTTTTTGACATTTTCAACGGTGCCAGAGCTTAAGTTGTCAAATACAATAACGTCTTCGCCCATTTCGCATAGTCTGTCAACTAGGTGACTTCCAATGAAACCGGCGCCCCCGGTTATAAAAACTCTTTCCATATTTAGGTTTTGAAACATTTTCATCCTTCAGCGAAATTCATATTTCAAAAGGTATAGGCATATTTACTTTACTCCTTTTTGACTTGTTAATGCCAACCATAAGTGGTCGCATCCCGGACGCAGAAGGTTTGTTTCACGTTTATCTTGGCGAACCATTACCCGTTTTTTCGAATCGCTCAAAAACTCGCCAATTACGGACGCTTCAATCTTCTCCTTCCTTAATTTCTCGATGATAAGTTCCATGTATTCCTGTTTTGCTGCAATAAGCATAGCTCCAGAACTTATCAGCTGCAATGGGTCTATCCCTAAAAGCCTGCAAATTTCCGCCGTTTCTTTTGCCACTGGAATTTCCTCTTCAAAGACTTTAACGCCGAGGTTTGAGGCATCTGCCATCTCATGGATGCCCCCTAGAACGCCGCCTTCTGTGGGGTCATGCATTGCCTTAACTCCGCCGGTTTTGAATGCTGTTAAGCCATCTTTGACGACGCTTATTTTGTCAAAAAACTTCTGCGCAGACTTTAACAGCTTACCGTCGGCGCCTAACCTTAGGAGCAAATCATAGCGTTCAGTTGCCAGTATGGCTGTTCCTTCTATGCCAGCACTTTTTGTTAAAATAAGTTTGTTCCCAGGCTTAGCTCCACCGGCTGTGACATAACGCCCCTTTTCTGTTATTCCCAAAGCGCATCCTATAACGACAGGATTAGCGAGCCCGGGCGTTACTTCACAGTGCCCCCCAATAATAGCCATTTTTAAATCGTTTGCAGCATCATTCATTTGAAGGCATATAACTTCAATTGTTTTTCGGTCTGTGTCTTCTGGAAGCAATATGCATGAAAGGAAAAAAGCTGGCTCTACACCAAAAGTGGCGATGTCATTTGCATTGATATTTACTGCAAGCCAGCCGATACGCTCAATAGCACCGGTAATGGGGTCCATTGAAGCCACCAGAGATTCCTCGCCCAAATCTATAACCGCGCCATCGTAGCCAGCTGATGGTCCAAGGATAACCTCTCTGCGTTTGAATCCAAGATTTTTAAAGATAACCTCTTTTAGTATTTCAATGGGAACTTTTCCAAATGGCAGTTTCAATTTCAATGCCTCAAGCAAATATTTTAATAGGTTAGCTTTTAAGTTGTGGCAAGGTTTGCTTCGCGATTCGCACAATGGGTGCTGCAATAATTAGGCCTACTGTCATTTGTCCAATGTTTATGGGAACTTCTGCGAAAGCAAACACCCCAAGGAAAAGCTGTTCGTAGAGGAAGTATCCGAAAACCATTAGCAACCCTCCAAAGATGCATGCAATCATTGTTAAACTGAAATCTGGTTCAGATGTTAAGGCTAAAACTGTTACTAGAATGACTGTAAGAATCCCTATTCCAAACCAAAACTCAACAGGGACGAAAACTGTTGATGCTGGGTTTTCTATGGAAACTATGCCTGAATAGAGTTCGACAAGCCCGCTATAGTAAAGGAAACCAATAAGACTGATGAGCATCCCTACGAGTATGCCTATTTCAATTGTAAATATTCTCCACTCACGCTTGACATAGGACCTAGCAAAAACTTGCCCTTTCCGACTGATAAAACCAACAAGGAGACCTTCCGAGGCTTTAATTACTAAAGTTGCTGGTGCATAATAGTAATAACCTAAGAAAACATCCGCGAGCATAGAACCAACACCACCAGCAAAAGCTCCTACAAAAGGCCCGAAAAGTAAGGCTGCAGTGTAAACCATTGTTTCCCCTATGTTAAAATAGCCTTTTGTGCTTGGCACATAAACAGTGAAGCTTATTGTTGCTATGCAAACAAGAGCTGTGAAAACAGCCGTGATGCTTAGCTGCCTTGTTAAGTTCGCAGACTTTAATGACATTTTAAAGCCTCGTGTAATGGTATAGCTGTAGCTATACTATTTTAAATTTATGCCCTTTATGAAATAGGAAACTATAACAAAAGTTTTAGATCCTCGAATGCATGAATAGCTTTAATTCCACGTTTTGTTATTTTGAAATATTTTCGCCCATCTTTCTCATAACTTGAGACCAACCCGTTTTTTGATAATTCGCTTAAATGTTGGTAAATTGCTGCCCTCGTCATCACTTTTCCGAGTTTTTTCCATAATTCATAGCCGTAAGCATCATTTTCACATAGGATCCTCAATATTTTCTCTTTTGTACTAAGCTCTAATCCAACAATAGCCGTTTTCTTTCTCTTAGTTAAAATTTGGAGGATGTCTGTTGCTTTAAGTCCGCTTCCAGTTATCAAGCATACAATCTTGTCCTTTTTGCCAATTACATGTTGGTTTACAAGTTTCTTAAGTGCCCCGTATGTTGCTGCGCTTGCTGGTTCAGCGAAGACACCCTCAAGTTTTGCAATTTCCTGTTCCGCAGAGAAAATTTCTTCGTCTGAAACTGATATAGCCATTCCTATAGATTCTTTGATTGCTTTGATGGCTAATTTACCATACCACGGCCTTTTAACGAGGATGGCAAGAGCGTGAGTTGAAGGTTTAGTTTTGAGAGTTAGCTCATGAATATTTTGCATATACGCGTTTACAATTGGTGAACAGCCTTCAGCTTGAACGCCAACCATCTTTGGGATGGATTTTACTTCGCCTCTTATTTCAAGCTCCTTAAACCCTTTCCAAATAGCATATAACGTCCCACCACTTCCCATAGAAGCAATCAACCAGTCTGGGACGCCAATTTGCTCGTAAACTTCGTAGGCAATGGTTTTTAGGGCTTCTATTGATAGCGGATTAAACTCTGCAGACCCTTGATACCAGCCCATTTCTTTGGCTAGCTCATCTGCCCTTTTCAGTGAATCATCCACTATTTCCCCATACTCTTCAATTACGGCGTCATAGATCAGCATTTGGGCAAGTTTTCCCATATCCACGTTTCTCGGCACCACAACATGGCATGTTAATCCAGACTTTGCACAGTATGCAGCTAAGGAGGCCCCAAGGTTTCCATTTGTAGCGCAAGCAACCGACTTATACTTCAAATCAACAGCGTTGGAAACAATTAGGGCAGCGCATCTATCCCTAAAAGAATTCGTTGGGTTTCGCGTCTCATCCTTAAAGTATAAATTGTTTAACCCAATACCTTTGGCAAGTCTTCTCGCCTTGATAAGTGGGGTTCCTCCTTCCCCCATGGAGACAACATTTCTGACCTTTGGCAGAAGCTTCCTGTAACGCCAAAAAGTGAAAGGCCCGACAAATGTTCCGGTTTTAAGCGTTTCATTATCACATCTGTATTCTAGGAGGCCGCTACATTTCTTGCAGCTGTATTGTGGTGGATAGGCTTCAAACTTTGCACCGCACACTGTGCATTCTATATAGAACATTATGTGGCCCCGTCCTCCCTTTTCCTAACTATTGAATTTAACAGTCTCGTCTATGAGGCTTTCTGAATTTTGGGGTTAGGGCTCCAAGTTTGGAAGGATTGCAATTATCTCTGCAACTCGCCTTATGGTGGTCCAATCAAATTTGACGTCGCTTTCCATGTTAACCAACAGATTAATTCCATGTTGCTCGCCGCTTTCCAATATTTTTGGACCTGCATCCTTTGGTTTTTTCAGCTCCATAATTGCTGGTAAAAGCATAATAATAATGAAGGCCATAACTCCAAAAAACAACATTATAACTGACGTTAAAGCTGAAGCTGGAACCATTCTCTACCTTTCTAAGGTTTTAGCGCAGTTTATAATATAACAGTTTCCATTGCCTGAATGTTCGGTTTTAACCCAATGGTTATTGTTTTTCCTTGTAATTTTTGAAATAAAAATGTCGAGAAGAGCTTTAGTGCATATAGGGATATTGTAAAAGAGGGTGAAGAGAAGTAGGGGGATAAGCCACTGTGCCCTCTTTCTGCCATCAAGAAAGGCGCCAACTCCAATCTCATAAAATGGAGCGAAGTTTCCGATGGAACTGTAGAGGGCAATGGAGGATGTTGCCCAAAATGGAGAGAAATGCCGCGAAAATTTCAGAAACATTAGCGACACCCCAATTATCCATGAGAAAAGGACAATAATGGGGAGAAAATAGACACCGAGCAAGAATAAGCCATCAATTTTCTCTTTAAGTCCAAGCTTTTTGCTTTTCAGAACTTTTAGCAAATGCTTGAAGGCACATTGCATATGTCCTTTAGCCCATCTGTATCGCTGCCTCCAATAGGCTCGCCAATTTTCAACAGCCTCTTCATAGCACTCTGCATCACTAACATACTTAACCTTATAACCAGCGAGATAAACGCGGAAAGTCAAATCAGTGTCCTCCGCTAGAATATTTTCGTCCCATCCGCCAAGAGATTCTAAAAGGGTACGCCTAAATCCTCCAACAGTCCCGCCGAACTGCGTTATCAAGCCGAGGCTGTCGCGGGCTTCTTGATCAACGCGGTATCCGCCTATCCTTTCAAGGGCAACAAGCCTTGTGACGATGTTTTGCGGTTCGTTTAGCACAACAACCCTTCCTTGAACTGCTCCCACTTTTGGGTCTTTAAACTCTTTCACAAGTTTTTCTATAATGTCTCTTTGCGGGTAATAGTCAGCGTCAAAACACAGAATTATCTCGCCATTAGCCCACTTCATTCCGGCGTTTAGGGCGGAAGCCTTTCCACGCCCACCTTCCTCTCTATGTCTTCTCACAACAAATATGTAGGGGTGATGCCTCGAATACTGTTCTGCTATAATTCCAGTTTTATCCGTCGAGGCATCATCTATCACTACTACTTGCAACTTGTCCTTTGGATATGTCAGCTCCGTCATTCTTTGGAGAAGCCGCCCAATGACAAGTTCTTCGTTGTGAGCAGGTATCAAAATTGACACTTTTGGTTGGTAAGATAAGACCGCGGTTTCGGCTGCAACAAGGCTCCTCCCATTTATTTTTGATTTCTTGGCAACCGTTATGGTGAAGATGTAATGGCGAACAAGATAAGCCGCCATCAAGATCGTCGACAGAAAAAGCAAGACCTCTAAAATTTCAGTTATCAAGTTTTTCACCGCTTTCCTTTTCCCGGTTCAGCCAAAAAGGTCAGACTTGTAGACCAAAATGTTACAACCCACAAAACATTCAACAGTGGACTCAAAACAACATATAAGGTGTTAAACACTCCATCCATTTGCCCAACAGCGAAGTGAACAAGCAGATAGAAAAGGGTGCTCCAAATGAAGCTTAATATATTACCTAACAAAAGTATTGCTATTTTTCTCATAATAGACCCTTTTAATGGCATGAGAATGAGCAGAAATAGAAGGTTAAATGTAAGCAGTGTTTGAGCCGTTTCCCAAGTCATTGGAAGAAGCCCGTGAAGAATTGTGAGGATTAAGGCTGTAACAATTGCGGAGCAGAAAATTAGCATTTTCAAGTTCTCCAATCTCCGCATTGGTTTTAGATTCAGATGTGGATTTTATTTTAAAGGAATATTATAGAAGTTTCTCTAATGCTTTAAAAAATTTACGCGAAGTTCTGTTTACCAAAAACTAGCTTGTCTAAAACTAAACTTAGGGCTTGAAAAACTTCTTCAGCTGATAAATTATCGGTGTCCAATATCATGTGGAATGGGGTGAAATCTTCGCCTAATTTGAAGCCGTAAAGCTTCTCATAGATTGATTTTGTCTTCTCCTCCTTCTTTCTCAAGGCGTTTAATGCCTCTTTCACGGTCATGTTGTCTCTTTTTGCTACTCTTTCCGCCCTTTTTCTTGGCGATGCTTCAAGCCATATTTTGAACCCGCCTTCGAGAAGCCACGGCATTGTCCAACTGTCTAGAATTACGTTTCCCTGTTTTGCAATTTCCAAGAGTTTCTGGTCAACAGCCTTGTCAAATTGGGGGTTTTTCTTCCTTTTCTCTAGGAATGATAAGCCTTCTTTGCTTTCCCACCAACCGTGCCCCGCTGGCTTATGACCTCTCTCTAAAGCCAAAGCTTTTAGGGCATCACCGCCAGAATAATATTTAAGTCCGTACTTTTCGGCCAGTTTTTTTGCTAAAGTGCTTTTTCCGCTTCCAGCCATCCCACAAACGCAGATAATCAATGGTTCTTTCGCCATGCCAAGAACCTCATACAACACTAAGTGTTCGTGCCGCATGTTTAAGGGCTACTTTCAAGCAGTTGTGGCAGAGATGCCCACCATAAATTCTTGAAATTCTCCTCTTCGTCCTGTTAAGCTTCGTCGCCTCATGGGGGAGAAGATGGGGAATTCCGGCTAAAGGTTTGCCGCAACTGGCGCAACTGTCACCTCTTGGAACTTCGCGTTTAAGATGCATGCTTGTGCGTCCTCCAGGCAGAGTCCTGAAAACACGTTTCCGGCTGCGTGCACGTTGAGATGGTCTGGGCATGCTACATCACTCCACACTTGAAATACCTAATAAATGGGAAAATATCGTACTAAAGAAAAAGGAGCATAAAAGATACCACCAGAACAAAGGCGGAAACAACAGCTGAGGGCCAATACCTGGGAAGTATGCAATGTTGGCATTCTCACCAGTATAGAAGCTTCCCAGAAATGACCAAATTATCATTAATGGGACGAAGAATAAGAAGGACACTTTCATTGACTGCCATGACATTTTTGCTTGAAGCTGAAGTATGTACTGCTGTTTTTTCATAAGCTTCTCCAGTTGTTTCTTATCCCCGCTTTTCCTAGCCTTATTAAACTGTTGATTCCATTCGGCAATTTCTTTTCTCCAAGCCCTTGTCTTTTCCGGGTTTGTTGTGAGACGATTTGCCAGAGTTATAAGAAAAGATATAGCAGCGGCAAGTAGGAAAATGAAAAGTGTCGACCAAGGTGGACTTGTCGGGAGAAAGGACATGCTTTAAACTCACTCTCCAAATATTCTTCTGAAGGCGGGGTACATTTCGGCTGCTCTTTCACGCACCAAAATTTCATAGTACTGGTAAACTATGCCTACAGAAAGCAAAATCCCTATACCGGAGCCGAAAACTCCAAAGAAATCTGATAAACCAGCGATTAATCCAACTATAATTCCGCCCAAAACAGTGACTGCTGGAATGTAGCGTTTAAGAATCTGCTCAACAGCCTTACCTGAACGTCTATAACCCGGAATCTGCATGCCAGAATCTACAAGCTGCTTCGCCACTGTTGAAGGCCCTAAACCGCCAACTTCAAGCCAAGTAAGCGAAAAGATTACACAGAAAACTATGAGAATTGCTAAATATCCAATGGCTCTTAAAGGCTCATTCATCACGTTGGTAAGGTTGCCTGGAGAAGTTACAAAATAAACAAGGCCTCCGACAGGCACATTCTGTCGAGCGTTATAGTCATACTTATAATCTCCTAAAAGTTTAATCCAAACGTTGTCTTTACCCCATGGTTGGCTCCATAGTAGATATGAGAAGAAGTATATGTTGGCAAAAAGCGCAGATGCAAAAATCACTGGGAGATTTGAAACGTACAGCAGCTTTATCGGGTAGCGACTCCTAAAACCGCGGTAGCCAGCGTAAGAAAGCGGCAACTCCACTCTAACACCTTCCATATAAATTATCACAAGGAAAGCGGCTATTGTTGCTATGAACCCTGTTAAGGACGGAAGATTGCCTCTTAACCATAATCCTGTAATTGGTTTTCCATTAATTATGGCACCTGCTAACGCTGGAAAAATTCCGTGATTGTAGTATTCATCAACAGCTCCACTAATATCGAAGCATTGAAGAAATATTTGCTGTGCAACACCTGCCATTATGAAGAGGCTGATCCCACTACCGAACCCCCAACCTTTCTGGATAAGCTCGTCTAGGAGTAGGACTATGAGCCCGGCGGCTAAGAGTTGAAGAAAAACGATTATGGCAGTTGTGCCGGGCAAGTTACCGTACATTCCGCTTATTATGTAAGCCGATGCTTGAACCCCAGTGAGAATTATCGCAAAAACTTTGCTTGCTGTTGTGAATAAGGCTCTGTCTTCAGGTTTTGACATGTCACATTCTATCATGGCGGAACCAACTAAAAGTTGCAAAATTAAGCCAGCGGTCACGATTGGACCTATGCCTAGCTCCATCAAAGTGCCGCGGCTTGAAGCAAAAATTATCCTTAGGGGTGCAAACTCCTCTGAACTTTGAATACCGTAAAGGCTGCACGCATTACTGGCCATTACTAGGTATATTATGAGGGCTATGGCTGTCCAGAAGAGTTTTTCATTAAAGCTCACTCTACGCTCTGGAGCTTTTACCTCTGGAATGAAACGCGCAACGGGTTTAAAGAAGTTAAGAAACCTTCCAGCCATGGGTTAACCGCTACTCCCCAGCTTGTTGAGACTTTACTAAAACTTGCCCTCCAATCTCCTCTATTTTTTCAGCCGCTGATTTTGAGCAAAAGGCAACTTTAACGATTAGGGGTTTTGTTATTTTTCCAGAGCCAAGAAGCTTCGTGTAGCCTAAACCATTCAAGTCTATGAAGATTTTTCCTTCATCAGTTCTTCCTCCGCATTTTTCGGCTATTTCTTCGAGCTCCCCAACGTTTATGACTTTATTTTTTTGTTTTAAACTTTTAGGCGAGGTGAAACCCTTTTTTCCGAAGTATTCTGGCTCGTATTTTATGACGTATGTCCAACCGTGCTTGTGGCGTCCGGCTCTGCGGTATCCCTTGGAGCCTGATTTTCTATGCTGTCCTACTCTTCCGTAGCCGCATGTTCTTGAACCGCGTTTTTTGCGGATTTTCCTAAGTCTATGGGGCATCCTTAACCAGCAACCTTGTTTAGTGGTTTCTCTTCTAGGGCTTTCTTTAACTGTATTTCGAGGACTCCATTCTTATATGTTATGCGGACTGCCTCTGGAATCACAGCCTCTGGAAGATTTAAACTTTTATAGTATCTGCGCCCCTGAGCCCTCGCCGCCAGGGTTAGCTGCTGTTTTTTGGCTTGAATCTTTATGTTTTCTTTCTTAAAGCCCTTAAGCTCGGCGACAACAACTATTTTGTCCTTTTCCCTAAAAACATCCACCAACGGCTCGGGCTCTTTCCAACTTTTAACTTTAAAAGTCTTTAAACCTTTATACCTATGAGAATGCTGTTTTGCAATTCTCAAATTTTCAAACTTTAAAGCTTTATCTTCGGTTCTGCTCAGTCTTTTAGCGGTTCTAAACCATTTGGGAAGTTTCTCGCTTCTTCGCCATCTCACGCTGGTCTCTCCTCCCTTTGACACAAACGCATCTTCAAACAAGTTATAAAAGGTATCGCCACAACATAAGAGAGCCTTTAAATCATTCTCTCTAAAAGCTCATTTATTTTTTCGCCGCGGTATCCAAGCTCGCCGCCCATGCCATAGCCCTTCTTTGTCTTACCCTTGAAACCCTTCGTTGGCGGGTGCAACCTAAAATATGGCTGTATGCTCGGAAGCTTCCAGTACTCAACTTTACAGTTATATATTGCTTCTGCAAGCTCCTCCAAAGAGGCGTAACCAAGCTTTTTTGCATAATCATCCGTCAACTTTTTGTTTCCAATAAGTTTACCCCTCTTCTTTAACAGCGCCCTCAAGGTCTCTTTTGAAATTTCACCCCAAGTGACAAAGCTTTGAGCTGTTTTTAACATTCCAAGAAAGGAGGGTCTATTATCAATCAAAACTGCATAGTTGTTCCTTTTCAAGTTTAACATTTTTAGGGTTTCCCTAACCTGTAGGGGCGCGCTTATAATTCCGCGGACGCGAATGGCTGTAATACATTTTCGGCTTTTGGTCTCTTCTGGCAAGCTATTTCACCCAATCCATTGGCGTTATTAGGCTGTAGGTCCTCTTCAAAGCATCAAAAACTGCATACGCGAAGGAAGGAACAGTTCGTGTTGAGCCGTAGCTCCTTGTCCAACAATCTTTTATCCCTGCAAGTCCAAGAATCACTTTTGCAACTTCGCTGGCAACCAAGCCTAAGCCTCTCGGTCCTGGAACGATGACGATTTTTACGCCGCCGCATCTGCCCTCAACCTGGAATGGAACAGAGTGGGGTTTTCCACATCCACATTCCCAGCTGCCACACCCTCGCCTTATTGGAACAAGTTTTAATCTGGCATCTGCAGCTGCCTTCTCTATTGCAGTTCGCACTTGGCTTGCCTTTCCAGCCCCAAGCCCAATGTAGCCATCCCTATTTCCAACAGCAACTATCGCCTTAAACCTAGACTTCTCACCGGCGTCTGTCTGCTTCTGCACAAGATTAATGTTTATAACCTCTTCCTGAAGGTCTGGAAGCAAAGCATCAACAATTTGGGGTTCCCGTATGGGTAAGCCTTCCATAAAAACCTCTTCAATAGAGGTTACTTTACCCTCCTGAATCAGCTTTCCAAGACGGGTTTTAGGAACCCACTCCTCTAAACTTTTAGCTCTATCCACTGCCACGGCTTTTACCTCCATTCTTAAAAGAGGCAACTACAGACTTCCTAACCTCTGCAAAATGTTCAAGAAGACTTTCGGGAGGAACCTTATTGTCAAGATATTTTGAGAACACTGCCCTATACCTCTCAGTATCTGCTGAAAGCGTTTTCGCATACTGGGCTATGTGCGCACCTTGAATTCTCTTCTCGTCTGGCAACTTTTCCTCCCCATATGGAACACTCAAACCAGCGTCTAAAACGCCTTTAAGAGCTGCAAAAACCCTTGCGCCCTTCGTTGGAGAATGCAATCCAACATCAAGAACAGCCTCTTCTATGCCTTTTGTTTTGGCTTTTAACCCACATAAAAGCCCTGTTAAATAAGCTGTTGGGAGATTTCCCCTAGGAGTTTTCCAACCATAATTTTTTAGGAGTTCTCTACTGTGAGCTGAAACCAAAACTTCGTCGCCTCGGGGTTTGGCAGCCACTACTTGGACAATAAAGTTTTGGAGCGTGCCGCGAACTACAAGCCTAGGCTTTCCGGAAAGGATTAAGGCTTTTCTTTTATGATAATCTGTTTTGCCTTCTCTTCTTCGGCGGTACGGTACACTATAACTGGAACCTTGCGCCATCAGCGTTTCCTCCAAAGGTCATGAGCCTTTAGAAATCTCTCCATGTCAGCGACAGATGTGAACCGCCCACTTTTAACCATCGTGTAAAGCTTTCTGTACGTGTTTTCAGTGATTGTTTTGTTAGCCTTTAGCTCGTGAAGCCTCTTCCTTAATGCACGAACCTTGCGCATCCAAGCCTCCTTTTTAGAAATTTTAGCTTTTTCTGCACTACTTTTGCTTCCGGGTCCCCGCCTCAAGCCCTTCTTTTTCTTTTGGTGGATTATTCTTGCTCTTGCCCGGCTGACACCCTTCTCTCTTAAGGGCTTAATTACACCTTCGTGAATGAGTTTCCTAATCTCCTCGCGGGTTATGGCGGCTTCAACATCCTCAATCCTATTAGGGTCTATCCAAACCCTTTCTTGACCAACCTTCAATATTTGGGCTGCCAGTCGCCTCTGACTTTTCAGAATTGTCACCGTTCTTCCTTTCCTCCCCTGCTTTTCTCTACTCTTTTCCGTTTGGGCTTCGGCTTCTCCTCTTTAACCGTCTTCTCTTTTTCTTTTTCCTCCGTTGCCTCTTTTTCAGCTTTTTTCTCTTCTTCAGTTTCTTCTTTCTCCGCTTCCGCCTTCTTTTCCTCTTCCCTAACTCCCACATTTAAGACTGTTATTTTCTTCTTTCTCGCCTCTGCAAGAATTTGCAGTCTAGTTTTTCTGCCAACGGTGTGGGCGATCCGTACAGCTTGGGTTTTAGGATTCACTTTCTTTAGCTCATAAATATTATGCACTAAAACCTCTTCATAGCCGGACGGATGGAGTCCCCTAGCTGCTTTTGGTCCTCTATATCCAACGTTTACTGTTTGAGGCCATCCCTTGATTTTTCTCCGCATTTTGTTGTCTATGCCTTTTGGTTTGCGCCAGTTCTCCTTTAGCCGGTCGTAACGCCAGCTTTCCTGTCGCACAAAGTCGGGCTTTTTCTTTTTTAGCCTCGCCCTTATCTTTAAGGCTTTCTTTACAACAGCGGTGTTCTGCTCTTTCACGCTTCCATTCCCTCGCCTTTCTCGTATAGGTATATGCCGTCCAAGAAGACTCGGGGATCTTTCCTCCGCACTTTTGTGGCTTGTTCTATGTTTGCGGCTGTTTGGCTTACTTCTTCAAGGTTTATCCCTTGAACAATTACGTCGTCGCCGGAGACCTTCACCTTGGCGTTGCCGACAATTTTTGCTTTCCTCGGGTTTCTTTCACCAGTGAAGTTTTCAATTAACACCATTTTGTCTTGAACTTTAACGGAGATTGGAAAGTGGGAGAAAACCACCTTCAGCTTGTATGTGAAACCTTTCCTAACTCCAGTAATCATGTTATTAATATGCGCATGAATTGTGCCAACTAGGGCGCTCTCTTTTTTGCGAGGCCAATTAGCCCAAATATGAAGGCTTTTGCCTTGAAGCTCCATTAAGATTGGGGCGGATGAGAAGTCTCTGGTTAGGGTTCCCTTGGCACCTTTAACCGTCACTTTTTTGCCTTCGAGGGTTACTTCCACGTCGTCTGGAATTTGAACGACCTTTGAGACCTCCACAGCCCGCATTTGTCAAAAACCCCCTAGTAGACGTAGGCTAAGAGTCTGCCTCCAACGCTCCTTTCTTTAGCCTCTCTATGGGACAATACCCCTCTCGAAGTTGAGATTATTAGAAGCCCCACCTCTCTTGATGGTAGAAACTTCCTCTCCCAGTCTTCAATTTCATCAACTTTAACGGCGAAGCGTGGTCTTATGGCGCCACACTTGTTTATTCTGCCCAAAAGTTGGACTTTGAACTTTCCGGAGCGCCCATCGTCTATGAATTCGAATTCGCCTATGTACCCGTTTAACTGCATAACCCTTAAAACCTTGCCTAAAAGTTTAGAGGCTGGGCTAACAACACATTCGAGTTTGTTGCGCATCTCGTTGTTCAGAATTGTTGTTAAGCCGTTTGACAGCACATCCATCATGCTTTCCTCATCATTCATATTTTTGGAACCCAAGTTTTTTGGCTACTTCCCTAAAACAATGCCTACATAAATATAAATTATAACGCCGAATAACAGGTCCGTATGAGCCGCATCTGACGCATGGTCTGGCACCCTTGCCATATTTTCTTTCCCTTTTAAGCTTCTTTTTACCCATAAAACTCCCTCTCATAGCCAAATTAGACTATTTCAACCCCCAAAGCATCTTTGACAAAAACCATAGCCTCCTCTGGTGTTAAGACGTGGCTTGAACCTACTTTCGCTTTACTTCTACGTCTATTTTTAACGCGCCATCCTGGCCGGCTTAGCGTCACGCACACGTCCATACCAAATATTCCTATTTCAGGATCGTATTTGACTCCAGGAATCTCTATATGCTCTTTTATTCCAAAGGCAAAATTTCCGCAATTATCAAAACAGCTCTTCGGAATCTTGTAATCAATTACATGCAAGACCTTTTTCAAGAATTCTATGGCTTTCTGCTTTCTAAGCGTGACAATACAAGCCATTGGTTCGCCCCTTCTTATTCCAAAATCCCTAATGGTTTTCTTTGCCTTCCTTTTGCACGGTGCCTGTCCGGTTAAATCCTTCAGCACCTTTGAGGCTTTTTCCAGAGGCTCTCCGGATTTTCCAACACTTATGTTGACAACAACTTTGTCTATTCTCGGCTTAAGCATTGGATTTTCTTCCCACTTTTTTCGGATTTTATCTTCAGACATTCTATTGAGCCTCCGGCAAGGATATCAGCGGTTTTGTCTCGCCTATTGCAAAAACGAACTCCATTACTGTCTGGTAGCGGTTGCCCTTCTCATCTTCTACTGTTACTATGGCGTCTTTGCGTTTTTTACCCTTAACCTTCTCAATTTCTACAATTTTGCCATGCTTTCCCATGTTTTTGCCGCTGGTTATTATCACATAATCGTTCTCCTTCATCTTAATGTGTTCGAGAATTTGCCTATCCGGAAGACTAATCTTAATAGTGTCAAAGCTGCTGTAAACATCTTCTTGCGGATTCTTCGGGTCAGCAACCTTAACGAGAATATTTGAGCCATCGTGAAGATTCAGCTGTACATGCCCGTTCTTCACCACCGTCTTGCTCTCTATTCTGCAAAGCTTGAAGTTGGCTTCCTCTCTGCTTACTGGATGGAGGATTAAACCCTTATGTGACGGTAAAATGCGGAAGTATTTATTCATGTCAAGAAGCGAGACTACATCCATAAGTCCCGTTGGAAACTTGTCGTCTCGCCTAACTCTCCCGTCAACGTAAACTTTCCCTTGCGCAGTTATTATTTCTGCTTCCTTCCTTGTTTTTGCAACTCCCAAGATGTCACGCAAAAGCAATGTTATAGGTAGACAACTCTTCAAAGAATGGGGACCAGAGGTTGGTTTTACAACCCAAACGAACTCTTTCCTATGTATCGGCCAGATTCTTGGTGCTGGCTTGCGTTTAAGGGTTGTTGAGCCGCCTTTCCTACCCAAGCTCAGACCCCTCCTCTTTTTTGCGCCTTCTTACAGCCCCTTTCTTCTTCTCCGGCGCTTCTTCCTCCATTTTTTCTTCTACTTTTTCCTTCGGCTTCTTTGCGGCTCTTTTTCTCCTCACTGGCTTCTTCTCTTTGGATGGTAGCTCTTCTACGGCTGGAGGCTTTTCCTCAGCTAGTTTTTCTTCAACAACCTTCACTACTTCCTCTGGGGGTTTCTCAACCATTTTTTCCGCAACTTCTTTGGCTTTCTTCCGCCTTTCCAGAATTTTCTTTCGCCACTTGTCGTCTACGTTAAGCTTTGTTATCATAACCTTCGATGGGTGGATTGGAACAAAGACTGTTGAGCCGTCAACCTTTTCTCGAGTTAAGCCTTCAACGTAAATCCTGAACTTTCTTCTGTCAACACGGGCAACTTTCCCCTCAAACCCTTTATGGTCTCCTCTCAATACGCGAACGGTGTCGCCGCTCCTCACCGGAAGGCTTCTAGTTCCATAAGACTTTCTTAGCTCGGGCGCCAAGATGGCGGCAAAATGCTTATAGCGTACGTGGTCCGGGGCTTGGAACAGCATTTTCCTTTGTTTTGAAGGCTTTGATGTTTGGGTTATTGTCTGCATACAAATCTCACCACGCTATATTATGATGCTGGCAGCGCTTGCTATTCTTGGCCACCTTTCAGCTGCCTCCTTCGCCACCGGCCCGCGAATTTCAGAGCCCTTCATTTCGCCTTCTGGGGTTATTATAACTGCCGCGTTGTCTTCAAATTGAACCCAGATGCCGTCAGCCCTTCTGAAGGGCATTCTTTGCCTGACAACAACTGCTTGAAAGATTTTCTTTCGCATGTCTGGCGTGCCATGCCTAACCGAAACAGTTATGCGGTCACCGACAGCAGCGGAAGGCACACGCCTAAGCCTACCCTTATAACCCATAACTTGTATTAGGCGCAGTTCTCGGGCCCCGGTGTTGTCTGCACACCTCAGAATGGAGCCGGCTGGCAGCCCCCTAGAGATTTTTGGCCTTTGACCAATTACTCCCTTCGCAACCAAGCCTCTTGTTTTTGCCTTCGCTGCCATTCCTATTTCGCCTCCTCCTTCTTCTCTACAACCACAAAGGAGACGGTCTTACTTATTGGTCGACATTCAGCTATTACAACACGGTCGCCTTCTTTTGCATCTATACATGGCGGGTTATGAGAAGGTATGCGACTGCGTCGCCTTTCATATCGCATGAACTTTGAAACATATTTCAGATAGTCGTGGCGCACTATCACGGTTTTATCCATTTTCGCGCTTACAACCACGCCTTCTAATATGCGGCCTCTTATTGGAAGACTCCCATGGAATGGGCAGTTCCGATCATTGCATGTTTTCTTAGGCTTTTTAAGAGTTATTGCCATTACCAAAGCCTCCTAACGCGTTTTTTAAGGCGGTCTTCGGGTCTTCCAACAAGAAGCTTACCATCAATTTCAACAACGGTTCCATCGGAAAACTTGAAACAAAAAATAGAAGACTCTTTTACAACAATTTTTCTTTCACCGTTATGGAGTATGGTAAACGTGTTACGTGTCTCGTCAATTATCTTGCCGCGTAACCCAACATAACCATGATTAGTGCTCCTGGTTACTTTCGCCTCTGCTCCAATAAACGCGTAGCGTATTATGTCCGACGTCACCTTCATTTGCTCATCCTCTCCTTGCCTTCTACTGTTTTAGCCTCCAGCTTTTGCTCGTTTTCTATTGTCAATATTCTAGCAATTGCCCTCCGCAACTCTTTAATCCTTGCAGGATTTTCTACGGTGCCGCCAGCTTTCACCATAGTCTTTAGTCTAAGGAGTTCTGTCCTAAACTCGTTGAGCTTTTTAAGCCGCTCTTCAGAAGACATCTCCCTTATCTCCTTAACCCTAATTATTGGCATCTACTAAGTTGCCTCCTCTTCTCCCTCTTCGCTTGTCCTTTCGGTCTCTTCTGGAACCTCTTCAACGGTCTCTCCGAGCTTTTCCTCTGCTGGTGGAGCTTCAACTATCTGGATTTTGTCCGGAAACTTGGCGTCCGGAGGCATTATCCTAACCTTGACGCCGAAAATACCAGGTTTAAGCTGAACATGCACTTCGGCTTTACGCATATACTTTAAAGCCGGGTCTCCACATTTGGGCAAGTAGCCACTCCTAAATTTCTCATATCTGGCTCTTTCTGTTCGCAGTTTCCCGCTAATAATTATCTCCGCTCCTAAAGCTCCAGCCTCTATAACCTGATTTAAAGCCCAGAAGCCCGCGCGCCTAAAGTGCACGCCCCGTTGCAAGGCAGAGGCTACACGCGTAGCGACGATGTACGGATTCAGCTCCGGAACTTCAATTTCAGAGACTGAAATTTGCGGATTTGAAACATTGAATCTCTCTTCCAATATCTTCGCAAGTTCCCTTATGGTTTCACCACTTCGCCCTATCACAAGTCCGGGGCGCATAGCGTAAATAACTACGTGAGTCCCAAGCGGGGTCTCTGAGACGTTTACCCCACCATAACCAGCCTTTTCAAGTTTTTTCTGCAGAAACTCATCGATTTCCGTTCTTTTCCTAGACTTTAAGATAAAATGTTTTACAACAGCCATTTAGGCTTCCTCCGTGACTGCCTCAGGCTGCTCTTCTAAGGCTAGTTCAATATGGGTTAGAGTTTCAAATTTCGGCGTGGCTCTTCCAGAAGCCCTCGGCATATAACGCTTAATCTTCATTCCAGGATAGGCTGAGGCGTGAATTATTTTGAGTCTTTCCGTGTCTAATCCCTTGTTTTCAGCGTTGGCTTCCGCGCCTTGAAGGATTTTCAGAATCTGCTTTGCCGCTTTCACCGGATATCTGCCAGCATAAGCCTTTTCCAGTCCGTGGCGGTGGGCAGCCTTCTTTTTAAATCTTGTGAATGGGACAGCCTTCTTTTTGGTTATAACATCTCTTAGAAACTTTTTGGCTTCTGTGAGCATCATGTCCTTTATTGCACTGCATACTTCGCAGGCGGATTTATGGGACACCCTAACCTCACGTCCACTTGCCTTAACCGTTTTCTCGGGATCTAATGCCTCTTCTGGTATGGAGTATCCCCATTTTGGCACTCGATAGACTCTCCAACTGTGCAATTGAACAGCTACATGGCGGTTTATATGGTTTTCCATAAACCATTACATTTTGAAGTTCGCCTAACACCAACAAAACACGACTCTCTTCCGCAATTTAGTGAATCGAGCCCGTAAGCGCCGCGCCCAACAAGGCTCCGCAAATCCCTCGATGCATTTATGTCCAACCTAAGACCTTATTGACACAAAGATGGTGAACCTCGATGAAGAACAGCGAGTACATCACGATGTTGCATGGCGCCGGCGGAACAGTTATGCACGACCTCGTTAAAAAATATGTTCTAAAATACTTTGGCGGTGCTGAAAACACAAGTTTTGAAGTGCCCCTCGAGGCTTTAGACGACGCCGCAGCCATCGGCGACATTGTTTTGAAAAGCGACTCCCACGCTGTTAAGCCAATCTTTTTCCCAGGTGGGGACATTGGACGTTTGGCTGTTTCCGGCACTGTCAATGATATTGCTGCTTTAGGAGCTGAACCACATGCTTTGGCGTGCGGCTTTATCCTAGAAGAAGGCTTGTCTCTAACAGATTTTGAAAAGATTCTTGTAAGCATGCAGCAGACATGCCGAGAGGCAAACGTGAGCATTGTTACGGGTGACACAAAGGTCGTGGAAAAGGGAAGCCTAGGTGGCTGCGTTGTAAACGTTTCTGGAATTGGCAGAAGAACAGAAGCCTTAGAAAAAAATTTGGCTGTTGTTAAACGCTTTAGGGGCGATTTTGAAGCGCGTTGGATTCTCGATTCAAACCTAAAACCCGGAGACAAAATAATATTGTCCGGCACAATAGGCGACCATGGCTTAGCGATTTTATCTGCCCAAGAAGGTTTGAGCTTTGGAAGCGAAATAAAGTCCGATGTTAAACCCTTAAACCGCCTTATTCAGCGTTTGTTAGGCGAGGCTGGCGGCATAGTCGCCATTAAAGACCCAACCCGCGGCGGATTGGCAGACGCCCTAAACGAGTTCAGCGAAAAATCAAAAGTGGGCATACTAATCCACGAAGACAAAATCCCAATAAGAGAGAATGTGAGGGCAGCATGCGAGATGCTAGGATTAGACCCGCTTGAAGTTGGAAACGAAGGCAAAATAATCATGGGAGTGTTAAGAGAGAAAGCCGAAGAAGTTTTACAATTCTTGAAAACCACGGAAGAAGGCAGAGACGCCGAGATTATAGGCGAAGCCACAAAAGAATTTGACGGAGTGGCGATGCAAACAGTAGTAGGTGGCAAAAGGATAATAGCTAGACCCCTCGGTGACCCTGTTCCAAGAATCTGCTAAACTATTTCTGGCCATGATAATTTCGCATTTTTATACTAAGCCTATTTCTAAAGTAATGCACTAGCGTTATTGCCACTAAGAGGGGCAAAAGAATAAAGAAATGCCAAACCACTCCTGAAATTATAGGTATGCTTAGCAGCCAGTAGAATAAGTAGAATCCGCTGCTTGCAATTAATTTAATACCAGTGAATAAAAGAATTGAAATAAGCATGTTTGCTCCTATAGCTTTAGTATTAAACCATGAATCCTTTGCATTTAAATCCGCATTTTTTGGCTGAATCCTTCTCAACAATGGAATTTTGCCTTTAAAAAAGAAAAGCGAAAGTGTGTAGACCAGAAATGGTGCAAGGGACATCCCAAAAAGGATTCCCGTAAAAAGTCTTAAATCGTTGTTACTGGTCCAAAATCTGAAAAACTGTCCAAAAGAGTCCACATATAAGGGTGCTGACATAACCAGTGTTAAAAGTAAGTTAGGGGGACCACTTGCATCCTTATTTCTGAGAAATAGTAGCGTTATATAACCCATATCAAGTCCAATATACGCACCCGTATCTCTTGCACACACCGGGAGAGGGTAACCGCCCACCACCAAAGTTCTTTCTGGCTTCTGGTGGCAGACCAAACCTCCAATAAAGTTGAAGAAATTGATTATTTCCTCTACCCATGACATTTGAACACGCCATCCGTAAAATTGTTGAAGCCGTTTTTATGGTGGTGGCGGCGGTGGTGCAGGTCGACTCGGTTTTTCCTCTTTCCTAACAATTAAGTATATTATAAGCCCCAGCAAACCGGCAAGAAGCACAATAATGAGCCATAAGGCGCCATTCATTCCCCGCGATTCTGCATCCTTGTAAACCCATATGCACAATATTATCGCAACAATAAACCAAATTAACGGTATTAGGCAAGCTCCACCAAACAATAGCCATTCTCCTTGCATGATAGCCATATTATTCTCCTCTTTGCGTTTTATTCTGCTTTATAATCTTTATAAAACTTATGTGTTCATGCCGACACTTTTGTTAATCAACAATGCTGCAACTATGGGCTTTTAATAGTTGACCTATAATTGAAACAAGGGAAAGTACAGTTTTGCATGTAAGTAGTTAATTTAATATACAAGTAGCCTGAACCTATAGTTTGGTGAAAATCTTGGGAGAAAAACCTACAGTGGCTTTTGCGCTATCTCTAGTTGGGGCCATATTGATAATCATACAGTCTGTGCTCGTCTTGGTCTATGCCATTTTTCTAAGCATGGTCGGCGGATTTATCGGCCAGTTTGCTGGCATGGTTCCTGGCATGGAGGGTGTTAGTGGTGCTATAGGCGCCTTTTTCTTAATGTTTCTCATCATCTGCATAGTAGGGCTGGTCTTCGGCATACTTGTACTAGTCGGTGCTTTAATGATTAATTCTGGAGAAAAAGACAAGGTTAGAAAAGGATCCATTATGGTTTTAATATTTTCCATTCTAAGCCTATTCACTGCAAGCGGGTTCTACATAGGTTTCATCTTGGCTTTAATCGGAGGCATACTTGGTTTGATATGGAAGCCTGAAGCTCGTGTTGAGGCCCCACCACCACCCCCGCCGGTATAGGGGGTCCCCTTTTTATCTTATTTCATCTTTATTTTCTTGAGAGGTATTCAAATAACTGGCGGGAATAGTTGCTGAGCGATTCAACACGTTTGTTAAGCTCTGCCAACTGAATTTCTAGACGTATTACCCTCTCCTTTAATTCGGCTATATCTTTTTCATAGGATTTTTCAGACATTTTCTTCACCTCGTCCTTTATCCTCCTTCAGCTTTACCTTAACTATGCCTTTATAATATTTAATTCTTGTCACGTCGTCCCTAAAGATTGTAGACGTGCGCCCATATGCGGCAGGTTCCTTCTATACTTACCATACAAGCGCCAATTGGATTTTGAGGAGTACAAGCTTTCATAAATAATGGGCATTCTGTCGGTTTTATCTTGCCAATTATTACCAAATGGCACTGGCAGCCGGGCAATATGTCCGCGCCATGCCTAACCATAACATTGAAATTTTCTCGTGCATCATAACCAATGTATTTATCTTGCAGCTTTAAGGCTGAGTTGGGAAGCCTTCCGAGACCCCGCCAATTTCCTCCAACAACCTCAAAGACTTCGTTCATAATTTGCTGGGCTTTCACGTTTCCCTCATATGTTACCGCGCGAGTATACTCGTTTTCTAAGCGCGGCCTTCCCTCTTTCAATTGTTTAAGAACCATGTAAATGGCGAGCAGAACATCTAATGGTTCAAAGCCCGCCACCACTGTGGGCATGCGGTAAGCTTTTGGAAATATTTCATAGGCTTTTAAGCCTATAATAGTGCTTACATGTCCAGGGGCAATGAAACCGTCTATGTGAAGGTCGCCTATTCCGAGGAGAAGTTCCATTGCTGGCGGGATCAAACGATGGGAAACTAGAAAGCTTAGATTTTTTGGTGGCTTTTTTAGGATTTCTACGGCTGTTGATGGCGCTGTTGTTTCAAAGCCTATGGCGAAGAAAGAGAACTCTTTGCCCGGCTCTTTTTCAGCTATTCTTACGGCGTCTAATGCACTGTAGACAACTCTGACATCGGCGCCCTCAGCTTTAGCATTTAACAGCGATTTTTCAGAACCGGGCACACGGAGGGCATCCCCAAAACATGCGACAGCAACTCCTTTTAGGGCAAGTTGCACAGCCTCATCTATTTCAGAGGCTGGCGTTATGCACACTGGACATCCCGGACCGGCTATAACTTCAACATTTTGGGGTAGGAGGCTTCTCAGACCGAAATGGGTTATTGTCCACTCGTGAGTGCCACAGACGTGGCATATTTTTACAACATCACGTCTAGGGGCAATTTCACAGATTTTCTCTACGACATGTTTCGCTAAATTTGGATCTCTAAATTTTTTAAAATGCTCAAACATTTCAGCTCATCGCAAATTCTTTCGTTCAAGCTTTTCTTCAGCTTCTAAAATTTCACTCCACAAATGCAGCGTTTCCTCGGCTTCTTCTCTGCTTAAAACTTGGATGGCGTAGCCAGCGTGGACAAGCACGTAATCATCAACTTTCACGTCTACGAGGCTTATGTCAACCTCTCTTATTAGACCTCCTCCAAAATCCACTTTAGCAAAATTACCTTGAACACTTACAACCCTTGCGGGGATGGCTAAACACATTGTTATCTGTGGATAGCAAAACAAACGAAGATAAATCGTTTATGGCTTAAGATGACGAGAACCCAGCGGTGAAAGCTTGACCGAAGGATAAACCGCCATCGCCCGGTGGAACCGCCTCATGGACAAGAAATTTTAGGCCAGCTGCCTCAATAGTTTCCCGCATAATTCTGTTTAATATCTCGTTGCATGCAACCCCGCCAGAAAATCCAATAACTTTAACGCCATTTTCTAAAGCTTTTTCTATGGCTAGTTCAGCCAAGCCTCGGGCTAAGTAGGCATGCGCGGAAAAAGCCAAATCAGGTATAGCATATTTTTCTCTGTTTTCAAATATTTCCAGCAGCAGTTCCGTGGTGTTTAGGGTGTCTTCTTTGATTATTGGTTTCAATTTTAGCGTGTCGTTTCCTTTCATTGCTGTTGATTCAAGTTTCATGGCTGGCTCGCCTTCATATGTTCGTTCAAAGCATATGCTTAAAACAGCTGCAACAGCATCTAAAATCCTTCCACAACTTGTTGTTTTAACTGTGCAGCGTCCCATTTTCAGTTGTTGAAGAATCAAATGAACCTCTCCTTCGCCATAAGGGAAATGCCTACTATTCCACATGAGCCAGTCTTTCACATCTACCTTTTTGTACAATATTCCAGCAGCCATTCTCAGCGGATAGCAGGTGGCTAAATCTGCGCCAATCATGGGCTGCTTTTCAAGGTGAGCTAGGCGCTTAAACTCCATAGAGTCTTTTAATCCCAGTATTATTTCGCCGCCCCATGCCTCGCCGTCAACACCGTATCCGTAGCCGTCACAGCACACGCCGACAATTTCAGATACACCGTGCTCAGCCATCAAGGCTGCAACATGCGCGTAGTGATGTTGGATTTGGAAAAGCTGCCAGCCATTTTCTTCAGCCAAGTCTTGTGCAAGCTTTGTTGTCGTGAACTTCGGATGCAAGTCGCACACAACAACTTCCACCTTGCTGTTTGTTAGACGGATTAGATGTTTGGCGGCGCTTTCCAAGAAAACCCGCGTTTCTATGTTTTCTACATCGCCAATATGTTGGGATATGAAGGATTTGTTGCCGAGCAAAACACATGCGGTGTTGTTAAGCTCCCCGCCCAAAGCCAAGACACATTTTTTGGCTTTCTCCCTCAAGATCACAGGGGCTGGCGCGTAACCCCTTGAACGCCTAATAAAAACCAGTTTTTCGCCATGCACTCGCACCACTGAGTCGTCGCATCTGTGGGCTATGCGCCTATTATGGAAGAGGAAGTAGTCAACAATGTCGCCCAGCGTTTTTAAGGCTTCCTCGTCGTCTTTAACTATTGGCTGGTTGGGTGGATTGGCACTTGTCATGACAAAGGCTGGTTCGTCTACGCTGTCAAACAACATATAGTGCAATCCAGTGTAAGGAAGCATGACGCCCACATTATGCAAACCCGGAGCAACCAAATCTGAAAGGGAGTATTTGCAGCTCTTTTTCAAGAGCACTATGGGTCGTGTATGAGAGGTTAAAAGCTCAGTTTCTCTTGGACTAACTTCGGCGAAAGACTTCACGGTTTCGAGGCTTCGCGCCATAATAGCAAATGGCTTCTGCCTTCTATGCTTTGCCTCTCTAAGCCTTACCAGAGGCTCATCCTTTGTTGTTGCCGCCGCCATGTGAAAGCCGCCGTACCCCTTTATGGCAACAATAAAGCCCTCAGCAAGCAGTTTACCAGCCTCCCTTATCGGATCATGAACAGAAATCAGTTCGCCTTTGCTTGTGGTTAAGTAAACTTTTGGACCACATTTTGGACAAGCCACAGTTTGCGCATGGAAACGCCTATCCAACGGATCTTTGTATTCTCTTTGGCAGAAACTGCACATTGGAAAATCTCGCATAGTGGTGTTTTCACGGTCGTATGGGGGCCTTTCAATAATTGTGTATCTTGGACCACAGTCGGTGCACGTTATAAAAAAGTATTCATATCTAAGGTTGCTCTTCTCCCTCAATTCTTTTAGGCACTCGCCGCATATGGCTACGTCTGGCGGAATAACAGAGCCCGAAAGCTCAGACTCCTCGGAGCTTTTCTCGATCGTAAAGCTGGAATACTGGTGTTCACCCTCAAGTTTTACTGTGATAATTTCATGTATATGCGCCAATGGCGGGTTCTTTTCCCTCAAATCCCTTAAGAAGCTGTTGATGGCGTTTTCTTCGCCTTCTAAGAGGATTTCAACGCCTGCGTCACCCATATTTTTAACATAGCCTTTCAAACCGTTTTTCACGGCTATGCGATATGTAAATGGACGAAATCCAACACCTTGAATTATGCCGGTAACTCTAACTTTTACTCGCACCGTGTCCATCTCTTGAAGCTATTCACATTTAAAACACTGGTTTAAAGTTTCACTCTTCAGACTCCTTCCACAAATAGTTAAAATAATCTTTTGCTAGTGCCGCCAACCCTGGATGGTCAGACCATATGGCGCTTATTCCACTTCTTTCGTCACTGAAGAGTAGTAAGACTTCGCTGCCGTCGGATATGGCTCCACCGCCAAACATTTTTGTCCGACATCGCACCTCGCCGATTTTTGAAAGCATCTTATACACGTTTTCGCTTAGTCCCTTTAACATCATAAAGCGCACCTGTACCTTTTCGCTAACAAAGGAATAAAGCAGCTGATGAAAATCCATTAAAAACTCTTCTTTAACAAATGGTAGAGCAATAAGTAGCTCTTGCCTACATTTTTTAGTCATTTCCTTAAACTTTGAAATTATGTTTAATGCCCCCCTCAGAATCCAAACGTCATATTTCTCCTTGGTCTTCAGTTTTCCATAGATAGGAAGCAATTCATCGGTGATAGTTTTCTCAATCTGCAACCACTCATTTTCAAAGGCTGCCCTTGCAGTTTTTAGGGCTGTTTTAGGCGATTTTGGAAAATACTTGCTCGGTCTTTTCCTAGCCGATTCTATCCAGCCTTTCTTTTCTAAACTGTTTAGAACTTGATAAACTTTGGAGTAGGGTATCTGTGCCCCGTAGCTTATTTGTTTGGCTGTTAACGCGCCTTTCTCCAGAAGGAGTAGGTATGCGTCTGCCTCACAGTCTGTTAGTCCAGCCTTTCTGAGTAGTGTTCTTGTTTTTTCGCTCATGTGAGAGAGTAATACTTTTCACCATATTAAAATTATGGAAATTTTAATATAGCCAACAAACCAAGACCTTAAAACATAACATGGCGATTAACATGCAAAAACAAGAAGAAGAGGCAAAGTTTGAAACTTACTCAACAAGCCTATGTCCAGAATGCCTAAACAAGGTTCCCATGAGAATCTACGAGGAACACGGCGTAATATACCTCGAGAAAACATGCCCAGAACATGGAAAGTTTGAAGATGTTTACTGGGGGGACGCTGAGCTTTTCAAGTGGATTTACAGAGGATGGTACAACGCCAAATACATCGGAAATGGCTTGGAAAATCCCCACACAAAAACTGTCAAAGGGTGCCCCTACGACTGCGGCTTATGCACTCAACATAAGTCTTACACGGTTTTAGGCATAATAGACGTCACAAATCGGTGCAATATGGCTTGTCCCGTCTGCTTCGCCTATGCTGGGGCGGTTAACTATGTCTATGAACCAACATACGAGCAGATTGTGGATATGATTAAACTGCTTAGAAACAATAAGCCTTGGGCGTGCAACGCGCTCCAGTTCAGTGGAGGCGAACCAACCATAAGAAACGATTTGCCACAGCTTATTGCAGAGGCGAAAAAGGCTGGAATAGAGCATGTGGAAGTGAATACTAATGGTTTACGCATTGCAGAAGAAATAGACTATTTCAAGAAACTTTTAGACGCTGGCATGAGCACACTTTATCTTCAGTTTGACGGTTTAAGGGAAGAAATCTATAAGAAAACCAGGGGCAGAACAGACCTCGTCCAAGTTAAGCATAAGGTTTTGGAAAATGCCAGAAAAATAGGCTTAGACTCCATAGTTTTGGTAGTCACCCTCGCAAGAGGCGTAAACGACATAGATCTAGGCGACATAGTGCGCTACGCTGTTGAAAATCACGATGTTGTTAGATGCATCAATATTCAGCCTATTTCTATGGCTGGAAGAGCCCGCAAAGACGAAATGCGAAAAATGCGCATAACAGTGCCGGACACCATCAAAATAATAGAAGAACAGACAAATGGGATTGTCACGCGGTGGGACTGGCGACCCGTCAACTGGCCTGTTCCAATTTCTAAAGGCATGAGCGTTGTGAAGAATAGGGTTTATCCAGAATTCACAATGCATCCCATGTGTGGAGCAGCAACATTCCTTGTTGTTGAAAAGGACGGTTCATACAAGCCTATTACGCAGTACGTGGATGTTGACCGTTTCTCCGAAATCTTCTGGAACATTTACTATTCTGGCGTTAAGGGTAAGAGGACAACGGCGAAGATGAAAATGTTGGAACTTTTGCCACTCGTGAAGTCACCACTTGTTAGAGGCTTGCTTAAAGACGTTATAACAAAGGGAAGCTACGAGGCGCTTGGAAGGTTTATGCGCAGGATAGTCATGATCGGGATAATGCATTTTATGGATGTCTGGAACTTTGATCTAGACCGCGTGCAAAGATGCGTCATACACTATGCAACGCCCGACGGCAAGGTTAGACCCTTCTGTACATACAACAGCATCCATAGAAACAATGTGGAAAAACAGTTCGCCATATCAGTCAGTGAGTGGACTGAAAAGTTTGGGAAGAAATTAAGTGAGTCAATTTAAAGAAAAGCTAGGTTTTAGCAGCCAGTTTTTTAAGCTCTTCTTCCCGCAGAACTCTGCGGAGAACCTTGCCAACAGCGCTTAGTGGTAGCTCCTTGCGAATCTCCAGCTCCCTAATCGCCTTGTAAGGTGCAACCTTCTCATTTACAAATTTCATCAGCTCCTCTTCGGTGGCAGTCATTCCCTCTTTCAGCACAACGAAAGCTTTTGGGATTTCACCAGCAACAGGGTCTGGTTTGCCAATAACTCCGCAGAGTTTCACAGCTGGATGCTCATATAAGACATCTTCAAGCTCCCTTGGGTAGACGCTGTAGCCCTTGTATTTGATTAGATCTTTCTTTCTGTCTGTTATGTAGAAGTAGCCGTCCTCGTCCATTTTTCCAATGTCGCCGGTGTAAAGCCAGCCATTTCTCAAGACTTCGGCTGTTTCTTCTGGCATTTTCCAGTAGCCCTTCATCACTTGTGGCCCCTTAACTATAAGTTCACCAATTTCTCCGGGTGGAAGCTCTTTTTCGCCTGTCTCCAAATCAACTATTTTCGCGTCTGTGTCAGGCCAAGGTATCCCAATTGAGCCTATCTTCACGGTCTTCATAGTTTTGTCAAGCGGGTTAGCATGTGTTACTGGCGATGATTCTGTAAGCCCATAACCTTCAACCAAAACGCCTCCTGTAACCTCCATGAACTTCTTCTGGACCTCTGGTGGGAGCGGAGCTGCTCCTGAAACACAGAATTTTATTGATTTTAGGTCGTATCTTTTGAGGTCTGGGTGGGCTATGAGCATTGCATACATTGTCGGTGCACCGCAAAACACCGTCACTCTGTGTTTGTGGATGGCTTCCAAGACGGCTACTGGGTCGAAGCGGGGCAACATAACCATTGTTCCAGCGAAAAATATTGGAGCGTTCATGCTTGTCGTCATACCGTAGATGTGGAACAGTGGAAGCACTGTTAAAACAACTTCTTCAGCCTCGTTGGCTTGCAGCCATTCTTTGCACATAACAGCGTTTGAAACAAGGTTCATGTGAGTGAGCATAGCTCCTTTAGAAATTCCAGTAGTCCCGCCAGTGTATTGGAGAGCAGCCAAATCTTCCCTCGGATTTATTTCAACTTTCAGCGGTTTAGCCTCATACTTTGCCATCAATTCCATGAAAAAGTAAACGTTGGCCTTCCGCTCAACTTTATGAGATGGAATCTTTTTCAATAAGGAACCGAGAACAGCCTTAAAAGTTGGCATGTAATCCTTTAGGCCTGCCACTATAACATTTCGAAGCTTTGTTTTCCCCCAAACCTTCGCCACAATTGGATAAAGCAAGTCAAGAACAACTATTGTTTCAGCTTCAGAATCGTTTAGCTGATGCTCCACCTCCCGCTCCTTATAAAGCGGACTTATCGCAGTGACAATTGCTCCAGCCTTCAAAGCGCCATAATAGGAAATTACAAACTGCGGAACGTTTGGAAGATAAATTGCGACTTTGTCCCCCTTCTTTACTCCTAAATTCGCTAAGGCAGTTGCAAACCTGTCAGAGAGCAAATCCAGTTCCTTATAGGTTATTTTTCTGTCAAAGTAGATTATCGCAGTCTTATCTGAATATTTTTTGGCGGAGTCTCTTAAAAACTCGAAAAGGGGCACCTCGGGATAGTCTATGTGTTTTCTAACGCTGGGCGACCAAAACTTGTACCATGGTTTTTCCGGCATTTCTGGCTTTTTAATTTTCTCCTCTTCACCCTTCTTTTTCCTTTTAGCTGGCATATCAAACCCTATTAGAGATATTTTCGATTTTTGAAGTAATAATACTTTCCATGGTTTTACTCTGGACGGGTGAACTCGTAAGTGGGACGCCCTTCAGGGGTTAACTTTGCCACAAGTTTGGCTTTCATTCCCACTTTAACCTCTGAAAGTTTAAAGCCTGTAAGCCACGCAAGCACCCTAACGCCTTCTTTTAGTCTGCCGATGGCTACGGTGTAGGGCTTTTCCTGTTGGAAGGTTGCTGGTCTAACAACCACATGCGTGAAAGTTTCGATTGTCGCCTCGTTGCTGAGTTCAACCCACTCCATGTCTGAAGTTAAGCAGTTTGAGCAGTCAGCAACTGGTGGGAAATACAGTTTTCCACATTTTCTGCATTTTGTGGCTAGGATTTTCCCTTGTTTGAGGGCTTCCCAAAACTGAAGCGTCTTACTTATGGGGATGTCTTGCACGATTTTTACTTCTCTCGATTTTATGGAGGGCATAGCAGCCATCTTCTCATCTCCTTAAAATCGTCACGTAACAGTAGTGCCCAGTTCCGCCCACATTGTGGGCTAGGGCTATGTAATTTTTCATTGGAGCTTGTCTGCTCTTTTCAACAGCCTCCTCTCTCAACTGCTTTGTCAACTCATATATCATTGAGCAGCCTGTTGTGCCAATCGGGTGACCCTTGGCTTTTAAGCCACCGTCTACATTCACCGGGATTTTTCCGCTTATTTCGGTTTGTCCCTCTCTAATTAGTTTGGCGCCTTCGCCCTTCTTGCAGAAGCCCAAATCTTCGTATGCCATTATTTCGGCTATGGTGAAGCAGTCGTGGACCACTGCAACGTCAAGCTGGTCTGGTGTTACATTTGCCATTTTGTAGGCTTTTTGGGCTGCTGCCACGCTGGCTTCCAATCCCACATAGTCAAGCCTCTTGCTCATGTTAGCTGTTCCAGAAGCATATCCTATACCGGCAACCCAAACTGGCGTGTCAACCTTAAGCTCTTTAACCTTCTCTTCAGAGGCCAAGATTATCGAAGCGGCCCCATCGGAGACTGGGCAGCAGTCGAAGAGTTTTAGGGGTGCGGCAATAACCATCGAAGATAACACGTCGTCAACTGTTATTCTGTTTTGTAGATGCGCTATTGGGTTCATGGAAGCGTACTTGTGGTTTTTAACAGCAACTAAAGCTAAATCCTCTTCTGTCGTGCCGAACTTCGCCATGTGGGCGGTTGCATATAAAGCATAATAAGCTGGAAAGGTTAAACCGAAGTTGTGGAACTCCCATAGGTAATATCCAGCTCTTCCAATCCACTCCATCATTGTCGGAGTGTCAATTTCCCGCATTTTCTCAACACCTAAAGCCGCTGCAATCTCGACTTGCCCGCTTGCCACATCCCAATAGGCTGTCGAAAAGGCTGCACTTCCACTTGCACATGCGGCTTCGCAACGCACAAGACCAGTCCCAGTTAAGCCACAATATTCAGCTGAAACCACGGCTGGGAGAAGCTCTTCATACCACGCTCCGGCTCCAGTCGAGCCCACAGCAACGAACTCTATGTCTTTGGGCGTTATCCCAGCATCCTCAACAGAGGGCTTAAAAGCTTCAAAGGCGAGTTCCGCCACATTAACATCGTTTCTAACTCCAAACTTGGAGCTCCCAACGCCGATGATCGCAACTTTTCTCATCTTACCACTCTTCCATTAGACCTCAAATTTTGAAACAATTAAAAATGTGGGGAAATGGTGAAGTGCCTATTTTCCTTTGAACTCTGCTTTCCGCCTTGACATGAAGGCTTCAACGCCTTCTTTCAGGTCTTCTGTTGAGAAGGTTAGACCCATAAGGGCTGATTCTATGCGTAAGCCCGCGTCTAATGGCACTTGTGTTCCAAAGTTTACGGCGAATTTCGCATACTTCAAAGCTACAGGCGGTCCTTCGCTCAGTTTTTTGGCTAGCTCGCGAACCTCGTCTCTAAGCTTCTCGTAATGCACAATCTTGTGGACTAAACCGATTTTTAGGGCTTCTTCAGCCTTAAGCCTTGTTCCAAGCATAACCATTTCCTTAGCCTTTGCTAAGCCAATAATCCTCACAAGCCTTTGGGTTCCACCCCATCCAGGTATTAGCCCCAAATTTATTTCGGGACTACCTAGTTCTGCATGCTCTGCCGCTATTCTAAAGTCGCATGCCAATGCCAGTTCCAAGCCTCCGCCTAGGGCGAAGCCGTTAATCGCCGCTATAACTGGTTTTGACATTTCCTCTATTTTACTGAAAACCTTCTGCCCAAGCCTAGAAAACTCTTCAGCTTTCACGGGCGTTGCCTTTGGAAACATTGTCACGTCTGCGCCAGCGCTGAAGGATCTGTCGCCTTCGCCGGTTATCACCACACATCTAACGGATGAATCTTTTTCAGCCGTATCCAAGGCGTCTGCAAGCTCTTCCATTAAAACGTCGTTAAAGGCGTTTAATCTATGCGGTCTGTTTAGGGTTATCCATAGGACGTTGTCTTCCCTCTCAATTTTTAGGGTTTCATACGCTTTGCTCATAATTTCACCAAACCATGTTTTATGGAACAGCCTATATTACTTTTGGGAGATTTAGAACTTTCTTAGGAGATACTTCAGCACTGTAAGCTTCTGGATTTCGCTTGTTCCCTCGTAGATTTCAGTTATTTTTGCGTCTCTATGGTATCTTTCAACACGGTACTCGCCTAAATAGCCATAACCGCCCAATGTTTGGATGGCGAAGTCTGTGGCTTCCATTGCCACCCTGCTTGCGTACTGTTTAGCCATGGCTGTCCCCATTGGATCCATTTTTCCAACATCTATGAGCCAAGCGGCCTTGTAAGTTAGAAGCCTTGCAGCCTCTATTTTTGTGGCTAACTCCGCCAAGGTACAGCCTATGGCTTCATGCTGTATTATGGGCTGTCCGAAGGCTTCCCTCTGCTTTGAGTATTTGAAGGCTACTTCCCACGCGCCTTGAGCCATGCCCACGGCTTGAGCTGCTACGCCAACCCTTGTTTTGTCGAAGAACTCCATTGAGTGGTAGAAGCCTCTGTTAAGTTCGCCTACAATATGCCAGTCGGTGACCTTAACGTTGTCAAAGCGCACTTCGCCAGTTACGGAACATCTTATCCCCATCTTGTTGTGAAGCTTTGTTGTTTCAAGTCCCGGTGTGCCCTTATTCACGACAAACAACGTTTCACCACGGTATGTTGGTCTAACTTTTGTGTCTGTTTGGGTTAAAACAACAATAAAATCGGCTATTGTGGCGTTTGTTATGAAAGTTTTTGTGCCATTAATCCACCATTCGTTCCCATATTTTGTGGCTGTTGTCTCCATGCGAGTTATGTCGCTTCCGCTGACATTTGGTTCTGTGAAGGCTGCAGCAGAAATATAGTCGCCTCTACAGATTGGCGGAAGATACTTCTCCTTCTGCTCCTTACTACCATAAGCCAATATTAACTCGCTACCAAAGTTTCCACTTGAAATAGCTACACCAAGCGAGGAGTCCGCCCTACACATTTCCTCGATTACAAGGCATGTTTCAAGAAGCCCATATCCTTGGCCGCCATACTCTTGTGGGAAGAACATGCTTGTAAAACCCAACTTTGCGGCTTTCTTGTAAAGCTCCACTGGAAACTCTTCTTTACGGTCAAGTTCCAATGCCAATTCTGGTTTGAACTCCTTATCGCAGAATTCCCTCACGGCATTTTTTATTCCAATCTGCTCTTCGGTTAATTCAAACTTCATCTAGTAGAACCCCCTTCCAGTTTTCTTACCAAGCCAGCCCTTGCTAACATACTCTTCTAGCAGCGGGCATGGCTTATACATTCCCATGTTGTATTTGGCATAAAGCTCCTTCAACTTGTTGACAACAACATCTATACCAGTCCTATCAGCATACTCGCATGGACCAGAAGGCCAATAAGTGCCAAGCTTCATTCCAGTGTCTATGTCTGCTGGGTTTGCTGCGCCTTCATGTATTAGCCATGCAGCCTCGTTTACGGCTACAGCCCAAGACCTTTCAACGTCATATTCCTCCATCAAATTGAAGGGTATTCTTGGTCTTCCCTTAGTCCAGTCGTAGAAGCCGACGCCAGTTTTTTGTCCAAGCTTTTTCTCCCTGACAAGAGGCTCTATGACTTCTGCGCAAGGTTTAAAGCGTTCGCCATAAGCTTCGTAAAGGATTTTCCCAACTTCATAGGCTATGTCAAGCCCGACGAAGTCTGCCAGTTCAAACCATCCCATCGGGAAGCCGCCACTATATTTGACGGAGGCGTCTATACCTTCCTTTGTTGCTTCTCCTCTGTGATAAGCCCAGAAAGCCTCGTTAAAAACTGCCCCGAGAACGCGGTTAACTATGAAGCCCCGCACATCCTTTTTGACAACCACTGGAGTTTTTCCAAGTTTTTTAGCCAGCTCCACAAGCGCATCTATCGTTTCTTGACTCGTTTTTTCGCCTTTAATGACCTCTACCAGAGCCATCATTTGCGGTGGGTTAAAGAAGTGCATTCCCGCCACTTTTTCTGGGCGTTTTGTGGCGTCTCCCATTACAGTTATGCTCAAGGTCGAAGTGTTAGACGCTAAAATTGCGTGCGGCGGTGCGACGCTGTCAAGTTTTGCGAAAACTTGCTTTTTAAGCTCCATGTTTTCTGGAACTGCCTCGATTGCAAGGTCTATGTCTTTGGCTGCCTCCTCATAGCTTGTTGTCGTTTTTATTCGCGAAAGCGCGGCGTCTGCATCTTCCTGCCTAACCCTTTTCTTTTCAACAAACTTGCCTAGGCTCCACTTAATTTTCTCCAAACCCTTTTGCAATAGTTCGTCGCTGACGTCCACCATTGCCACTTCTATGGCGCTCATCGCTAAAAGCTGCGTTATTCCATGCCCCATTGCTCCAGAACCAATTACAGCGGCTTTCTTCAATTTTTCAGCCAAACAAATCCTCTCCCAATCTAGAATGAAATTGAATAGGGAAGACTCGTAATAAAACTTTTGAGAAGTCGCCTACAAACCGTTTGAGAAAATAAAGGGGGAGAAGGTGGCTACTTCGTTAGAAAGTTGACGATGGTCAGCTTTTGGATTTCGCTTGTGCCTTCGTAAATTTCAGTTATTTTTGCACATCTATGGAAGCGCTCCACGTGGTAGTCCGCTAAATAGCCGTAACCACCAAATATTTGAATGGCGTCGTCTGTAACTTCCATAGCTACGCGACTCGCATAAGCCTTAGCCATCGATGTTGCCGCTGGACTAGGCTTTTCATGGTCGTATATCCAAGCCGCCTTGTACGTTAGCAAGCGAGCGGTCTCAATCTTCATAGCCATTTCAGCCAGCTTGAAGGAGACGCCTTGGAAATTGATTATGGGCTGTCCGAACTGTTTGCGGGTTTTAGCATAGTTTAGGGCTTTTTCAAAGGCTCCTTGAGCTATGCCGACGGCTTGGGCTGCTACAGTTATACGGGTTCCATCAAAAAGCTCAAGCGCATAATAGAAGCCTCTATTCAGTTCGCCTATAAGATTGCTTGCGGGTACATGGAGGTCGCTTAACGCCAACGAGCCAGTAACACATGGTCTTATACCCATCTTGCCTTGAAGCTTTGTTGTCTCTAAACCTGGCATGCCCTTCTCCACTAGGAAGAGGCTTTGCCCACGGTGAGGTGGGGTCGCGTTGGGGTCTGTTTGGCATAGAATTATGAAAGTGTCGGCTATTGGCGCATTTGTTATGAACTGTTTTGAGCCATTAATAACCCACTCGTCGCCCACTTTGACAGCTGTCGTGTCCATCTTAGTTATGTCGCTTCCATGCTCCGGCTCGGTGAAGGCTGCAGCGGCAATTTTATCGCCTCTAGCCAGTGGCGGAATATGTTTTTCTTTTTGCTCTTTTGTGCCGTGCTTAAGTAAGACGTCGGGAACCATTAGATTTCCGAGGGAGATAGCTACTCCCAATCCTGGGTCAACGCGGCAGAACTCTTCAACAACTAGGCATTCTTCTAGGACCCCGTAACCTTGCCCATCATATTCTTGGGGTATTCGCATGCCCGTGAAGCCCAGTTTAGCGGCTTTCTTGTAAAGCTCCATTGGAAACTCTTCTTTCTGGTCGTATTCTAAGGCTAGTTCAGGCGTGAGCTCTTTTTCTGCGAATTCGCGGGCAGCCCGCTTGATTTCCATTTGTTCATCTGTTAGTTTAAACTCCATGCAGATTCCTCCACTCTAATTATGCTTTTTGAGCTTTTAACTCGCTGATTTTATTTTTCAGCACTGGCACAACTTTGAATAGGTCTTCAACAATGCCATAGTCTGAAAAGCTGAATATTGGAGCCTTAGGGTCTTTGTTAACGGCTATTATCAAGTCGGAGCTTTTCATTCCTAAGACGTGTTGGAAGGCTCCGCTTATGCCTAGGGCTATGTAGAGTTTTGGCTTAACAGTTTTTCCAGAAGTCCCTACCTGCCGGTCGCTTGGAAGCCAACCCTTATCAACAATTGGACGCGAACACGCTAGCACTCCGCCCAGCGTCTTCGCCAATTCTTCAACCATCGGTATGTTGCTCTGGTCTTTTAGGCCCCTCCCAATGCCCACAAGCACTTCCGCTGCGGTTATGTCAACTCCTCCGGGCGGCGGCAAAACATATTCCAAGAACCGTTTTGTGGCTATTTCTTCTGTTGTAGGTGATGGGACCTCAACTATTTGCCCGTTTAAAGGTGCTGTTGGCTTTTGAGCTTGGAAGGCTGCTTGGCGCACTGTAACCATGTAGCTTTCAGACTTGCGGAGTGCCGCTTTAACGTTCACTTTCCCGCCGTACATCTGCCTCGTGACAATGAATGTGTCGCCTTCGAAAGCCAAGTCTATGCAGTCTGTCGCTAGTGGGATGTTTAGGGCTGCTGCAAGCCTCGGAGCAAGCTCAACACCATAAGATGTGTGTCCAATAATTGTTAGAAAGGGTTTGTGCTCTTTAATTAGGTGGGAAAGAAACTTTTGGTAGGCTTCTGAATTGAAGTTTTCAAGCTTTTCATCCTCAACAAGCAAAATTTTTTTGGCGTGCTCAGCTAAGTTTTTGGCATGCTCCTTAACATTTTTTCCCAAAATAACAGCCACTGGTTCGGTGTTTGTTCTCTCGGCTAGTTCTCTGGCTTTCGTCAGCATTTCAAAGGTTATGTCCCTTAGTTGTCCTTGCCTATGCTCGGCTAAAACAAAGATTTCAGCCATTCTAAATCAGCCCCCTAGACTTTAAGATTTCAACAATTCTTGTGGCTATCTCGTCTGGGCTTCCTTTAAGGAACTCCGCTTGCTTCTCCACTGGTGGAACATAAAGGCGTTCTATTCTCAGCCATGAACCAGCCTCGCCCACGTCGCTTTCGTTTAAACCTATGTCTGCCAATCCCATAACTTTGACTTCCTTCTGCATAGCCTTACGAATTCCCATGATGGAGACGTAGCGCGGCTCATTTATGCCCGTTTGAACAGCGAAAAGTGCTGGTAACTTGACCTCTAGGCGTTCTTCTAAGCCGCCTTCAAGCTCTCGGTTAACAATAGCTTTTCCGTCGCTGAGCTCAATCTTCTTAACCATTGTGGCGTGTGGGATGCCAAGCAGCTCGGCTAAGACGGGGCCAACAACAGCGCTTCCATCGTCGCCAGCCTGCGCTCCCACGAGGATTAAGTCGAAGTGAAGATTTTTGATTACGTTGTGGAGGATTTTTGCGGTTGCATAGGCGTCTGAACTGGCAAACTTTGGGTCTGTTAGGCGTATTGCCTTGTCGGCGCCGCGCGCAAGGCATTTTCGTAGAGTGCTTTCTGAGTCTTCTGGCCCAACTGTTATGGCTGTGACCGTTCCACCGAACTTCTCTTTTATGCGCACAGCTTCTTCTAAGGCGTAGTCGTCCCACTCGTTAATATCGTAGACTAAACCAGCCTTTTCTATGCCCTTTCCAGTCACGTCAATTTTGAGTTCCGCTTCCGCTGTTTCTGGAACATGCTTAACACAAACAATAATGTCCAAGCGCATTCTCTCCTAAACCAGTTTTGAATTGTGTTGTTGCATCTGTTTTCATATATTTTTTGCCGACCACTTATGCCAATCTAATGTTAAACTTAGCCTGATCCAGCAAAGTCTTTATCAAACGACGACTGTAATGGAAAAAGAGGAAACATGAAAAAAGAAATCGACTGGTTGCCGATATTAACTCAATGCAGAGACAACATAAAAAGGCGAATAGCCCCGCTTTTGGAAACTGCACGCAGACAACAGCAGCCAAGCCTAGGCATCGGAGCTGGCGGCGATCCTATAAAGCAGATAGACATAGAAGCGGAAAAAGCCATCGTGGAAACTCTTGTTAAGCGGGACATATCATTTACCTTGATAAGCGAGGAGTCTGGAATAAGGGGATACGGCAAAAACCCAAACGAAAATTATGTGACAATAGACCCAATAGATGGAACAACAAACCTAACGAGGGGTATACCCTTCTACGCAACTTCCATAGCTGTGTCAGCAAAGCCAGAGCTGAATGCTGTACACACGGCGCTTGTGGCAGACCTTTTTCATGGTACAACATACAAAGCGGAAAAGGGCAGAGGAGCACACTGCGACAATCAAAAGATTGCTCCTTCAAAACAGACAAATTTAGAAGACGTAGTAGTGGGCATAGACTTGAACACTTACAAAACGCGTGAAATTGTCCCGTGTCTAACAAGCCTTATTGAAAAAACGAAGCACATACGCCATCTAGGAGCCAACGCATTAGAGCTGTGCTATGTAGCTGATGGAACAACAGACGCTTTCATAGACATTCGCGGAAAACTTAGAACAACAGACACCGCGGCTGCGTGGCTGATAATGAAGGAGGCTGGAGCACTAATCACAACACCAGACGGGAAACCTTTAAACGCCAAATTAGACCCAAAGGAGAGGCTGACCTTCGTGGCTTCCGCTAACCCGCAGATTCATGAGAAGATTTTAAGCCTAATAAGAAAGGGTTGAAGCAGAGCCGATGATAACGCCTTTAATGCCCCACCCAGCAGCCCTTGTAAAAACAAAGAAAACAAGAGTTTTAGTTGTGGCGGATTTGCACATAGGATGGGAGATAGCCCTATCAGAAAAGGGCATCCATGTTCCAACTCAAATGCCAAAACTCCTTCAAAAGCTAAAAACTCTCATAAGCCTATACAAACCGAAAAAACTCTTAATCATAGGCGACGTCAAGCATACAGTGGCAACAGCAGAGATGAGCGAATGGCACGACGTACCAGACTTCTTCACAGAACTAAAAACACTTGTCCAAGAAATACATGTAATTCGGGGAAATCACGATGGAAACCTCGAGCCACTACTTCCAGAGGGCATAAAGACTCTTCCATCATCCGGAACAACCGTAGACGACGTGGGGTTCTTCCACGGTCATCGTTGGCCATCGCCAGCACTTTTAAGATGTAAAATCCTTGTAATGGGGCATGTTCACCCTGTTGTGGCGTTTCGCGATCCAGCAGGATTCAGAATAATGCGGCAGGTTTGGGTTAAGGCGAACTGCAACAAGGAGCAGTTTACAAGGATTTTGTTAGAAAAGAATAAGATAAAAATTGAGAATAATGCGCAAGAGACATTGCTTAAACATTACGGAATTAAGCCTAAAACCTCGCAGCTTTTCATAATACCGTCCTTCAACGAGTATTTGGGAGGAAAACCGTTAAACGAGAAAAACTTCGGCAAAGAGGAAAAAAGCGAAAAAATTGTCGGACCGATATTGAGAACGAAGGCTGTCGACTTGGGAAATGCGGAAATTTACCTCCTAGATGGAACATTTCTTGGAGCTTTAAGCCAGCTTAGAGCCTTAGAGTAGCGCAAAGATTTTATAGACTAAAGTTTTCCACACTAAACTAGGTGGAAAAATGCCTTCTGAAGAAGATTTTCCAGAATGGTTTAAAAGGAGACGCCTTCCATTCTTCGGAAGCTGGTTCTTCGAAGACATAGACAGAATGTTCAGAGAAATGGAAAAGTGGATGGAAGAGGAATTTAAAGAGTTCACATCAAGAATCCCAAAAGACTATGTGAGGGAACGCAAACTACCAAACGGCTCAACAATAAAGGAGTGGGGACCCTTTGTTTACGGCTACAGTGTAAAAATAGGACCGGATGGCAAACCAGAAATCCGAGAGTTTGGAAACGTTAAGCCAACCCGTCTTGGACCAAAAGTTAAGGAGGAACGTGAACCACTGGTCGACATAGTTGAGACGGACAATGAAATCCATGTTGTTGCTGAATTGCCAGGTGTTGAGAAAGAGGATGTTAAGCTCCACGGCACAGAAGATACACTAACGATAAGCGTTGACACACCCCAACGGAAATATTATAAAGAGTTGACGCTTCCGGCGAAAGTTAACGTGAAAGAGGCGAAGACCCAGTATAAGAACGGAGTTTTAGAGGTAAAGCTTCCAAAGATAAAAGAAGAGAAAAAACCAAAAGGCGAGCCCCTAAAAATCGAATAGCAACAGCGCAGCAGACGATGTAAATTTCAAGCTTGTGCCTCCATGAGCGGGGACTCCGAAAGCGATATCTTAAATGTCATATGTAAAGAGGTTAAGGCAGAGGGCAAACTAACAGGGAAAAACCTCACCAGACTTTATGAGGTGTTTGGGCAACGTTTTACAAAGGCATTTGAAGTATTAAAGGAAAACAGAGTGAAAAAGTACACCTTCAAGCCCAGTGGAAGGGTTGTCTGGGTGGTTGTTGGAAAAGAACGGGACTACTTGATAATGCCAGACGCTGAGTTCTGCTCATGCGACGACTTCTACTTCAGAGTCCTAGACAGAAAAATCCATCTTTGCTATCACCTAATAGCGCAGAAGATAGCCAACATACTAGAATGGTATGAAAAAATAGAGGAACATGACAAACTATACGAACCATTAATGAATGAGTGGAGAAAACCAACTCCTTAAATACCACAATTCAAAATTAGAAAGGGGGATTCCCATTGGACATAGGAGCATACTTTGAAACTCTCAAATACGTGCTGATGACAGCAACGTTCGTCGTTCTAGTCTTAATATTCCTGCACATATTTTACGGCAGAGAAGAAAAGAAAAGCTGACTCTTAAATAGTCCTTTTCAACTTCTTCGTCGCCATAACAAAAAGGATAGTGTAATGCTTAAAATTCCAAGAATTACGGCAAACAAAGCAAGCCATGGGGCTTCCGGGCCAGCGCCGAAAACAAAAGGAAATGGGCCTATAAGTATAAAGCCTCCGAAACTTCCGACACCTTCGCCAAATAGCAGTGCAGCAACCACAGTTATTATGACTCCAACCAAAATCATGAAGAAACCTATTAAAAACAACTTCATAAAGTGCCTAACCCAATCGGTTTCTACGTGTTCTCCGCTTTCATCTTCTTTGGATGTCATTTACTTTACCTGCCCAATAAATAAAGCACTATGAAAACCACGAAAAGAAGCAATGTGAGTGTTATTGAAAGCCATAAAATAGTCTTGACAGATTCTTTATTACTGCCAAAAATTATTGGAAAAGGTCCGATAATCAATGCTCCACCACCCCGCACTTTTCCACTTTTCATGCTTGAAAGAAAAAGTAGAACAAAAGCCACAAGGACTATTATAACGCCTAGGAAAACTATGATTATACCCAACTCGTAAAGTAGACCAGTATCAAGCGGCAAAGCCATCTTTATCAAATTACGCCTTAAGCATTGCAACTTTTAAGCATTTTCAAATGGAGAAGGACAGAAAATAAACTAACAAGGCTGTTGCAAAAGTCGCTATAAATGAGGGAATCACATACTTGTAGACTTTGCCCAAAGGACTATTGAAATAGTCCGCTGTAAACGTGAAACAAAGGTGGGTGGGCGAAACAGTGTACCAGAGATAAGCACTAATATATAGAAGCGCAGCGGTCTTTGTCGAAAAAGTTAGAACGCCAGTTAGAATTGGTACACTTATGGCTACTGCCCCGTAAGGGGATCCTGTAAGAAAACCCAAAGCCGCGGGTATAACCGTTAAAAGTATTACAGCGTCTATACTTCCGTTAGTAACAAACTGTTTGAAAACCTCAGAAATTCCAGTAGCAACAATAACATTACGAAGTAAAAAGGCACCATAAACAGCAAAAGTCACTCCGTAAATTCCCCATTCCTTAAGCGGTTTCAACAATGCTTTACGGTTCAGGCTAGAAATTATGGCTAGAACCACCAATCCCGCAAACGTTGCTATTAGAACATCGAAACCTAGCCTCGACAAACCACAACTCAAAGCACTTGCAAAAACCGCCACAACAATTGTTGCCGTTATAGGAGAGAAAGATAAAATGAATCGTTTAAACTCCAAACCGGCTTTGGTTTTTGCCATCTCAGATTTTTCTTCGCCTTCCGGGCTCGGAACTTTCCAGAAACCCACCAAAAAGCCAACAATAATCATCACCGTAACCGTTGGAATTTGAAGCAAAATAATTGAAAATAACGCTACCCCTGTTAAGGCAGACGTCACTATGAGCACCTGGCTTAATGGATAAACAGGAAAAATCGTGTGTCTAAACCACAAATTCACGTAAGCCTTCTTTTCCGGCTTCAGTTTCAGCTTTTCAGCCTCTGAATCCACTATAGGAGCCGACATTAGAGCCCCGCCAGAAACTTGAAGAAACCCTATCACAGCTGGAAGCACGCTTAAGACGATCTTCGGGTTTTTAACTAGCCGGCTTAGACTCTCACTTAATTTGGCAATTTCTCCGGTCTCTTTGTAGAGTTGGCTTAGCCACATTATGCCGAAAGTTGTAATGATAATTGATATGGCGAGAAGTCCCTCACTCCTCAGAGGGTCAACAGTTATATAGGCTATGTTTGGAATGTTCCACCAATCCAGTGAGAGCAAAGCCAAAAGGACGGCTGTTGCGTTTAGTGTTATTCCCAAATTCACACGCCTATAAAGCAGCAAGCCAAGAAAACAAAAGGAAACCACCACCGCTGTTAGAGGCTCAAGTAGTCCCAAATTAAGGCACCTTTCAACGATTAAAAACCAAAATATACGTCAAACACTTAATCCTTTCCATGAAACAATACATAAGGGCGCAACCACATGGAGAGAAAAGCCTTCATCTCTGGACCAATCCAAGGCATGGAGACAAAACAATCTTACAGGGAAACCATACGAAAAATCTGTATCAGCTGCGGATACGAACCAATTGACCCGTGGCAACGCGAAAAAATAATCTACAGAGGCGCAGAACACGGCTGGTGGAAAAAAGTGCCAGTAGCAGACTTCATAAAAAGGGATTTAGAAGACATCGAGAAATGCGACATTTTAATCGCCTACGTACCCAAACTCTCAGCTGGAACGTGCATGGAACTCTTCTATGCAAAAATGAAGGGGAAGAAAACCATATGCATATGCAAAATCAAGAACCCAAGCCCATGGATAACCATGCACTCAGACATAACCCTCACAAAAGTCAAAGAACTTGAACAGGCGTTAAAAGCCATAAACTTCACTAACGCATTTTGAGGCTTAAACCTTTAACGCAGCCCTCAGTTTCGCCGACCTAGATCTAGGATTTTCTGTAACTTCCTCTTTAGAAGGTCGGACGGGCTTTTTTGTCAAAATTTTAACGATTCCCGCCCTAAACTTTTCCCGAAGAAAATTTTTGACAATGCGGTCTTCTAGGGAATGGAAAGAGATAACTACAAGTCTGCCACCCTCACCTATTATGTCGAGAGCCTGAGGCAAAGCCCTCTCCAAATTTTCCAACTCGCTGTTTACCGCTATTCTCAAAGCTTGAAAGGTTTTAGTAGCAAAATGGATTCTCCCTTTATGATACCACGATGGTGTTGCCCTTTCAATAGCCATAACCAAATCCACAGTCGTCCTTAATGGTCTGGATCGCACAATTTCCCCAGCAATTCTTCGCGCAAACCTCTCCTGCCCATAAATCCTTAAAATTCTCTCAATATCCCTTAAGCTCCAAAAATTCACTATAACATCAGCAGTTAATGTGTTTTCAAGGCTATATCGCATGTCAAGCGGCTCGTTCCGAAGAAAAGAAAACCCTCGACGACTTTCCTCTAAATGCCAACTTGATAAACCTAAATCAAACAAAACCCCAGAAACACGCTTAAAGGCGTATTTCTCAACTATTTCGTTTAGGTTAGCAAAGTTACCACAAACAAGGGCCAAACGTTTTTCATAATCTGTACCTTCAACTTTCCGCTTAAGCACCCTCAAAATTATAGGGTCAGCATCTATCCCCAAAACTATGCCGGATGGCCTAGTACGCTCCAAAATAGCCATAGCGTGGCCACCTTCACCAACTGTGCAATCAACAAAATCCTCATCTGGTTTAGGATCGAGAAAACGGATAACATAGTCCTTCATGACAGGGACATGCATATGGACACTCCCTCAATAAACAGTCCATAACATTGTTTATAAACGAAGCATGGTGCTCCGGCCGGGATTTGAACCCGGGTCCGCGGCTCGAGAGGCCGCTATACTTGACCGGACTATACTACCGGAGCCCTCGGCCAAAATAATATCAATGGAGGGCTGTATTAATTTGCTTTCCTCTCAGCCTCTTTTTCTTCCCTCTTTAGTTTTAGCTCTTCGACTGTGTGCGCCTTTTGGAGCTGTTTCATATACCATGTTCTTTCCTTTGCATAGTGGATGCTTAGAGCTATGCCTAGAATTAGGAGCGCTATGCCTACCAGTGTTAGGGATAAGCCCAAAAGGCTGTATGGGTGGGATGTTAAATGGTATGGTATTATTAGGAACCATTCTGGGTTTTCGACTGTTATGGCGGTTTCTAGGAGCCCTCCGACGAAGAATATTGAGCCTATTATGGTTATTAGGTATCCTATTGTCTCATTATGCCTTGATTCTTCAGCCTTTTCATGGAGGTATTCGCTGAAAAGCATGAATCCACGATTTGTGGCGTGTTGGTAGATGGCTATAAATATTATTGTAGATTCCGAACACTTTAAATGCGATTAGCCTATTTAGGCTAGAAAAGTCTATATGTGCAGTTATGGTTTAATCGTTTGCACGCGACTAAAGTGGGTTTGATGCCCTTAAAGGATGAGTGCCATCTCTGTGGAAGGGTTCTCCCATACAGTTATCTTAGGCGCTGTTGGAAGTGCGGCAGACTTTTCTGCATCGACTGTATGGTTCCGGAGGTGGCAACCGGAGACGCTTCAAGATTGCTCTGCTTAAACTGCGCGCAGAGGATTGTTTTTCCAAAGCCTAAAGCCAAATATGAGCCACTTAAGGGATATTTGAAGTTTAGGGCGGCTTTCACAGACTCTGTTAAACTTTCCTTCGCTCAAATTGACGGGATTATTGGGGATAACCTTCCAATGGAGGCTTACCGCTCTGAAAACTGGTGGGCAAACTCGCCTAACAATGCACATGCTAAGGCTTGGCTTGACATCGGATGGAAAACTAGCGAAGTAAACCTAAAAGAGGGCTATGTAATCTTCCGAAAAGGGAAAAGTCCTCAAAGTGCGGTCATTTCAAGGAAAAAAGATGTTGAGAAGCCTAAAAAACCGTTTACACCGCCGCCATCAAGGATTATGCATCGCAAGAGGCCTTCGAAAACAAAGATTGCAAAGCTTTATGCTAGACTTAAGAACCTGGAAAGGCAGAGGGTTGCCCCGCAAAAGTTTAGAGGAGGCTTCAAGCCAAAACCAGCA
>JAVZNT010000002.1:0-162789 GCA_038882655.1 Bathyarchaeia archaeon | reverse complement strand
CCAGCTACATTGGGGAGCATCCGCTTTACCTCATAGAAATTGGGCAAAGCCAGAAATTTGTTGACAAGCTTGCAGAGGGCATAGCCACTGTTGCTAGGGCTATACAGCCCCGTCCGGTGGTGGTGCGCTTCAGCGACTTCAAAACAAATGAGTACCGTGAGCTTAAAGGCGGAGAAAAGTACGAGATTGTTGAGAATAACCCCATGCTGGGCTGGCGGGGGTGCAGCCGCTACATAAGCCCATGGTACGAGAAGGCTTTCCGTCTAGAATGTCAAGCCATAAGAAAGTGCCGTGAAGAGTGGGGATTGAAAAACGTTTGGGTTATGCTTCCAGTGGTGCGCACCGTATGGGAGGCCAAAAAATGCCTAGAAATAATGCGGGAAGAAGGCTTGGAAAGGTCGAAAGACTTTAAGGTTTGGTTTATGGCTGAAACGCCTTCAATAGCCATATTAGCCGACGAGTTCTCGAAGCTCTGTGACGGCTTCTCCGTAGGCTCAAACGACATGACACAAGGCATGCTAATGATTGATAGAGACTCAGAACGCCTCGGGCAAATGGGGTACTTCGACGAGAGAGACCCAGCCGTCAAAAGAATAATAGCCCACCTAATCAAGGTGGCACATGAAAACGGCTGCACAGTCTCTATCTGCGGCGAGGCTCCATCAAACCTTCCAGACTTCACCGAGTTTTTAGTGCGGGCTGGAATAGACAGCATATCTGTAAACCCCGACGCTGTAATAGCCACAAAGAAGCTTGTTGCAAGTCTAGAGCAAAAGATAATCTTGGAGAAACTTGCTGAACAGCATGAGCGAGCCCTAGGGCGCCCAGTTAAAAGACCGAAAGAAGATTGGGAATGGACGCCCCAATGGGATGAAAACATAAAGTAACTAGTCGCTTAAGCTCCCCTTTCTCCCAGTCAATGTTCTCTTTAAAAATGTTTGGTGTTTCACCTTGAAGATGTTTGATTTTGAGGAGGAAAGGTTAAGGCAGGAAATCGTTAAGCTTGGAGCTAAACGCGTTTTAATACAGCTGCCAGAAGGGCTCAAGAGTGAAGCTCCACGCCTAGCAAAAGTGGTTGAGAAGGCTGGCGCTTTACCAATTGTTTCCGCCGACCCATGCTATGGTGCTTGTGACTTGGCAACTTCTGAGGCTGAAAGCCTAGGCGCAGACCTTATAGTGCACTACGGACACGCGAAGCTCTTGAAGTATGAGAAGGTGCCGACCATCTACATTGAGGCGCGAGCCACCATAAACGTAACAGAGGCTGTTGAAAAGGCATTACCCTTAATGGCGAATTGGCGCAAGATAGGCTTAGCCACAACAGTCCAGCACGTGCAAACCCTTGACGAAGCAAAAGAAATGCTAATCCGCGCCGGAAAGACCGTCATGGTTGGCGACGCCGGACGCCTAAACTATCCGGGGCAAGTTGTTGGATGCGACCATAGCAACGCTAAATCCATGGCTGAGGATGTTGAAGGCTTCCTCTTCATAGGTGGTGGACGGTTTCACGCTTTAGGCTTGGCTCTTGCAACCTCAAAGCCAACAGTGGTTGCAGACCCATACGAGAAAAGAGCCTATTCAATAGACGAGGAAGCACAGAAAATTCAAAAGCAAAGGTGGGCGAGCATACAAGAAGCCCAAAAAGCAAAAACCTTCGCAGTTCTTGTGGGGCTCAAACCCGGGCAAAAACGGCTTGAAGAAGCCCTAACCGTCAAGGAAAAGCTTGAAAAAGCTGGCAAGGATGCCTACCTATTCGCCATTAGAGAAATAACGCCAGAAATGGTCATGAACTTTCAAACGGTGGACGCCTACGTTAACACGACATGCCCTCGTGTATCGCTTGACGCTCCATCGAAGTTCTCAAAGCCTATGCTAACAATAAATGAAGCGCTTGTGGTTACTGGCGAAATTTCGTGGAAGGAGCTTTGCAAGAGGGGATTCTTTTAGAAGCGAAAGCATATGGTAAGAAAGATAGCGGTCTGTTTAGAAGTTGGGTTGGAAGGAACAGGCGCTTTTGTTCCGGAATATCCGGGGTGCTGGGTTTTCGGGCGCTCTCCAGAAAGCGCCCTCGCAAAAGTGAGGACTGCTGTTGCTGAATGGTTCGATTGGCTAAAGAGGCACGGTGAGCGTGTTCCAGGCGAAGCAGGAGATTTTGAAATTGAGGTTGCAGAAGTTTTGAGGGTGAGCTACAATCCAGTTGAGGCTGGAAAACCTGAACCCCTCTTCTGGTCTGAAGTGGCTTCCGTCACGAGAAAGGATGTTGCATGGACTTTAAAGCTCATGGAGTATTCTAGGGAAGACCTATTAGGGCTCGTTTCAAACTTGAGCAACGAAGTTCTTGACTGGTTGCCTCCGGGTAAGCCTCGCACCATTAGGAACTGTTTGAGACATATAGCCTATGTTGAGCCTTGGTACGTAACACGTTTAGATGTTGAGTTGCCAATACATTATCCGAGAAACGTATTTGAACTGCTAACCCACACTAGAAAAGTTGTTGTCAACTATTTGATGAAAATGCCTAGGGACAAAATGCGAGGAGTTTTCCAACCTAAAAAAGACAAAAGCCCAATGTGCAACCTCTGGACCGCTAGAAAGGTTTTAAGGAGGCTTGTAGACCATGAAAGACTGCATACACGATATATCGCTAAAGTGTTACAAGCCTACAAGAAGCTGGGAAAGGTTTATTGAGTTGTTCCGAGGTATTCTAATAAGCCTTATCGTTGGGATGCTGACAACATGAGTTCGAGGTCCTCAAAAAAGAACAGCGGACAACTGGTCTTGCCCGGCGAACCCTTAGGTGTTATTGAAGAGTTTGTTCCAAACGCCGGCACGTATGTTAAGAATGGGGTTATATACTCAAAGATTGTAGGGCGTTCCCTCTTAGACCTTCTAAACAAACGGGTTTCAGTTTTTCCCTTGGTTCATGGAGCTAGAGTTCCAAAAGTTGGGAGCATTGTGATAGGGCAAGCTTCAAATGTTCAGACCCAAATAGCCACAGTCCGCATCTTTAAAATTGGAAAGAGGTGGCTCTCTGGATTCTTCACAGGTATGCTCCACGTTTCTGATGTGCACTTAAGGTTTGTTGAGTCCATGTTTGATGTCTGCAAGCCCGGCGACATCTTACGCGCAAAAGTAATCAGCGAAAAGAATAGGGCTTATCATTTAACAACTAAAGATAAAAGCCTAGGCGTTGTTTACGCGTTTTGCTCTCAATGTGGCGAGGTGCTGGAAATGAGGGGTCGAGGTTTACAGTGTCCAAGGTGTGGGAAGATTGAAAAGCGTAAAACAGCCATAGACTATGGCAGGGGAATAATTTAAAAAGGTGAAACAAAATGAAGGTTACCGTTTTAAAGAGAACAGAAAACGAGCTTAAAGTTGAGGTTGAAGGGGCCGGTCACACCCTCTGCAACCTTTTACAGAAAAGGCTGTTGGAAGACGAAAATGTGGAACTGGCTGGCTATGATATTTCGCATCCTCTTACGCCGGTTCCGGTCATTTATGTTCGGACAAAGGGCAACGTTAAACCAGAGGAAGCTCTACTGAAAGCCTTGGAAAAAGCCAGCGAGATGAACGAGGAGTTTGCTGAAGCCCTCCAAAAAACCTTTAAAAAGTGATTCTGTTCTTTATCGTTGATAATAGCTGGGTGAAGCCTTCAACTAGATCTTCAGACGTTTGCAGTATTGACACGCACTCGTCCAGTGGCATGTGCCCGTGAAGCCAAGCGTAAACTATTAGGGCTTCAGCAGCATTAGCCATCATGTGGCTTGAAACCCTTGAAGGCATATGCCTTCTTAAACTAGCTTTTTTGAAGGCTTCTGCCAGCACTTTTCCTTTGACTTTTGCTCCAGATGGCCGTTGCCTTTTTATGGATAATACCAATGAGTAGGCAAAGTTTATGTACGCGTCGCCCAAGGCTGCCAGTTTGTGGTCTGTGAGCACCTCTGGTAAGCTTCTATAAACCTTCATGAAGGGAGGTGATTTACCGTGTTTTTTCAATTTTAAACCTTTAAGGTCTTTTGTGAATTCTGCTTCGATTTATATTTAAGTACAACTTCCTATGTATGTTCGTTTTGGGTGTAAACCTTATGGCTGAAAAGGGTAGCCGTAACGCTGGGCGCATCAAACTTTCTGAGGAAGCCTTGCGAGAATATCTTTCAAACTTATATGGCTGCAAAGTGGAGATTCTTGGCATATGGAGACTTGGCGAGGAAAAAACCGAAGGTGTTAGAGACTTAAAGGGTTTCGGTTATGGCATCCCATATGTTATCGAGTTCCGCGTTAAGGGTGAGGTTAAGCGGGTTGTATTGGAAACAATGCACCCCGAAGGTTTTGGACATGATTTTCCATCAGACCGTGCGCAAATTCTCCTTTGGCAACACAGCGCCTTTAACAAGTTGAATAGGCATGTGCGCTCCGTTGATGTCGGCGCCTTCACCGTTGATGGTAAAAAGCTGAAGTCACTAGGAGATGCAGGAGAGTTTTTCATTTTAACAGAGTTTGTGGAAGGTGTGCCCTATCATTGTGATTTAGACAGGATTAAAGACACTGGCAGCTTAATGGATTTGGATGAGGAGAGGTGCCTAGCCCTATCCGACTATCTGGTTGAAATTCACTCGGTAAAGAGGAAGGATGCGCCTCAACTTTACGTAAGGAGGCTTAGAGACCTTCTTGGGCATGGAGAAGGAGTCTTTGGGTTGACGGATAGCTATCCCAGCGGTTTAGACTACGTTAATGAAAAGTTTTTGGTTGAGTTTGAGAAAATGTGTGTTGAGTGGCGTTGGCGCCTCAAAAAGAAAGCTCATAGGCTTTCGCAAGTGCATGGGGACTTTCATCCGTGGAATGTTCTTTTCAGGGAAGGTTTAGGCTTTACGGTTCTCGACCGCAGTCGTGGTGAGTGGGGTGAGCCAGCGGACGATGTGAGTGCCATGACAATAAACTACATCTTTTACTCGCTGCAAGCCTATGGGCAGATGGATGGACCCTTCGACAGGCTTTTCCTACTCTTCTGGCGGAACTATGTGGATAAAACTGGCGATGAAGAAATTTTAAGCGTAATCCAGCCCTTTTATGCTTGGAGAAGCCTTGTTTTAGCTTCACCCATATGGTATCCTAACCTCTCGGCTAATGTGAGAAAAAAGATTTTGCAGTTTGCACAGAAAATGCTAAAAACCAAAACTTTCGATTATGAGGATATAGACTCGTATCTCAAATGAGGGCTTGGAGATTCGGGCTTTGGGTAGAAATTCAGAGTCAGATGTAAGGGCTATGTTGAGGCAGATGGGTTATTCTGAAAGGACTGTTGAGGAAATTATTAAATGGTATGAAAATAGCGGTTTACAGGCGGAAAAATGTGGTGGAAGGGATCTACATTCTGGCAATATTGGTAAGCAAAAGTCTAAACGTTAAGTTTTGTGCACGAAAGAATTTTTCCTTGGAAAAGGGCTTTTATGCCTATGTAGGTTCTGCCCAAAAAGGTCTCGAAAAGCGTTTGATGAGACACTTCACAAAGGCTTGTAAGAAATCTTTTTGGCACATAGACCACTTGCTTGCCATGGATGGCGTAAGCGTTGCGAAGGCTTTTTACAAGGAGGCTGAAAAACCAGAAGAGTGTAGAACTGCGCACAGTCTTAGACTTGTCGGTTCTCCGATTGAGGGGTTTGGTTGTTCCGATTGTAAGTGTGGAAGCCACCTTTTCCGTTTTAACAGCTTCAATCATTTGGAGGATGCATGCTTAAATTTAGGTTTTAAACCGTTTGTCCTATCTCGCCAGTGAATCGCTATATTGGGAGACATCTGTCTTTTGGAGGATTTCTCTTCTCTTGATAACTTCTTCAAAACTTACGTAGTCTCCGCCAACAATTTTCAATCTAGCCTCAACCTTCTTATTTTTGACTTCTATCAAATTGTAGGAGTTTAGAAAGAACCCTCGCAGTCTTTCGCATGAGACGCTTCCAGCGTGAACCACTTGCATGTCTTCTATTCGCCATTTCCATGGTCTGTGGCGGTGCCCGCACAGGACTAAATCCGCCTTAGCCTTTACAAGGCTTCTGAGGACGTCACCAGCGTCCACTATTGTGATTTGGTCTGCGCCTGTGTCTGGAACTGGGATTATATGGTGGTGTATTGCCACAATCTTCACACGGTCCTTGTAGTTTTCCAACGTGTTTTCCAGCCAGAGGTTTTGCCTATGACCAACTTCACCGTCATCCCTGTCTGGGCGGGCGCTGCTCAACACTATTACTACAGTGTCGCCGACCTCCGTTACCTGGTTGAAGGGGAAGAACTGTTTGAAGAGCAAATAGCCAGTAGAACGGTAATCGTGGTTTCCACTTATGTAAATGACATTTTTGGCTTTCAAGCGTTTAAACTCGTCTGCAGCCATCTTAAACTCGGATAATATGCCGTTTTCTGTTATGTCGCCAGTTATCACCACAGCATCCGGCGACAAAGCATTAATCTCATCCACTGCCGTGCGGAAAACCCCATAATTAAACATCGGCCCACAGTGAACATCCGAAATCTGAACAACCAGCATAAGCACTCGCCTTTTAATTTCATGCTGAACGATAACTATAATAAATGTTATGGAAGTGAGGTTTAGGTTACCTTCACGTAACTTTTAAAAGCTGAGCTATATAACGCCTTATAGAGAAAGAATGTGCAAAACGGTTTCTAGAATGCTTTTAACGCTGTTGTTGGCTGGCGTGTTAACACTGGCATTTAGTACAAGATCAATAAAGGCGAAAGCGGGGATGATTACGGTTCCTGATGATTATACAACTATACAAGAAGCCATAAACAACGCCACTGAAGGTGACACGGTGTACGTTAGGGCGGGAGTATATAACGAAAGCATAAACATAAACAAGTCAATTCAGCTGGTGGGAGAAGACAAAGCAACCACAGTTATCAATGGCAGCGGTAGTGGAAGTGTGGCTAAAGTAAGCGCTAACAATGTAAGTATCGTCAATTTTACAATTAGAAATGCGGGAAAAATGTGGGATGGCGCAGGGTATCCGCCAAGCTGTATAAGCGCCAACAACGTTAGATACGTTGAAGTTAAAGACAACATTTTGACAGATGCGGCTGTATGTGTGTGGTTTTATTCCTCCTCCTTCATAGAAATTGGCAATAACATTGTTTATAATGGGACATTGGCCGGAATTATTGCGTATGCTTCATCAAATATTGTGGTGCAGAGAAACTTCGTAGACAGTTGCGGGCTGATGGGAATCCACCTGGATGGAAACTGTATAAACTGCAACATAACCGAAAATACCATAAAGAACACTCTTGAAGGAATGGAAATTGAAAAATCCGGAAAAAATCTTATTGCACGAAACCAGTTTCTGCATAATAACGTTAGCATAATACTCAACCAATGTAATGGATTGAACACTTTAAGAGAAAATAATATGACAAGCGACTGGTACAACTTAATAGTTTGGGGCGTTGGAATTAACGACTTTCTACACTACATTGACACGACAAACATTGTAAACGGCAAGAAAATCTACTACTTCATAAACTCCTCAGATCTTCTTGTAAACTCATCAAACTGTCCAGACGTTGGATATTTGGCATTTGTAAACTGTACACGTATAACTGTGAAGGACGTAGACCTTTCCTTTAACCGAGATGGCTTATTGTTGGTGCAGTCAAACTATTGCAATTTAGTAAATATAACCATAAGAGGGAATCGGGGTCCACTGCTTTATGGGGGTTTAATCTTTTTTAACTCAGCCAACAACACGATAGCTAACAGTCTAATCAGCAACAACAGTGTGGGCGTGTGCACACGTCAGTCGAATGGAAACATTTTCTACCATAACAATTTCATTAACAACATGATAAGCGTAATTCCCAACTACTTATCCCCATTTCAATCGCCTCAGCCATCCACCGTATATTCAAAAAATGTTTGGGACGATGGTTATCCTTCAGGCGGCAATTATTGGAGTAACTATGTCGGCGTAGACATAAAGAAAGGTTCTGACCAAAACCAGCCTGGCAGCGATGGAATAGGTGACACGCCATATGTTATCAGTATAGATAATATGGACAATTATCCGTTAATGTATCCTTGTGGAAGTCCTCCGCCGCCAACCTACACTCTAACAATCACAACCACTATTGGAGGAACAACAGACCCGCAACCCGGAACATACACATACTTCCAAGGACAAAATGTGCCAGTGCAAGCCACTCCAAATACTGGCTTTTCATTTAAACATTGGCTTTTTGACAGCGAAGAAAGAACAGAAAACCCAATAGCAATTATAATGAACGCAAACTACACTTTAGAAGCATATTTTATTGATGCCACTCCTCCAACTACAACAGACGATTATGACGGTTTATGGCATAATTCTGACTTCACGATAACATTAGTAGCCATAGATTATGGAAGTGGTGTTGCAGAAACCTATTGTCGAATTAATAATGGTCTAGTTAAACGTGTTAGTGTTGATGGGCACCCATTGATTACTACCGAAGGTGCCAATAATACCTTGGAATATTGGAGCGTTGACAACGCTGGAAATGAGGAGATTCCACACAAGTTCTTAACAAGTATTAAACTTGATAAGACAGCTCCAGTTGTAGTAGAGTTGAAACGTGAACCTGAAGATGATGTTGAACCCGGCCGAATTGTTAAAATTATGGTGAATGCAACCGACTCTCTGAGTGATGCCAAGGATATAATACTTTCATATTGTATAGGTGACAGTCTCTCATGGACTGATATTCCAATGACTTTCAATGTAACATCTGGATTTTATGAAGCCATAATCCAAGTCCAACAAGCAAATGTTGTTGTAAAGTATAATATAAAAGTGTACGATAATGCTGGAAACTTCGTTGTTGAAGACAACGCCGGACAATACTACACATATACGGTTATACTAGAATTTCCATCAATACTATTAACCCTTGCGATATTAGTGACTCTTACAATAACTACCATCCTGATACATAAAAAAGAGAACGCATTCAACCATTTTAGGTGTCTCACGGTTAAGACATAGAAAACTACAACTCAACAAAAGGTAGTAGCTATTTGATTCCTAAGTTTAATTTAGTTGGTTGACAAATTTTGAACGGACATTAGGTGGGTTCCTGTTATGGTTGAGGGTTGGTGTGTCTGGGTTACTGGTCTGCCGGGGAGCGGCAAATCCGTTGTAGCGGAAACCTTAATCAAGTTTTTGCTTCAGAGGGGCATCCGAGCTCAACTGTTGTCTTCTGATGCCTTACGCAAGGTTTTAACTCCCCAACCCACCTACTCGCTCGAGGAACGCGACATAGTTTATGCTACACTTGTCTACATTGCAAAGCTACTAACCCAGAACTGTGTGAACGTTGTTATCGATGCCACTGGCAATTTACAGCGCTATAGGGAAAATGCCAGACACCAAATTCCAAAGTTTATAGAAGCCTATTTAGAGTGTCCACTTGAAGTCTGCATTCAACGTGAATCCCGGAGGGCTGAAACCCACCAAGCACCAAAACAAATTTATGCAAGAGCCTTGGAAGGCAAAGCGCCGACAGTTCCTGGCGTAGGGCAGCCCTACGAACCGCCAGTAAATCCAGAAGTAACAGTTAACACCGTCCAATGCACTCCGGAACAAGCAGCCCATAAAATATTGGAGGCTATAATTGGTAGGTGGTACGCTTAAAAATCTAGAGGGGGTCTATCAATTTTGCTTAGTGCCGACTACTGCAAAATTGACATAGCGTAAAATGGTAATGTTTATAACCTAAATGTCTCATTCCTAGAAGACGCGAAGCGGAGAAACAATGGGCCACAGAAAACAGCACGCTCCCAAACATGGTTCACTTGCATATTTACCTAGGAAACGTGCTAAACACGTTTTAGCCAGAATACGCTATTGGCCAAAAATTAAGGCTGAAACGCCACGCCTTCTCGGTTTTGTCGGTTATAAGGCTGGCATGACCTATGCCATGGTAGTCGAAGACCGGAAGCGTTCCCCAAACTTCGGGAAAGAAGTAATCCGTTCAGTCACTGTTTTGGAAACTCCATCCCTTTTAATATGCGCCCTAAGAGCCTATAAGAAAACGCCTTACGGACTGCAGATATTCTGTGAGGCTTGGATGGAAAACCCTCCAGAAGGGCTCAGTAGAGTTTTAACCCTTCCTGAAAAGTTTAACACCGAAGAGAATCTGAAAAAGATTGAGGCGAATTTAGACAAAATCTCAACCATTCGCGTAATAGCCGTGACCCAACCCAGGCAGGCAAGCGTACCAAAGAAAAAGCCAGACATAACTGAAATAGAGATGGGCGGAGGAACAATCCAACAACAGTTTGAATATGCGAAAAGCCTCCTAGGGAAGACTGTTAACCCCTCTGATGTTTTCAAGGAAGGACAGCACGTAGACGTGATAGCCGTCACAACTGGAAAAGGCTTCCAAGGACCCGTGAAACGTTGGGGAATAGCCATACTCCAACACAAAGGTAGGAAAACAAAGCGGGGAGTTGCCACTCTTGGTCCATGGAACCCCCATCGCGTGTTATACACCGTCCCACGCGCCGGACAGATGGGCTTCCACCAAAGAACGGAATATAACAAACGCGTTCTGAAGATAGGCAAGGACGGCAAAGAAGTAACGCCCAAGGGCGGTTTCATACGCTACGGCATTGTCCGTGGACCCTACATGCTCATAGAGGGAAGCATACCGGGGCCGGAAAAGCGTCCCATAAAACTGCGTTATCCAGCACGACCGCCAAGAGAAACCCCGGAAGAACATCCACAGATAACATACTTGTCCCTGGAATCCCCGCAGGGCAGATAGGAACGGTGAAGGTTTATGGCTAAAACAGTGAAAGTCTTCGACCTCAACGGAAAACCCATTGGAAAAATAAAGCTTCCACCAATTTTTGAAACACCCATAAGACCAGACGTCATAAAACGCGCGGTTCTAGCCATACAATCTACAAGGTTCCAACCGCAAGGCAGAGATCCTATGGCTGGGAAAAGAACATCGGCAGAATCCAGAGGCGTAGGCTTAGGCATAGCGAGGATACCGAGAACTAAAGGACCTGCTGGAAGAGGTGCGTTTGCACCTGGAACTGTTGGCGGCAGGCTAGCTCATCCACCAACTCCAGAGAAGAAGATAGTAAAGCGGATTCCAAAGAAGGAGAAGCGTTTGGCTCTTTTCTCCGCCATAGCCGCCACAACCTCAAAAGAAATTGTGGTTTCCCGGGGACACGCCGTTGAGGGGATACCCCAGATTCCGCTTGTTGTCACCGGTGAGTTTGAGAATTTGAAAAGAACTAAGGATGTTGAAGAAGCCCTCATAAAGCTCGGGGTTCTCGCTGACTTGTACAGGGTAAAGGAAAGCGTAAAAATTAGGGCTGGGAAGGGGAAAATGCGTGGGCGAAGAATAAAACAGGCCGTTGGACCCCTAATAGTTGTGGCTGAAGACAAAGGCGTAGGCGAGGCTGCGAGAAACATACCAGGCGTAGATGTTGTTCCAGTTAAGAGTTTAAATGCTGAGGTTCTTGCGCCCGGCACACACCCCGGAAGATTAACAATTTGGACAGCCAGCGCTATAGAAACTCTTGATAGGCTTTATTGCAAAGGAGAGGAAGCCTAATGGACCCGTACGAGGTTATACTTTACCCGTTGATGACGGAATCCGCCAGCTTAATGGTTGAGAGAGAAAACAAATTGGTCTTCATAGTCGACCTAAAAGCCACAAAGGAAGATGTGAAAAGGGCTGTTGAAGAGCTTTACGAGGTTAAAGTTGAAAAGGTGAATGTTATCGTAACGCCTAAAGGGCAAAAGAAAGCTTTTGTTAAGCTTCATCCCGACTTTAAGGCTGCGGATGTCGCCATTAAACTTGGAATACTGTAAATTTGTGTGGTGAAATGTTATGGGAAAGAGAATTCGTGTTCAAAGACGAGGTCGCGGCGGACCAACTTTTAGAGCTGCAACTCACAAGAGATTAGCTCCAGCATGTTACCCACCAGCGGCAGAAAGTCCCTTCGACACCGTAACAAAGGGAATTGTGGAAGAAATCCTCCATGACCCAGGTAGAGGCACTCCGCTAGCCTTAATAAGATTCGAAAACGGCAAAGAATGCTATGCGGTTGTTCCTGAAGGCATTTACACTGGGCAGCAAATACAGATGGGTGGAAGGGCAAACGTCGAGGTTGGCAACATCTTGCCTGTTGGTAAAATTCCAGAAGGTACAATGGTCTGCAACATAGAGCTTAAACCCGGAGATGGTGGGAAAATTGCAAAGTCTTCCGGTGCATACGCTACTGTTGTAGCTCACACGGCACAGGGAACACTAATAAAGCTACCCTCTGGTAAAACCAGGTATCTGAGCGATTACTGCAGAGCTACAATAGGTGTTGTCGCAGGCGCTGGCAGAACCGAAAAACCGTTTCTCAAGGCTGGAGCAAAATTTCACTTAATGAGAGCTAGAGGAAGAAAATATCCGAGAACCCGTGGAAAGGCGATGGTCGCAGCAGTTCATCCATATGGAAGCAGTAAACGAAGCGCGCGGAAAGTTACAACAGTTTCGAGAAACGCCCCGCCTGGAAAGAAGGTCGGACTTATTGCTGCAAGGGGTGCGGGGCGCAGAAAGAAGAGGGCGAAGGAAAACGAGTAATCAGAAGATTTATAGCGTCATATTCAAAATTTAATGGTGATCAGCCATGCCAAGGGAATTCACATACCGCGGGTACACGCTTGAGCAACTGCAAGGTATGTCAATGGATGAATTCATAATGCTGCTTCCATCAAGGCAAAGAAGGAGCCTCCATAGAGGTTTGTCTCCAGAGCAGCGAACCCTATTAGAAAACGTAAGGAAGGCAAAGGAAACCATGCGTAAAGGCGGAAACTTAACCATCAAAACCCACTGCCGCGACATGATAATTTTGCCGGAAATGGTTGGCTTGACGATTCATGTTTACAACGGCAAGGAATTCGTCCCGGTTGAAATAAAGCCTGAAATGATTGGGCATTACTTAGGCGAGTTTGCAATAACTAACAAGCCGGTTAAGCATGGAACGCCTGGCATAGGTGCTTCTCGCTCGTCCATGTATGTTCCGCTAAAGTAAAGGACTGTTTACCACCAATTTTTAACGACTAACTGTTAGGCTGTGTAATCCACACCAGAAGGCTTTTTCTCCGCCTCTTTGGCTGGCGGAATCTGGGGCAACGGTATCGGCGGCGGAATATTTAATGTTCTGGAAATTATTACGCTCTCCACAAAAACCACATTTGAGATCGACTGTACAAGAACTGGTGGCGGCGGTTTCTTATCCTTATAGTCCGAGTATACCTTTGCTATTTCGTCTTTACCACCTGCCACGTAGGCTCTTCCCTTGAGGCTTATTTGAGCTATTGAAGGGTTATAATTAACCGTTAAAACAAAAGGCACTTCAAGCGTGTCATCCGACTTTTTCTCCACTTCAACAAGGTTAAGATTCGTGTTTATCTGAATTGGCGGTATGGGCTTCTTTATGTCCCAAAACCGTTCTCCAGAAACGTTTGTTATTAGGACGTTTACTCTAATCATTCTAGACCATCTTACACTATAATGCTCGTACAATTTAAGCGTGTTTATACCTTGTGAAGCCGCAGTGCCCGCACGCGTATCGGTCGCCATGGTCAGCCATAAAATATCCCGGTCCGCAGCGTTCGCATGTTGGGCGAAGTCTAACAATTTTGTCTCCTTCAACTTTATAGATTGAGTGGATGCCCTTTTCTTCCCGTTTTCTCTTCTCTCTCTTACCCTTTTTCGGCGCCGCTTTCGGTGCGGTTTCTCCCACTGCTGTTTCCTCGGTTTTTTCAGTCATTTACTCTTTTCCCTCTTCTTTCGTTTTTTCGGGCGGTATGTTTCTTTTTACAATGTATTCAGGCTCAATAAGCTTTGCGTGTTCAATAGAATCATAAACATTAGCTAATCCAATGGCTTTTCGTGTGCCAGTCTTTGTTTCCAACTTTTTAATAAAGACGAGGTTTGCGTCGGTTTTTAATAGTTTTGCAATGGTGCTTTTCACTTCTAGCCTTTGGGGAGTGCTCCCAGTTTGGTTGTGGTCTACCTGGAAGACCACTTCTTTGCGTTTCAGAAGCGGGTTCACATTTTCAGATAGAATTTTGACTTCCATAGTTTTTCCCTTGTGGTGTCTGACTTGATAATATTTCCCCTTTATTTAGCCTTTCGCAACCTCCATAGCCTTTAAGATTCTGGCAACCTCCCTCTTCTTCTGCTTCGTGACTTTAACGGCGACCATGCCCTCATGGGGCTGACCATAAACCACAAAAGAGTTTTCAGGCGCATACAAAATGGCGCACAACGCCAGAAGGTCTTCCTCGCCTTCAACAACAATCTTCGTCTTACGATTGTCCTCTAAAGTTTCCTTAATAGTGTTTAGAGCTTCAAAAGTTATGCTTCCAGCAGGATTTTTGACACGTTTTTCCACCTCTGCACTTAGCGGCACTGGCGTTATATTTTCACGCATAACCCGATTGTCAACTATTATGAGGTTTAGAGAAATTCCATTTTCAACAAGACTTTTTGAAACTGCGTCTCCAATTGAAATTATTCTTGGCGGTTTTTCATCATCCACAATCTGCTTAAATTTTTGGATGGTTTCTTCAAAAGAGCCTCTGATTAGCGTACCGAGGGGCTTTTTAAGTTTTCTCCGAAGCGTTAACGGCAATACGTACGCGGCGCTCATTTATCTGACCTTTAAAGCGTAGCGTCCCTTCTCCTTGATATTCATTGCCTTCGCAATAGCCGAGCCTTCCACGTCAAATATTATCACAAGCCCGCTAAAGTCATCGCTGAGAGTTGGCGTTTTGCACTTTGGGCAAACGTTGCTGGTAGTTATCGTGTGACATGTAGTGCATGCTTTTTCACTCATTCTTTAGCCTGCTCCCTTTCCTTCTTCTTTTCAGAAGTCTCTTTCAACTTTTGTAGCTCTTGCTCTATCCACTCCAACTTCCCTAGAAATGGTTGCCGTGCTGTTACGCCTATCTTCGCCGAACCGCCCACCCTACCAAGAGAGACAGCTGTTATGCGTACGCGGACTCTATCGCCGGCCGCAAGCCTTCGGTTAGTCTCTTTGCCTATTAGAACTCCTTGTTTTTCGTCGTAGGAGATGAAGTCATCCATTAACTGTGAAACATGGAGCAAAGCGTCAACGGGTCCTATACGTACAAAAGCGCCAAAATCCGCAATTTCAACAACCTCGCCCTCAACAACCTCTTGGAGCACCGGATAAAACGTTAAGAGAGAAAAAGTTACCTTATGATAGGTTGCACCGTCGCCTGGGATTATTTTTCCTATGGGGCTTACTTTAACGTCTGTTGCGGCAATGACATAGCCTAGAACTTCGTCCACGATACCTTCATATTTTGATTTAACTTGCTGGTATCCTACCTCATCAAGCGGATTACCGAAGGTTTCTGGTGGAATACGAATTGTGTCCTCCATGGTTATGAGCTTAAACAATGTTGCATCCTCCCTCAATTTCAAGTTGGGACTTTTGCCTCACATAAATAACTGGCACATTTATATCTCTTAACCTCTTCCGAAGCGCTCTATCATTGGTGAAAACCGGGCTTTGCCATTCGCTTGCGACTTTCACGATAGCGTCGTCCGGAGAACCATCGCAAGTTTCACCTAAATCTACAAGCTTGCACTTTTCGGCAAGCCCCAAAGCGTAGGCTGCCTCTTTCCGTGTTTTCGGCGAACCTTTCTCGGCAAGAGTTTCCAACTCCCTCTTAATTGGTGAAAGTAGCACAAATTCAACATTCCTCTTCAAAAGGTTCCTTAACTCCTCAAATATGTCAATTTTAAACTTTAAAGGCACAAAAAGCGCGTTTGAGTCCAGAATAACTTTCACCTTTTCCTTTTGAAGTGTAGGGTTATGTTGGCATGTCACTTTATCATTCCGTATCCTATTAATCGCCATCTTCCAGCAATCTTCCTACTTATGGCAACCCTCGAACCAGTAAGCGCGCACACAGGTCTTGTAAGCTTAAGTGTGGCCATTTCACCCTTTACCGCCACAACTTTTCCAACAGTTATCGCGGCGCCCACATGAAGCAGTAATGTTTCATCCTTGCTTATGCTTTCCACTTTCGCAAGCTCTTTGGTTCCAACAGCCCGCTCAAGAATAAACGTTTCCAAATTAAGCTCCGTAAGAACTTGCGGAAGCATTCCAGCCTTCCCAACAATGTTTCCAGTCAAACCGTCAGCCTTAGAAAGCGAAGGGTCTAGAAGAGTGCCGACGCCGACCAAACCGCCGCAGCGGGCTTCCTTAACGTTTCTTCCACCAGCATGCAAGCTGATGATTTCACTGAAAAGGGGCTTATAGACCGTTTTACCCTCCTCTTCAACGCTTATTCCCGGGCGAAGTTCTATCTCATCTTCAACGGCAAACTTTCCCTGCAAAACCGTTCCGCCTATAACCCCGCCCCTAAGCCTCTCTATTGGAGTGCCAGGCTTGTTCACATCGAAGGAGCGAACAACATACATTAACGGCTGTTCTGCCTCATCCCTTTTAGGAGTTGGGATGAACTCCTCCATAGCTTGGATTAAGGCGTCTATGTTCACGTTTCGCTGGGCTGAAACCGGAATTATCGGGGCGTTTTCCGCTACTGTTCCCATAACAAAATTTTTAATCTCCTCAAAGCTTTTTCGGGCTCTCTCCTCAGTTACAATGTCAATTTTGTTTTGCACTATTATAATGTTTTTAATCCCAATAATCTCAGCCGCAGCCAAGTGTTCTCTGGTTTGCGGCTGTGGACAAAGCTCATCTGCTGCAATAACAAGTATTGCTCCATCCATTATTGCGGCTCCAGAAAGCATAGTAGCCATCAAAGCCTCATGTCCGGGGGCGTCGACAAAGCTTACCGCTCTAATGAATATTGTTTCAGAACCGCAGTGGGGGCAGACTGTTTCTTTTGAATAGTTTTTCGGCGGTTCGCATTTTGGGCACTTGTAGACAGGCATGTCCGCGTAGCCCAACTTTATTGTTATGCCCCGCTTTAGCTCCTCGCTGTGTCTGGCAGCCCAAATGCCTGTTAAGGCTTGCACTAAAGTTGTTTTGCCATGGTCAACATGCCCTATCGTGCCAATGTTTATTTCCGGCTGCCGCGGCAAGACAACAGTCTTTTCTTCGCTCATTTTCTCTGTTTTTCCTTTCGCAACCACAATTATTGAAGGATGTTGCCTTACAAGCTAATAAACATTAAGCACGCAATTTGCGTTTTAGACTTTCTCCTCTGCTTTCTGCTTTTCTTTGGTTAGTTGAGGCTTTTCCTTCGCCTCCCCGGTCTTCTTACCCTTAGGTTTTTCAACCACCTTCATGTTCACTTGAACAATTTCATCGGTGATGACATTTCCACGAACCCTTTTTCTTCTTCGCTCCCCCTCATTCTGAGGGTTAAAGCCAACTCCACCACTTAACACGACATATCTTCGCACTCCCCCATGAACGTTAGGCCTCATCGGAAAACCATCCTTATCCGAACCACCAGTAATCTGCACCTTAAAACCAGGCAAGCCGAGAACCGAACCATCTATAACATCGCCTACCTTCTTTCCAATCAACGGAACAGCTCGCGCATCTTCCAACTCTACCATCTTCGAAGTCCCATCTTCAGGGTCTGAGACTATAACCTTGAATTTTGCCATTGGCTTGTCTCTCCAGTGGAGATTATGAAGTTAAATCTCTAATTATTAAGGATTATGTGTGAACCTTTTTCTGTCATATGCGCTTGAGACTGCCGAAGGCAAAAATTTTAATGGTTCTCTTGTATGGTTCTCCGTCTATGTGGCGTTTAGGATTCCTGTTCCATGAAATAACTTTCGGTCTTCTCTCTGTTTTCCTCCCCCTTTACATTATACGCATTGGCGGGACATTGCTTGACATAGGAATAATGACATCCGTCGCCATGTTTGCTGCTATTCCAGCCTTCTTCTTTTGGGGTTACATATGTGACAAAACACTGCATTACAAACGATACATTCTAATTTCTTTTTTAACATCATCTATTCTGCTATGCCTTTTCACTCTCTCGACAAACATAGGTATACTCGTAACATTATACGTTGTTATGGCAGTTTTCCATGCAGCCCACGAGCCACCTAAAAACGTGCTTATAGCCGAATTCTACTCAAGGGAGGAGTGGAGAAAAGCATACGCCTTTTATGAGGGGTTAACAGAAGTAGGCTGGCTGATTGGACTAATCTTAGGAATTTTTGTATCTTCCCTTGCAAGTTTCAGCGCCAAAACAACGTTGCTGATCTGCAGCGGCCTAAACTTTCTTGCTTTCCTCTTTTCTTTGTTCTTAATTACAGATCCAATCCTAGTTTTTGAAAGAGGTTTGGTCAGCATAGAAAAAAGCGTTGAGTTCACCTATAAGGGTGTGACCATAGCTTCAAAAATTTTAGAAGGTTTTCGTGTTCGTGTCGACCTTAAAATGGAGAACCTCTATGCTTTTTTTGGTGGGCTAACGCTTTTCTCGCTGGCAACAAGCACCTTATTCACACCATTACCTGTCTTTTTCTCCCAAGATTTACGGTTCCCCGCTAGTATGGTCTTCACCGTATATGTTTCAAATTCAGCAGCAAACGCCATCGGGTATTTCTTAATAAGCGCTAGGCCGGAGCAAGGCGAAGAAAAAGTACGCCTACAAAAAATTGTCCTAGTAAGAAGTTTTCTTGCTTTCTTTTTAGCGGTCGTTGCTGCTTTTCCCGTTTACACAACGGCACTAGCCTTCCTAATTTTGACCTTAATGGGTTTCGCTTATGCTATATACCATGCCTGTGTGCTCTCCCTATCAATGGAACTCATATCAGCAGGAAAGGCAGGCTTATTTGATGTGCTTGTAAGCATAGGTGGCGCAACAGGCGCTTTCATTGGCCCGTTTATTGCTCAAACATGGGGTTTCATCTATGTATTCTTGTTAGTGGGAGCTATCTTTCTTCTAGCTTTCATATTGTTTAAAGTCTACTCTTGAGGAGAGCGCACCTACTCCACGTGAACCCTGTAGACGTCTATATCTTCGCGCATTTCCGGTGTTAGCTCTAGGAACTCCCTGACAGACCTTTCAATATCCTTTGACTGCGTCACATAGCGTCCAACAACAATTATGTCGGCGCCCTTCTCCAACGCCTCTTTTGCAGTTTCCGGAATTATTCCGCCAGCCACAGCGATCAGAAACTTCTTATCTTTGAACGCTTGCCTAAGCTCTTGGATAAGCTCCAATCCAATGGTTCTGCCGGTCTCCTCATCTATACCCCTGTGAATAATAACGACATCTGGAAAGTCTCTAAGAGTTTTCAACTTCTTAATCGGGTCATCAACATTAAGCATGTCAACAGCCGCATAAATCCCAAGCCTTTTTGCCTCATAGATGAAAGCGTCGAGAGTTTCCGTCGGCGCCAAACCAGCAGCTATGACGCCGTCGGCTGTCTCCTCATAAGCGATGTCCACCTCCACCTTCCCAACGTCGAGGGTTTTCAAATCCGCCATAAAGAATATGTCTTTGGCAACTTCTCTAAGCTCACTTATCGCCTTAGTGCCATAACGCTTGATAAGAGGCGTTCCAGCCTCCAAAATTATCCTGTCGCTTCTCGGAATCTGCATGATAATCTTCTTAGTCCTCTCCAAGTCAGGTATATCAAGGGAAATCTGCAGGTACGGCGGTCTCCATAGGCGGGGCACCCTATAACCTAACATTGGATGCTTAGCCCTATCTTTATCATAGAGAACCTTCTCCAGTGACGGGTACCTTGCCATAGCCCTCTTCAGAGCCATTTTTGTCGCGCTATAATTATAATGGTATATTTTCCTATGGTCACTTGCATTCGGATGGACAAAAACGCTGCACACAACAACCCAATCGTCAACTTTATCCTTTGGAATCATGCCCTCCTCAACAGCATCAGCAATAGCCTTAGCCACAGCAGCCTGTGCTGGACCAAAAACTTTGTTGGCATCCTCAAGATTTTTAACAGTCACTTTAGGCACAAGCAAAGTGTGCGGTTTAGGCGGAAGATTAGGTCTAATAACCGCCAAAAGCGGCGTATGCCCCATAGAAAGATGCGCCAATCCATTCGCAAAAGCCTCACCAACAGGTCCATCCTTGTCGCCTATTAAGAGGTCTATATGCGCAACTTCATTCCCTTCTCCGACGAGAGCCTCGCCAATAAGATATGTGTACCCTTTAGAAGGCAGCCGAACACCCGACACTTCAACAGCTGAAATGCCACCGACAACCTCATCGAAATCGACATTAAACTCTCTAAGCCAAGAATAAAGGGTATCCCTATGAATCCCCAAAATCTTAGCTGTACCAGAAATTGTCGGCTTCGCAGACTTACCCGACAGAAGGCTACGAGCCTCCACCTCTTTTCTAGCGGCATCCGCCAAAATCCTGACGAGCTCTTCGCGTGTCTCAGGTTTTTTATCCGACATTTATTAGTCACGAGAAGATTTTACTCGGACATCTATTTAAACTTGTCGGATTTTTGGCGTTTTCTAGGAGCTTGTTTCCTAAAATAGCTACAAGCAATGTCGGATAGACTCATTGGCTCAAAAGGGAAGTAGATATTGGTGCGGCCGCCGGGATTTGAACCCGGGTCACCGGCTCGGGAGGCCGAAGTCCTACCAGGCTAGACTACGGCCGCTGTGAGGAAAATGCGGATTTGAAGTTTTAATCTTTTCTTTTGCAGAGCGTGCATAAGGTCTAAGGTTGCTGAAACTAACTGTTTTCAACAAACCTTGTGACTATAATTAGCGGCATTGTTAAATAGGTTAGCTTTCAGTGATTGAACGTTGTTTCTTATGCGCTACCTTTGATAGGTAGATTGTCATTGCAAGGAAGATGGCTGTTGTTGCGGTGAAAATGTATGTCAAGCCTTTGAAATTCTGTGCTTGATTCTGATAGTATAAGCTTGCGTTTAGGTATTTTTGAGCGATTTCATTTAATGTAGCAAGCGTTTGGTTAAGATTTTTAAGTTCATTTTGGAGCGCATCGTAATCCCCTTGAAGTTTATCGTATAGCTCTGAATAATTGGCGAGTAGTTGATAATACAATACGAGCAGTTCTGAATAAACTATTTTGATTGAACAGTTGCCAGGGTATTCAATATATATGATGTTTTTTTCATTCGCGGTATTAAGCAGTATTGCGTTAACTTCTTCATCGTTAACAAGCACGGCATGTATGCTTTCCATTAAAGCTTTAGGAACAACCACTCTACTAAAACCTGCGCAGCCACTAGCCGTGGTAGCATTAAAAAGTATAACTTTAGTTCTCGATTCAGCTACGACTTTAAAGGTAAAATTAAGAATTGTTGAATTAGATATCATGGCAATGTGATAAATATCTCCTTTAAAAGGTGCGGCGAATATATAGAACATTCCCATTAAGGGATAATAATCTTTGTTTCTCTCGTCGATGCTATAGGGGACATCTCCTATGCCATCTTTATTTATGTCCCCTCCTTTATAGTTATCCCAATAATTTCCTTCTCCATTGAGGGACCAAATGTTAGTTGTATTTTTAGCATACACATGATAGAGGTTATTCACAAAGTTGTTATGATAGAACACATTATTGTGGCTGTATAAAGAGAAATAGACTCCCCAATAGTTGCCACAAATACTGTTTTCATAAAATAAATTATTGATGGAATAGTAATAAATGTCAATCCCGACAACGGTGTTGCTCGAGATGTTGTTTCGATAAATAGCGTTGCTACTTGAATAAAAAAGTTGAATGCCTATATAGTTTGCCGATATGATGTTTTCATAGATTTTATTTTCGCCTGAAAACATTATCTGGATTCCGCCATAATTATCTCTTATCTTGTTATTGTGTATTACAATATTTCTGAAACGCTCTACGATTATTCCGTAACCCGATGGATCGCTATTCTTTATGGTGAAACCGCTAATTGTCACGTTGGGAGCTTTTACTGTGACCACGTTTCCCATGAAGTTTCCGTCAATGATTGTGCTTTCTCGGTCTTCACCTATTAACATAATACTTTTGTTGATGGTTATGTTTTCAATGTATGTTCCTCTATGTACAAAGATTGTGTCTCCAGAGCTAGCGTTGTTAATGGCTTCTTGTATACTCCTGAAGCCGTCATCACCAACTATTAATGTTGATGAAGTAGCGTTTACAATTGTTTTATTGTTCATGAGAATTGTAGCTGAGTATAAGCACAAGATTAAAAATAGAACTAGGGTAGTTTTTTTCAAGTTTCATCTCCTCACATAATAACAATCAGAATAGTTATTAAGTATTTAATCTTCAGACGCTAACATTTTCCCAAGCATTATGGAGCAGAAAGTCGCCAGCGAAAATAGTGGTACAATAATGATTGGATTTATAGTAGGTTGCAATAAATCCCAGACGATAATTGCATATGAAATGGTGATTGCGAATGCGAGCACGTAAACTCTTATTTTTGTTAGGTTTGCTGGAAATTTTTGTACTCCGTGCTGAATGAGAATTGATTTTAAATTTTCTTGTGTTTTTCGTATTTGTTCGTCTGTTGCTAAAGATACTTGATTTTTGTCGCTATCCATGAATTTAAGGCTTAGAAGGGCGTATCGCTGCAGTTCCCATGGTTTGCTTTTCGGTAGAATTTTTATTACACCGCTTTTTTCCATTTTTTTAAGTATTGTTTGGGTTTTACGAATAAATTGAACATCATTTACTTTATCTTCGCCGTGTAATTTTTTAACGAGATCTTTAACGTTTGGGAAGCATAGTTCCAGCTGGAAATCTGCTATTGCTTTTGATAGTTCATATTGGTATTCCCCCTCTCGCAAGCGTATGCCAGCGGCTTTATAATCTGAGCTTAGAGCTTCACGTAAAAGCTGTATTTCCATAGGTGTTAATTTGCGCTGTGACATTTTTACCACTATTCAACAGTTTCAATTGAAATAAATGCAAAGGATAGTATATATAGCCTTTTAGTTTTCAACAGCGGCTTTCCATTGTTTGCCTTTTGGTTCAATGTTTTCTATGGAAAAAATCATTTTCTCTTTAAAATTACAGATACAGTAACGGTTGCTTAAAAATGGGGATCATTTTAGAGAAAGATTCACCGATTTGCAGAATTGGAAATGAAACTACTTTCGGCAAAAGATATCGTAGCTCCTTTGAGACTATTGCGCTAATACTTGAGGCAGCTTGTAGGGGGGCAAGCCGCTTTACCATTGCAAAACGTCTAAGTACAAATTATGCTCAACTTAGCAGATACTTGACTTATCTAGTTAAGCTAGGTTTCATTAATACTGAGGTTTCCGAAAAGCGATTTTTGTATAAGACGAGCAAGAAAGGTCTCGAGTTTTTGAGGTTATATCATGTTATTTTGAAGATGCTTCTGGATGCTGGTGAAACTCGTATCCCAGCCGAAATCGTTTGCAAGAGTGTTCATCAAAAGGCGGTTGATAAAGGGAGAGGCAGGCGGGGTTTCGGCTTATGATTTTCTCCCTTCTCCTTTCGGCGTGAAGTTCGAATCCGCCTGCCCCCTTATTTTTTGTCTTTTTTGTTGGTGAATATTTAAAAGGCGTTTTTCCTATGATTGGTTAGTTGTGGAGGGTTGTTGTTTGCCTAGGGAATTTACTTATGCTGGTGCTGGTGTTAATAGGGGGTTGAGGGTTAGGGCGAAGGGTGCTTTACGTTTTTTGCAAAGAACTTATTGTTTTAGCCGCTATGGGAAAGTTGTACAACTTCCTTATGGGATGATTTTTCCCTTTCATGATGGCTTTTATTTGGATTTTGTGATTGAGGGTGTTGGCACTAAGGTTTTGGTGGCTCAGTTAGCTGAAAAGTACGATACTATCGGTGTTGATGGTGTGGCTATGGCTGTTAATGATGTTATTCGTTCTGGCGCTAGACCTTTGGCTGTTGTGGATAATATTCATGCTCAAGTTTCTGACCCGGGTTTGATTAGGGAGTGGATGAAGGGTATAGTGAAGGGCGCCGTTGAAGCCGAGTGTGTTGTTCCCGGCGGCGAGATTGGTGACGTTTCTGAGTTGATTAGAGGTTTTGCTGAGGGAAAGGGTTTCGATATGGTTTTTGCCACTGTCGGTGAAGTTTCTGCTGACAAGATTATTTATGGTAGAGATTTGAAGGCTGGTGATATTGTTGTTGGTTTGCGAAGTTCCGGAATCCACAGTAATGGTGTGACTTTGGCGCGGAAGGTTTTGTTTAAGTTTTGGGGTGGCAGATACGACCCGTTTGATGTTCCGGAGCCTCTTGAAAGGGAGTTGGTGTATGAGGTTTTGGAGCCCACTCGGATTTATGTTAAGCCTTCTCTGCGGGTTGCGGATGAGGTTAAGGTTAAGGCTGCTGTGCATATTACTGGTGATGCTTACTTGAAGTTTGACCGTTTGATGCTTTTTTCGCGGAGTATAGGTTTTGAGTTTGACAATTTTAAGCCTCAACCAATTTTTGATGTGATTCAGAGGGCTGCTTCCGAGCTTGGCGGCAAAATAACCGATGAGGAGATGTTTAAGACGTTCAATATGGGCTGGGGCTTCGCAATAGTGATTGACAAACAAGATGTGGATAGGGCGGTTGACGTCTTGGAAAAGTCTGGAGTGCGCGCCGAAACCATAGGACGTGTGACAAGCACTCGTGGAATCCGAATCTTCTATAAAGGCAAGAAGATGTTTTTGAGAAGGTAGGTTTGCCTTTTCTGTGGTGAAAGCGTTTAAATCGGCTGCGGGTCTAATTTAGCCTATGAAGTACCATCTTAGAATTGAGGTTGGCTTAAAGCCGGGGCACAGCGACCCTGAGGGCGAAACTACCGCCCGTTTGCTTAGGCAGCTTGGTTATAAGGTTGAGAGAGTGAGCGTCAGCAAGGTTTACAGTGTTGTTGTTTTGGCTGGTTCTAGGGATGAGGCTTTGGCGAAGGCTGAGGAGATGTGCAAGAGGCTTTTGGCTAATCCAACAAAGGACAATTATGCTATACTGGCTGAGGAGGAGAAATGAACGGCGGCAACCTCTACATTCGCAGAGATACGTCTTTCCCGCTCTTTGAAATAGCGTTGGCACAAGCTTCTGACCAGCAGCTGTTGGACGTTAGCCGTGAGCTTGGTTTGGGTTTAAGCTTGGATGAGATGCAAGTTGTTCAGAAATACTTTAGAGGGAAGGGTAAAAATCCTACGGATGTTGAGCTCCAAACTCTTGGGCAGACTTGGTCTGAGCATTGCTTTCACAAAACCTTCAAAAGTGTAGTAAAGTTTGACGGAAAGGAAATTGATAGTCTTTTCAAAACTTATATTGCTGGGGTGACGAGGGAGCTTAATCCCCGTTGGTGTTTTTCGGTTTTTGAGGATAATGCTGGCATAATTCACTTTGAGAAAAGTTACGGCATAGCTGTAAAGGTGGAAACCCATAACCATCCTTCGGCTATTGAACCTTTTGGTGGGGCAGCCACCGGCGTTGGCGGCGTCATACGTGATATTTTGGGGGTTTGGGCTGGCCCTATTGCGTGTACGGACGTTTTGGGCTTTGGCCCATTGGATTATCCTTATGAGAGGCTTCCGCCCGGGATTAAGCATCCAAAATACCTGTATATGGGTGTTGTCGCCGGCATTGGAAGCTATGGTAACAATATGGGGATTCCGACGGTTAACGGTGCCATATGCTTTGATGAGAGCTATGTAGGCAACGTGGTTGTTTATTGTGGATGTGTTGGGGTTCTGCCACTGAAAAAGTTTAAGAGAAATGCCAAGCCAAGCGACTTCATTGTTTTGGCTGGAGGCAAAACTGGAAGGGACGGCATCCACGGGGTTACTTTTGCTTCTGCGGAGTTAACGGAGAAGTCTGAGGAGGTTTCTAGACCAGCCGTTCAAATTGCCAATCCCATTGAGGAGGAGAAGCTTAAGAGGGCGATAATTGCCATCAGAGACCTTGAATTGGCTTCAGCCATAACAGACTTAGGTGGAGGCGGCTTATCCTCTGCTGTTGGCGAAACAGCCAAACGTTTTGGATGCGGCGCTGTCGTAGAGCTTGACAAAGTGCCACTGAAATATTCTGGTTTGGCTCCTTGGGAGATTTACATTTCCGAATCTCAAGAGAGGATGCTCTTGGCTGTTCCGCCGGAAAACTTGGCACGGGTCTTGGAGATTTTTGAGGGCGAGGATGTTGAAGCCACCACCATTGGGCGATACACTGATGACAAGATTTTGCGCATTTATTATGACGGAGTAAAGGTGGCTGAGCTGGACATCCCATTTCTTTTTAAACCGCCCAGAACCGTCAGAACCGCCGAGTACAAGCCGCCGGCTTTTACGGAACCAGTTTTTCCGGAGCCAAAAGATTTGACCAGCACTGTTTTGAGGCTGCTTTCTTCGCCGAACATTGCAAGCAAAGAGAATGTTATCAGAACCTATGACCATGAGGTTAAGGGAAATACCGTCCTAAAACCCTTGCATGGGGAGTTTGGCGGTCCAAACGATGCGGCTGTTCTCAAGCCTTTAAAAGATTCTTGGAGGGGTTTGGTGATTTCTTGTGGCATAAACCCCCAGTATGGGAAAGTAGACCCCTACTGGATGGCGGCTTCAGCCATAGACGAAGCCATAAGAAACAATGTGGCTGTGGGCGGCAGAAGAATAGCCCTCCTAGACAATTTCACTTGGGGAAACCCGGAAAAACCCGATAGGCTTGGAAGCCTAGTAAGGGCTTGCGAGGCTTGCTACGATTTCGCTAAAGCCTTTGGAACACCTTTCATTTCTGGGAAGGACAGCCTATACAACGAGTCGCCCCTTGGACCAGTGACGCCGACGCTTTTGATAACGGCTGTTGGAATAATTCCAGACATTCGCGTGGCAGTCTCGTTGGACGTTAAGGAGCCCTGCAGCTCCATCTACATTGTTGGCAAAACCTGCCATGAGCTTGGCGGTTCAGAATATTATAGGCTGATGGGGTTTATCGGAAAAACAGTGCCGAAGGTGCACGCCAGCCAAGCCAGAAAGACTTTTAGAGCAATGGTTATGGCTATTGACCATGGCTTAGTTAACGCTTGCCATGACTTGTCTGAAGGTGGTTTGGCTGTTGCGGCGGCGGAGATGGCTTTTTCCGGTGGCTATGGCATGGAACTGGATTTGCGGCTTGTCCCAAATGAGGGTCTAGACAGAAACGACTTCGTCCTCTTTGCCGAGTCTAACAGTCGTTTCCTCGTTGAAGTTCCAGAAGAATATGAAAGGGATTTTGAGGCTATCCTGCGTGGATGCGCCTTCGCCAAAATTGGAAAGGTGATGGCTACGCCAAGGTTGCGTGTTTACGGCTTGGAAGGGGATGTTGTGGTAGATGCGCCTCTAAGCGAGTTGTTGGCTTGGTGGAAGCGCACCTTTAGCGGCGGTGAAGCCTAAAATGAAACGTGAAGAGATTAAAGTTTGCATTCTGCGTGTGGGCGGTACCAACTGCGACGCGGAAACAAAAACAGCCCTTGAAGATTTAGGCGTCCAAGCCCAAATTCTCCACGTGAATGATGTAGTTAAACAGCGAAACCTTCTAGACTACAACGCCTTAGTTTTTCCCGGAGGGTTCTCATACGGAGATTATGTGCGCGCCGGCGCAATTTGGGCGAAGTGGATGCTCGCCAAAATGGAAAAAGAGTTAAAGACTTTTGTGGAAGAGGGACGCCCAATCCTCGGCATTTGCAACGGTTTTCAAGTGCTGGTTGAGGCTGGCTTGCTCCCGGCATTTGATGGCATAAGCCCCTATCCAGAGGCGGCACTTGCCACAAATCACCCTCCGGGCTACAATTGCCGATGGGTTTACATAAAGCACGAAAATAAGGGCAAATGTGTATTCACAAGGAAAATTCCAAAAGGCAAGGTTTTACGTATGCCAGTCGCCCACGCTGAGGGCAGATTCTTGTTCGCTAAGGAAAAGGAGAAGCAGTATTTAGAGAGGCTTTACAATAACGACCAGTTGGTCTTCAGATACTGCACAAAAGATGGCGAATATGCGGAAGGGCGTTACCCGATAAATCCAAATGGATCATTCCACGACATTGTAGGCATATGCAACCCAGAAGGCACGGTTTTCGGTTTGATGCCCCATCCGGAAAGAGCCTTCTATTGGTGGCAGCAACCCGACTGGACAAGACAGAAGCTTATGCCACAGTACGGGGATGGAAAACTGATCTTCGAAAGCCTAATCGACTACCTAGAGAAGCGGTTTTAAGTCTTCTAGGCGTGGGAGCCCAGCGCGGGCACCCATCCTCATTATGCAACGCGAAGCAACAAAGTTGCCCAATTTAGCACATTCTTTTAGGCTTTTATTGTTTAACAAGCCATAAAGGAAGCCAGCGCAGAAGGCGTCCCCAGCACCCGTTGTGTCGACAATCTTTACTTTGAAGGCTTCCACATGGTGACTTTCCCTCCCATCTGTGACATAGCATCCTTTGCCAGCGAGTTTAACTGCAACAATTTTCACTCCAAGCTCCAATAGTTTTTCAGCACCCTTAACATAGTCCTCCGCGCCTGTTAAAAGTGCCAGCTCTAGCGAATTTGGCATAAAAACAAAAGTTTTCTTCAAAATTGGGGTCAGCATTTTCACGCCCCTTCTTGCATAGAGCTCGCCCGGGTCCATGCTCACTTTAACATCTTCTGGCAGATTTTCCACAAGCCTTTTCTGGGCTTCGAAGGACTTCTCGCCAACAAAAGAGGTTAAATGAAGGAATTTTGCTTGGCAAGCATACTTCACGTTTATTTCTTCAAAGCTTATTGTGTCGTTTACTCCAGGGTCCACATATAGGGCTCTCTCTCCCTTTTCATCTACAAAACCCATGACTGTTCCGCTGCGTCCCTCCTTCGCCCTTATGACGCCCCTAGTGTTTACGCCTTCTTTACGGAAGTCTTCTAGGAGCATTTTGCCTTCTCGGTCGTTGGCAACCTTCCCAATAAAGCCAACTTTGCAGCCAAGCCTAGCCAAGCCCATAATGGTGTTGGCAGCTGAGCCTCCACAAGCTTCTTCGAAGCCTTTTATGAAGCCTTCCTCTTCTGGTCCTGCAATCTTATTAACCTTATAAAGTTTGTCCACGTTTAGGGCGCCAAAACCTATAACGTCAAAACGCTTCATTTGAACAACTCACGCAGATAAATTTTGTAATCGCCAAGTTTCCCGCCATAATTTCCAGCTGAAATTTTCACCACTCCTTTCACCGTTAGGGCGGCTTCTATTCCGGCTTTCATGGCCTTTTTGACCGCCTCAAGTGAAACTCCGTTAATTACGATTTCTGGGATGTAGTTTACGCCTTCTGGAACTTTTGACTCTTTGCCAAGCCTTTTCTTTAATGATGGACAGTAAGGGTGGTTTGTAGTTGGTCCTATCCATGGATAACGAGTTTCCGGCTTTGAACCAGCAGAGCAAATGTCAAAGGGCGTAACTACACCTTCCACCTTGTGGATGGCTTGAAGCGCCTTTTCTCCAGCTTCCATAACGGCTTCTTTTGTTTTGCACATTATCCAGAAATTAGCGCCCATGACGCCGCCGCGAGCATATCCCAAAAACCGCTCTATTATAAAGTCTGGAACCATTATCGGCACAACTATGATATTGCGGTTGTGACGTTTTTCCTCCCACTCGTAGCCATCCCCACAGTGGCCGACGCGTTCCATCATGTCAATTTTGCCCAACGGATTCTGCAAAGCGTCATAAACCGCTGTGAAGGGCTTTACAAGAATATCCTGCCTTATGCGATAGGAGAGCTCAATTTCAAACTTTTTGAGGGATTCTGAGAAGGGTTTTTTGGGGTCTATTCCGCCCCAGAACTGGAGGATTACACCTTTACGCCCGTCTGGGGTTTCCTTCTCGCTTAGCCACCTTTCTATCCCGCCTTCAACCCTGCCTATAACTATGGATGGTGTGGCGGTTGCGTACAGTGCCGCCTTTCGCAGTGTTTCCTCATCATCAGCCGTAACGGTCACTCGACAGTAAATACCCTCAAAGGCTTCCGCGTAAGTGTCCTCAACAAGTTCTTTTTTAGTCAACGCACTTCCCGTTCCATCTTCAAGTTTGGGATTATTTTAGGTTGGTGCTTTAGACTATTAAAACTTTGACAAGCCTAGCCTAGACGCCCTATGGTTTCACTCCTCACGGTTTTGCGGAAAGCCGTGCTTTCCTTCGCCAGCCTCTCCATGTTTGCTGCCGTGACAACTTCTACGCGTGTGAGCTTCTCGCCGTAAGCCTCAAAAAACTTGTTTTTCAGTTCCGCGTCTACATCAAGCTCTTTAATCCTTTCAAAGCTCCAGTTGTTTACAAGCTCGATTACGTTCTCTTTGCCATATTTACAGAAGACAACTGTTAGCAGTGCTGTTATAAGCGCTTTTTCAGACATTACGGCGATTTCAGCCTCTCTTATGGCGTATTCGTTGCCATTAAAGGATATTGTTAAGCCGTCTCCGCTGCGGACTGTTTTGCAGGCTTCAACGTCTGTTATGCTGTCGCCAACATAAACCACTTCTGAAAGGCTTATGCCTAGCTTTTTGGCTATCTGCATAACCGCTTCAGCTTTTTCACGTCCGCCAACGGGGTTAACCTCTTCGAAGATTTTCCCGATTTCCATTTTTGCGATTTCTTCCCAGAAGATTTCATCAAGCCGCCTTATGACTTGCTGATGCGGTCTCGAAAACTCTTTAATGGAACTTGCGCCTTTCGGAATTTCGATTACCGGCATTTTTGCGATTTCTGTTGCTAGTTCCCAGAGTCTATACTGCTCTTTTTGGCTAAGCGGATAATCGTCCATTTTCACTTTTGTGCAGTAAACGTTCTCGGAAGGGAAGTCTATGGCTTGGCACAGCGCCCTAATGTAATGCTCGTAGCTTGTGCTGACAATAAAAGCGTTAGCAACCTTTCTGATAAAAGCCAAACTCTCCTTAACATTTGAGATTAGCAGAAGCGTTTCAGCCGAAAAACTCTGCATTTTGCGGTCTGTAACGCCATAAGCCCTAAGAAAGGGCAGTATAAGCTTCAGCGTATCACCAGCCTTGTAGCCAGGCTTTTTTACGACATCAGCAAGCACATCATCGTATCGGCTTATGACAGTGAAAATGTGCGCTCCGTTGGGCACATAGTGGGCTGTCAACTCGAAGGCATTGTCATTTTTTGAAATTGGTCCTTCACAGTCTGAAATGAAGACTTTTCTCATCTGCGTTTTCGGAGCGCCTCCATGTGGCGTATGCTCTTTTCTATATGCTGCTTCGAGGCTATGTCGTTTCTATGCCATAAGGCTCCGTCTTTTATGGCTTTAATGCCCTCTAAGGAGACATTTCTGGCATCCTCGATATTTTCGCCAACGCCAACCACACAAACAGCCCTTGACTTTAAGGCGTAAGTTTCGCCGTCGCGAAGCTCCATAGAAGCTGGATAAACACGGATTCTGTCACCGTACTTCTTGCCCAGCTCATAGGCTTTTGTTAGATCCACTGGCTTGTTCACTTCTGTCTTGTTCACGCGTTCTGGAAATGTTTCGACATAACCACCATAACTCGGCGGCACCTTGTAAGTCACCACAGTCGCCGCCTTTTCAACTTCTATGCGGGTTAGGTTCCAGTCGAGAATCTTAAAGCACACATCAACAAAATCGTCCTTCAAAATTGGCAGAATGTTAATTATTTCTGGGTCGCCTGGGCGGCTGTTGTTCTCAAGAATTTTCGGTTCTTTGCCGGTGTGCATGAAAGCCACATAGAATGGAATTCCCCTCAAGGCGCTGTTGTCCGAAGCCCGCCACTTATCAAAAATCCTCCTCACAACTTCCAGCTCTTTTTCCCTGTCCGCCGCTGTCATAAAGGGCAGTATTTCGCCAACACCCTTGTAGGAACCCATACCGCCAGTGTTTGGACCCTTATCATCGTCAAAGGCACGTTTATAATCCCTCGTTTCTGGAAGAGGCACCAAATGTTTTCCGTCGCAAAAAGCTTGGAAGCTTGACTCTTCTCCTTCAATTTTCTCTTCAACAATGACAGCGCCGTGCCGCAAGTTTTCACAAAAATGCTCGAAAAGTTGTTCACGGGTGGTGAAGTGGTCTCCCCATACGCCCACGCCTTTTCCAGCAGCTGGCTTGTCTGGCTTAACAACAGCCATGTTTCCAAGTTCGTCAAGCCATCTGTAAAGCTCTTTACGGGCATCTTCTGCTCCTTTGTAGTCTTCTGGGCGGAAAATTCTGAAGCGAGGATTCACTTCTGGAACAGTCTCTTGGAAGAGTAGGCGTTGTTGGACTTTGCTGGCTTCAATGGCGTAATCTTTTGTTGGGCAAATCATTGGTATGCCAGTGCGCTTCTCAACAAGGTCGCGGGCGCCGTCAATTATGGGCTTTTCAGGACCGACAATGCCAAAGTCTATGCTTTCTTTGTGGTTTTCAGCGAATTTGCATATAGCCTCCACATTCAAGTCTGGAATAACAACATGCGCCTTGGCATTTTTCACGTTAAAGGGGTTCCGCTGCTTATCGGCAACATAAACCTCAACTTTATAGTTTGTGCTCCGCAGGAAAGCGTCAACCATCGCCACCTCACGGGCGCCGTAAGAAACAACAAGCACGCCGATCTTTTCGACCAAGATGTGCCACCCTCCTGAATGCTAAAACGCTAAATACCAGAGGACGCTAATCTATTTTGCCACTAATTTTCGCCGACAAGCTCTGGAATCTCATAAAGCCTTCCTGTTTCCTCAACCCCTTCCAAAAACCTCTTCTTCATCTCGTCTGCAACCTTCCGAGCCAGAGGCGTTGGATACTCGCCAGTCAAACAGCCTAGGCACAATTCGTCCTTTCTAAAACCAGTGGCTCTCACAAGCCCATCTATTGACTGATAGCACACAGCATCCGCTCCTATAATTTTTGCTATTTCTTCGGGCGTGTGCTTTGCGCCTATAAGCTGCCCATAGGTTGCCATGTCTATCCCATAAAAGCATGGACCAATTATGCGTGGGAAAGTCACAAACAAATAGACCTTCTTAGCACCCATTCTGCGGAGCTTCTCCACGGTGATACGTGTTGTGTCGCCTCGGACTATGCTGTCATCCACCACTATGACCCTTTTTCCATCCATCTTTGAGGCTAAAACATTAATTTTCTTGTCTATGGTGGCGTAACGCTCTTTGTTAAGCAATATGAAGGCGCGTTCAGTTACGTAACGATGTCTTCTGGTCGCCCTTTCCCACCTTAGACCAGACTCTTCATGAACCCCCAGCGCCGCATCATCGCCAGTTTCCGGCATAGAAATAACTATATCCGCATCCCTAACAATGTCCAGGTTCTCCCTCACGAGGTTCCTTCCAAACTCCTCGCGAATCTCATAAACATACCTATTGTCAAAAATGGAGTCCGGTCTGGCAAAATAGGCAAACTCAAAGGCGCAGAAGGCTTTCCGCTCAGAGCTCATGAGCTTTTCACGTTTAAACCCGTCCCCTGAGACGATTATGAACTCACCGGGCTCGACCTCAAAGTCTCGGCATAAACCGTTTATGTCTAAACCAACAGTTTCAGAAGAAAAGGCGTATGTTTTTCCGTCATCGCCATGACCAGCGCAGAGGGGTCTTATCCCATGAGGGTCTTTGAAAGCAAAAAATTCGCCCTCTCCGGTTATTCCAGCAACTGAAAAGGCGCCCTCAATTTCCTGCATACACGTTTTCACAACGACGGCAAGGTCTTTGCTATTGACTAGTTCCATTAGGAGTTTGTGGCAGATGAGGTCAGCATCACATTCATAAGAAAAGTTTGGAAATTCTCTGGATATTTCCTTTTTAAGCTGAAAAGTGTTGACAACATTACCGTTAAAGGAGATAGCCACCCTAAAACCATTTTTAGAAGCGGTTACGGGCTGGGTACCCTTCATCAAAGACTTCTCATCCGTCTTCCCAGAAGTTGTATATCTAACATTGCCTATCCCAATATGTCCCGGAAGGCGTCCAAACCATTCTTGTATGGCGCTTGCCTTTATTTTCGGTACAAGGTCTAAGCTTCTGTGAACGTAGAATTTTCCATCAGCACATGTGAGAAAACCGTGGGACTGGTGTCCCCTATGATTTTGTGCCCTCAAACCCCAATATACGTATGGAAATATGGGTTGCCGTTCAAAGTTTATTGCGCCGAAGACTCCGCACGCTATTTTTAGGTTTTCTCCCATGTACGGGGATAAAGGAAAGCCTCTTTATCAACTTTTAGAACAAATTTAAATCAAATCCTTGAAAGCCAAAATGTGCATAAAAATCCCGAAAACGGTGAAAACTAGAGAGGGGGAGGCGAGAATAAAGTTAAAAAGGCAACCAGACGATGGCGCTTCTGAAAAATCTAGAGGAGTAAACAATTTAGGCTTTTTCCACAACCTAAATTGTTATGGTGTAAGCCTAAACTTGTCTCTAGGATAAAGAGTAACTTCGCGGATGTTTTTCTTCCCCGTCAACATCATTGTAAGCCTCTCCAAACCAATAGCCCAACCAGCATGAGGCGGCATACCATAATCAAAAGCCTGCAAATGATGCTTGAACAATTCCGGATTCAATCCCTTCTCCCTTAGCCGCTCTATTAGAAGCTCTTTTGAAGCTATTCTGGTCCCACCGGAAGAAAGCTCAATCCAACGCCACATAAGGTCAAAACCCTCACAGATTTCCGGATTATCCTCTCTGGGCTTTATGTAGAAAGCCTTAGACCTCGTCGGCCAGTCCGTAATAAAGTAGAAGTATGGGTGAATCTTGCCCAATGTCCTAAAGGCTGGTGTAGGTATGTCCTCACCCCAAGGAATTTCTACGCCTTCCCTCTTCAAGTCTTCAAGTACTTGGTCGTAGGTCAAGCGTTTAAAAGGGATTTCAGGCACATTCACGTGATGATTTAACGTTGCCAACTCCCTTTGGCATTTTTCACGGACAACTTTGCATGTGTGCTGCATAAGCTGCTCCAGCAACTGCATAACATCTTCAGCCGAGGCAAAAGCTTGCTCAATATCTATTGAGACAAACTCGCTTAAATGCCGACGCGTGTGGGACTCTTCAGCCCTAAAAAAGGGACCTATTTCAAAGACTTTTTCAAGGCTTATGACAAGCTGTTCCTTGTAAAGTTGAGGGCTCTGTGCAAGGAAAGCTTTTCTTTCAAAATAGTCCACGGGGAAAAGTGCCGCGCCACCCTCTGTGGCTGAAGCAATAATGCGGGGAGTATGAACCTCTATAAACCCCCTTTCAAAGAGGAAACTGCGTATTGCCTCAACAGCTGTGTGCTGAATCTTGAAGATGGCTATACTTTCTTCACGGCAAAGGTCTAATGCGCGGGCGCCAAGCCGAACCTCCAACTGCGCAGGTACTTTTCCAGCGATGTCTATTGGCAGCTGAGATGCGGCTGTGCTGAAAATCTTAATTTCTTTCGGTATTACTTCGACCCCTCTTGGCGTAATTTCTGTTTTCTTTACAATTCCTTTCACGCCTATGCTATATCTCCTCTGCAAGGCGTCAGACTTCGATAAAACTTCGCGGCTAACCTTCTTCCGTGGAATGGTTATCTGCACAGTTCCTTCACGGTCTTGCAATATTATGAAGCGAATTCCGCCTAAATCCCGAATTTCTTGAACCCAACCGAAAAGAGTGACCTCTTGCCCGTCAAGCTCCGGTCGAACCTCAACAGAGTAATGGGTTCTCCGCCAGTCCCCAATAGGGTCCAGTTTCATTTGTTCACGTCCGCTAGTCTGTAAACTCCACGCGTAACGTCATGTTGCGAACTTTACGGGCAATCTCCTTTAAAGCCTTTACATCGAAGGGTGGCTGCCTTCCACCTCTCTTCCTCAAAATAACACGCGTTTCAGTTGTTCCGTCTGGAAGCCAAATGGTGTTTATGGTAACTATGCTTAAAGGTGCAAACAAATCCTCCAAAAACTTTCTATCGTCAACACCATACTCCAAAACCCGTATAGACTTGCCAGTTTTCTCCCCTAACGCTTTAATTATTTTCCCACCATACCCAAGAAGACGAGGGACATCCCCCTTCCCAACAAGAATGGCTAAAGTTTTTCCAGCATCCACAGCCTTATAAAAATAAACGTTCTGAAGTGAAGGATAAGTTTCCTCCAATGAAAGGAGTAAACGGGCAATTTTCAAATCAAGCTCTGAAACTTCGCCAGATTTAACCTTCTCCGAACATTTTTGGCACAAGATTCCACTTTTCAAACAGAAACTACACAACACTGTCTTCACTTGAAAGGATGCCCTCCAACAAATAAAGGAGGGGCGGCGGAGCTTTGAAATTTTACTCGGAAGTACTTCAGCGTTCCAGTGTTATCTCGATGGTGCTGACGTTTGTAGGCGTGCCACCCTCTTCTCTGGGTGCCACCTGCTCAGTTCCGATACCTACTTTCTTAACTTTAACGTCTGGTAGGAATCGGCGCCTAACGACCTCAACGACGTCGACGGCACGACTTATGGCTCTCCCTCTTGCCTTAATATTTACTTCTTTTGCTCCGCCGTGGAAGAGGGTTATGCAAGCCAGTACATAGTTCATTACTGGCTTCTTCCCGATCAACACTGAGTTGCTTTCAGACATTTTGGACCGCCTCACTCCTTATTTCCACTTTTTCTATGGCTCCTTAACCATTTTTATCCATAAATAAATACATTACGGTTTTAACTTCTACCGCGGCTTTACAATCCTTTACATTAAAGTTTCAAACGCGTTAAAACTTGCTAAATGCTTAAATAATCCATACTATTGTAAACTCTCAACATCCAAATTCCGAGAAGCGTTAAAACCTTGGAAACACTAACAAGGCGTTCAATTCAACTGCTCCGAATGCTATACGAAAGAGGGAAATCAACGAGCACATACACTTTACACGCAAGGCAAAGCGACCTAGCAAAAGAATTAGGCATAAGCAGACAAGCACTAAACCTTCATTTAAAAAAGCTCAGAGACCTAAACTACATAAGAACAGGTAGAGGGTTCATAGACGTAACGGAAAAAGGGTTAAACGCCCTAGGTGCATCATTAACACCAGCTTTCATATTCATTAAGGTTTACCCGCCCAAAAGAGGCGAAGTCTACGGAAAAATCAGAGAAATATTCGTGCAAAAGGCTTTCAGGGTTGCAGGCGACATTGACGCTGTGCTAATCGTTGAGAGGGATAAGCTCCACGAGGTTTTAAGGAAACTTTCCGCAATCGAAGGCATAAAAGATACTAAGTCCTACGTTGCGATAGAATCCATAAAATAGACGTAAAATGGGATGTTTAAAATGAAACTCCTTGAGTATGAGGCAAAAAGGATACTTTCAAAATATGGCGTTCCAACACCTAAAGGAGAACTAGCCACAAACACAACGCAAGCTCGAGAAATAGCCTCAAGGCTTAACCTGCCATTGGTTATAAAGGCGCAAGTTCCAGTTGCAGGAAGAGGGAAAGCTGGAGGAATACTCTTCGCAGACTCTATAGCGGAAGTAGAAGAGGCTACGGAGAAACTGCTAGGCATGCAAATTAAAGGGATGTCTGTCCGAAGCGTCTGGATTGAAGAGAAAATACAAGCCAAAAAAGAGCTATATTTCGGCATAACTATTGACAGGTTTTCAAAAAGCTATGTTGTAATAGCCTCCTCGGAAGGCGGAATGGAAATAGAAGAGGTTGCCGCAAAAACCCCAGAAAAAGTCACAAGGTTCCACATAAACCCACAATATGGTTTTAGACCACACCACGCTAGACAAATAGCAAGACACATGGAATACTCTGGAAACCAGCTTTCACTGCTTGGAAACATCTTCCATAACCTATACAGAGCTGGCATGGATTATGACGCTGAACTTATTGAAATGAACCCTCTCGTTGAAACTTCAGATGGAAATTTTGTTGCTGTTGACACTCGCATAATAATCGATGACAATGCCCTTTTCCGCCACTCAGAATTTAAAGAAAGAACATTGGAAGGTGAACTCTCTCTACAAGAAATTGAAGCTGCAAAAAATGACCTGGCTTATGTAAAACTTGAAGGAGACATAGGCGTTATAGGCAACGGCGCCGGCTTGGTAATGGCAACATTAGACGCCATACAACTTTATGGTGGAAAACCAGCCAACTTTCTAGACGTAGGCGGCGGTGCCCCATCAGAAAAAATTGCGGCTGCCCTAAAGATTGTGTTTTCAGATCCAAATGTTAAAGCCTTATTCATAAATATTTTAGGCGGGATAACCCGCTGCGACGAAGTTGCAAGAGGCGTTTTGGCGGCGAAGGAAAAACTTGGCATAGAAAAGCCCTTTGTCATACGGCTAGTGGGGACAAACGAGGAGGAAGGAAAACGAATACTGACTGAAGCTGGAATACATGTACTGGAAAGCATGGAAGAGGCAGCAAAGCGCGTAGTGGAAATCGTCAAAAACGGAGCGTGAGCGTGAATGGGGATAATAGTAGATAAAAATACTAAGGCCATAGTTCAAGGCATAACCGGGGCGCAGGGAAGTTTCCACACAAAACTCATGCTGGAATACGGAACACAAATAGTTGCGGGTGTAACACCGGGCAAAGGCGGAACGAAAGTCCACGGCGTCCCTGTATATGACACCATTGAGGGAGCCCTAGAAAACCACCACGCTAATGCCTCCATAATATTTGTCCCAGCGCCATTCGCAGCAGACGCAGCACTAGAAGCCTTAGAAAACGGAATAAAAACAGTTGTCATAATCACTGAGCATATCCCAATAAAAGACGCCGTCAATGTTATGGCATATGCCAAACAACTCAATGCCACAATAATAGGACCAAACACCCCTGGAATAATAACGCCCGGAGAATGTAAACTTGGCATAATGCCAGCTCACATTTTCAAGCCCGGAAGCATAGGCATGGTCTCAAGAAGCGGGACACTAACATACGAAATAGCTGCTGGATTAACTAAAAAGCAAATGGGGCAATCTACATGCATAGGCTTAGGCGGAGACCCAATAGTTGGGTTGAACTTCATAGATGTTCTAAAACTTTTTGAAAGAGACGATCAAACTGAAGGCATAGCCCTTATAGGAGAAATCGGGGGAAACTTTGAAGAACTCGCTGCAGAATACATAGTCAAAGAAAAATATCCAAAACCGATTGTAGCTTTCGTAGTTGGTCGCTCAGCTCCTCCTGGAAAACGTATGGGACACGCAGGTGCAATAATACTGGGCAAGGCTGGAACGGCTCAAAGCAAAATAGAAGCCTTCCGAGAAGCTGGTGTGGAGGTGGCTGAAAAGCCCAGCGACGTCGCCACACTGTTAGAAAAACTGGTAAGGCGTTAGATTTAGCATAAAGAGGCAAAAAGTATATTTATATGCGTATTCTGTTTGGTGTAGCCAAAAGAAAACGAGTTGAAGCAAAATGCCAATAATGGATCCATTTAAAAAATCATTGGCTCAGCAGCGTAGGCTTTACGTGAAAATTTGCAGAGAATGTGGTGCACGAAATGCCACAACAGCGGTTAAATGTCGTAAATGCCGCAGCAAAAACCTTCGATGGAAAAAACGGGAAATAGTCAAGTAACATTTAATTTTACAATTTCCTAGCAATTCTATATAATTTGCAGGAAAAAGATGGTAAAAATTATATGATATCAAAAACTTATCTTTATTTTCGTCAGTTTTGAGGTGTAAGTTGTTAGCGTGCAAGAAGAAAACAGCTAAGAAAAAGGCCAAAGCGGAAAAGAAGTAAAGCAAATTTTCCTCATCAATTAAGTAACGCCCTATTTTTCTCTTTAAAGAATTTGCACTAAAGTCTCAATGTCAAAAAATGTGTTAGCACAACCATTTCTAAGCAGAGGAACAGCTTGACCAGCAACATCAACCCTAGATAATGCCTCACCAGCCAACTTCACCTCTTCACCGCACGCGACTCCCACAACACCATCATAACGCTTAAGCTTCAAAATTTTGTAAATGCATGAGCCGCCGGGTATGACGTAAACATCATACCCCTTCCCTTCGGCTATTGAAACCGCTCTGCTAATCAAGCAGTTAAAAGAGCAGTGGGCACAAATGTATGATGGAATATTCGGGTCAAACTTAGCCTTGCACCTATTGTCCATATACTTCCTAGAACAATGAGGCAAAAACAGAGCCCTTCTTTTCGTCTTCTTAAACCGCTCCTTCTCTAAAAAATTTCTAACTTCCATATCAACAAAATCTTCCAAAAGCAGAACAGCGTCAGAAAAGCTTAAGCCTGTTGCCTCATCGATCCTGAACCTCTTGATAATATCTTGTAAAGCATGTCCAACCCTTTTATGCACTCTTTTTTTATAAACAATTTTGGCCACTTCGGTGAAGAAGAACTTTGGAACTTTTGAAAGGTCGAATGTGAACTTGTATGGCATAAAGCACATATACGCGGGCAAACCTTTAAAGTTAATCATTGCATAAATGCGTAATCAATCGTAGAACTTAGTAGAGGAGAGTTAAAGGAGGAAGATTATGGGTGCTAGGCATATTTAGAAGGAAAAAGAAAGAGGGAGCAAAAACTGCAACTGTTGAAGCTAGACGGATAACTGAACTTGAGAAACTGTGCGGAAGTGATAAAGAAACATATGAAGCTTTGTTTAATGTAATGTTTCTTGATCCGAGAAAAGTCAGCATCTCCATGGAAGAAGCAGTAGAAAATGCTAAGAAATTTGAAAAGGAAAAGGATGTCACTAGGGCGAAGCTATGGTACCAAATTGCTGGAGGTCTGGCAATCTACGAGGGAAACGTCAAAAAAGTTATCGAATACTTCAGCAAATGTGAGAAACTCTCACCTGAAGCAAGTTATCCCATCTTGAAGAACCCGGAAAAAGCCGTGGCAAAGGCTCAGGAATATTACAGAAAGTTCTTGCAATCTTAAACTGTAACGCGTAGCTGCGTTATATTCACTGTTATTTTTACTTCTCCTCCGTGTAGCCGAGAAGTTCTCTTAAGGATTTTACTTCCTCTCGCAACATGTTCACTTCGCTTTCAAGCGCGCTAACTCTCGACTCTGCTGCCTTCTTCAATTTTTCAATTTCGATCATGAGGTTTGCGCGTTCAGTTTCCAAAGTTTTTATTTTCTCCCGCAAGTTTTTCAAGGTTTGCATAAGTTCACCCTTAATGACTTTAATTCTTTCAACCATGTTTTTAATACTTACTGTCTCTTCAACCCTCGCGTCAGATTCGATAACTGCTCTGAACCTAGCCTTGCAACTGGGGCACTCAAAAATTCCCATGAGCTTTGGTGCACCTTCTACTGGTTTTCGCGGAGAAATAGTCCATGTCTTAATGGGGGCAACAACCCCTCCTCCGCATTTCGGACACTTAACCAAACTATAACCCCTATTATAAGAATTGCCTCTAAGAGACTAAAATGTGTTTTGTAGCAAATTATTAATCTGCAGAGACATTAATGCATTAAATTGGTGGTGTAAAATGCGAGTTGCCGAAACGAAAGCAAAGTTGGAGGATAAAATTAGGGCATTAGAGGAGGAGAGGCGTGCACTTTTAGAGGAGAGGGATAAGCTCAAGGAGGTTTTGGAGTTAAGCGAAAGAGCCAAGACCTTAGAGGTAGAGGTTAACAAGCTTAAGGAAGAAATTAAGAGTTTAATGAATAAAATCCCAGAAGACATCCTAGAAGAGCTAAGCGGAACTGTTCCAAAAATTATGGGCGGCGAGGTGGAAAAAGAGGAAGTTGAGGAGGGATGTTGCCAACAAGAAGAGGAGGAGCTTTTCTAACGTTCTTTAGACACTTAGAGGCTCATTTGAAACATTAATCGCTCAACAAGTTCTTTATAACGGTTCCTAATCGTAACTTCCGTCACCTGGGCTATTTCAGCAATCTCTCTCTGGGTTTTCCTTTCTCCGGTAAGCACTGAAGCTATGTAGCTCGCGGCTGCCGCAATGCCAGTTGGGCCTCGCCCAGATGTGAGTTTTAGCTCTTTTGCTGCTGCCAAAATTTTGTGAGCTATTTCCTCAACTTTGCCTTGCATTGTCAGCTGATTTGAGAATTTAGTTATATATTGGCTTGGTTTTAGGGGTGGAATGAAATAGTTTAATTCCTTTATCAAGAAGCGGTAACTGCGTCCCACCTCTTTTTTGTTCACACTTGATGCTTGGGCTATCTCTTCTAAAGTTCTGGGCAAGCCACACTGCCTACAAGCCAAATAAATCGCTGCTGACGTAACCCCTTGAATCGACCTACCTCTTATGAGCCTTTCTTTAACAGCTTTTCTATAAATTAGGGATGCTGTTTCTAAAATGTTCTTTGGAAGATTTAAGTTGTTGGCTATTTTTGTTATTTCAGACAATGCAAAGGCTAGGTTGCGTTCAGTAGCATCTGAAACCCTTATACGCCGTTGCCATTTCCTAAGGCGATAAACTTGAGCTTTTTGTCCTGGGGATAAGCCTTTCCCATAAATGTCTCTGTCATGCCAGTCAATCATTGTTGATAAGCCTTTATCATGAATCGTGTAAGTTAATGGGGCTCCAACCCTAGTTCTTTTTGCTCGTTGTTCGTCGTCAAACGCACGCCATTCGGGCCCTCTATCAGCTATTTTTGCGGCTATGACGTAGCCACAATCCATGCAGACAAGTTCTGCACATTCATAATCCCGCATCAATCTTGTGCTGCCACACTCAGGGCACGACTGCACTTTAGCCTGCTGAGCAGTTGATGTTGGGCTTGAATCCCCAACATCCGCATCATCCATCTACTTTCTCTCCTTTCCCTTTTTCGAGGGGAGAACATACAGCACTTTGTTAACCAGAACTTCGGGCTTAGCAACTTTTGTTTTCACAGCCACATATGGCGAGGAAACCGGACCAAAAATATCAAAGACTTCGCCAACATCTTTTAAATTTTCATCAACCACGATCTCGCCTATTTTTGGAGTGTTCTCAACCTTTACTATAACATTTTTACTTGAACTTATATGGAGTGCTCGACCCAGCCTAATCAACCTTTTATATTCCCCTCGAAAAACAGAAAGGTTCAAACGTAACATGTTATTTAAACCTTTCTACGTTACCTTGCGTATAGAAGAATTTTCGCCGGTTTAGTCGAAACATTCATAAATAGGTGTTGTTGATTAAACTGTGCATTTGAAGGGTGAGGGTGAGGCTTATGTCCAAACCATTCTACGTAAAATTTGAGGTTCCAAAAGAAGTTGCAGATGCGGCCTATGAAGCCCTACAAATAGCCGCAAAAACAGGAACCGTGAGAAAAGGAACAAATGAAACTACAAAAGCTATCGAAAGAGGACAAGCAAAACTTGTGGTTATAGCAGAAGACGTTGATCCACCAGAAGTTGTGGCACATTTGCCCCTTCTCTGTGAAGAAAGGAAAATTCCCTATGTTTATGTGCCGAGCAAAGAGAAACTTGGCGACGCTGTTGGGATAGATGTCCCCGCCGCTTCAGTCTGTATAGTTACAGAAGGGGACGCTGGAGGGCTAGTTAAAGAAATAATAAAGCGAGTTGAACAAGTTAGGAAAGGAGCTAAGTAATGAGTAAGGAAAAAACTTCGGAAGCCGAAGAAGAGCTAACTCCAGCTGAAGTAATTCAAATAATCGGAAGGACAGGCGTAACAGGCGAAATTACACAAGTGAGAGTACGCATTCTGGAAGGTAAAGACAAGGGACGAATCATAACGCGTAACGTTAAGGGTCCAGTGCGTGTGCAAGACATTTTAATGCTTAGAGAAACAGAGAGGGAAGCAAAGAAAATAACAAGATAGAAAATAACGCTGGAGGGATTCTTTTTGCCAAAACTTAGGAAATGCTCATTTTGCGGCAACGAATTCCCACACGGCACGGGCATGATATACGTTAAAAACGATGGTACAATTTTCTGGTTCTGCTCAAGCAAGTGCAGAAAAAACTCCCTAAAACTTAAGAGGGATGCCCGCAAACTTAAATGGACAACCTATTTTGGCAAAGAAGAAAAAGGCAAAGCATAATTGCATTCACGAAATTATTACTTTCGGTTCACTATTTTTTCCCATAATGGTTTATTGTGGATACAGCCAATGTCTGGAGCCTTCACGTTCCCATTAAAGTAGCTATAGGCTCTCGCTCTGCAGCCTCCACAAATATACTTATCTGAGCAAACGCCACAGCCAACTTCTTTGCCATTTATAATGTAGGTTTCAAGGTTTTCTCTTGTTCGTAATCCCCATAGTAATGGATCATTATCCCAAATGCTTTCAAAGTTGTCCCTTAAAATGTTGCCTAAAACCGTGTTTTTATTTGTTGGGAAAAATACGCATGGCTTTATATCACCGTTAGGCTCAACTGCACAGTATAAGCGTCCAGCCCCACATCCACCAAGGAAGTTTGCAATATTTTCGACACCTTTTTTTGCAGCGTAATGAGCCTCAACCATGAATTTGTGCCCAATCTGTTGAGACAACTCCTTAGTAACACTTGCGTACTGTGGGCAAGTGCTGAAAAATCTGTCAACGGTGATGCTTGATTTTCCGGTTTTCAGCTCTTCTTCTTTGGCTTGCAAATATAAAGTGATTATTTCCTTGCCTATTGCTTGTAAAATGTGAAGACGTTGCTCTGGCGTTAAGTCTAATTCTACATGCTCTTTTGCTCTTCCTGTTGGGATATAATTGAAATGCATAAAACGTACGTCTAACTCCTTGGCTAATTGTAGAATTTTCTCTGTCTCTGCAAGGTTGTCTCTATGCAAAACCGTGGCTATGCATGTGTCTATGCCTTCTTCGACACAGTTTTTGACTCCTTGCATAGCCTTTTCGAAGGCCCCGAGTATGCCCCTAAACTCATCATGTACCGCCGATGATGCGCCATCTATGCTTATCTCCACATAATCCACACCAGCGTCTCTAACCTTCTTTGCGTTATCTTTTGTCAGCAATGTTCCGTTTGAGGCTATACTAACATACGGGATTCGCTTTTTGGCGTACGCCGCCAGTTCAAAGAAATCTCTCCTCGCTAAGGGTTCGCCTCCGCTGAAGGACAAGGCTGGTAAGCCAACCCCAGCAATTTTTGAAAAAGTATCAATAGCTTGTTTCGCCTCGTCTGTCGATAACTCTGGAAGTTTTCCAGCTCCCGCATTTTCATAACAATGTTTACACTTGAGATTGCATTTATATGTAAAGTTCCAGACAATTTCAAAGGGTCCAGCTGGGACAAATGGTATACGTATGCCAAACTTTTTTATACCTCTCATCATCAAACCGAAGCCTTTAAACCATGCTCCTCCATATTCGCTCTTTACAAATTGTCTCTTCATGAAATTTTTGTCTGCTTTTAAGAAACGACTTCCAATATTATAAAATGGTCTGGCAATGCGGTGGCTTATGTGCTGACATGTTGGGCAAAGGGAAACAGGCTCTCCTAGGAAGTCCTTTAAAGAGTTGAGAAGCAGACTTCCGTCCTCTGGGCATTCCACATCAAATCGTCCAATCAACTCCTTAAGTAACGGATTCACAGTCACCGAGAGCAAAACATTTTCGATGGTATCAAGTTGCATGGTTGTTCACTTTACAAACTATGTATCCAAACACAAGCCACTTATAATTTTTCCCAAACTTTCTGCCGGTTTAAATGCATATATCCATGTACGATACATTCCGGATACGAAGGAACCAATTTATTAAGATACACGACATGAAATCTCGGTGAACTGCAGCATGAATGCAAAAAGCAGGAAAAGCAAAAAGAACGTAAACCTTTTAGAAGTACCAGATTCGGAAAGAAGCATTATTCTAGAAAAGCTCAAGCAAACTTTGCGGCAAAATGCTGCTGAGCTAAGATTGTGGAATTACCTTCTTCAGTGTGAAATATTGACAATAAATGGACAAATAGTTTTTTCTGAGGAGTCTTTAAATGAGCTTCTAACGCGACCAGAAACACTTTAATGCATGAACTAGCACAACATTCCACATTTTCACGTATTTCTTTATAATGAAGCTTATCAAAATGGTAGCGGGGGGTCGATTTGAACGACCGATCTCTGGGTTATGAGCCCAGCGGGTTAATCCTGGCTACCCCACCCCGCTACTTGTATGCTGAAACAAACTTTCTTAAATCCTTTTAGGAAACCAGAAACCTTTATTATTGCAATTGACCCTATCAAGCGCGGTTAGCCATGGACAAGCCATATTTCCGCCAGATTTTTGCTCCTGTGCTGGAGAATCCCATTTTTGTTCAAGGGTTACCCGGGTTTGGTAATGTTGGGAAGATTGCAGCTCATCTTCTGATAAAGTTTTGTGGAGCTAAGCCATTTGCGGAATTGTATGCACCCTACTTTCCAGACTATGCTTCTGTTGATTCTGGTGGTGTTTGCCGTTTGCCAAAATACGAATTTTATGCCGCGCCAATGGAGAAGAACGACTTCATAATATTAACTGGTGATGCGCAACCTTCTTTTGAGGATGTTGTTGCCCACTATGAGTTATGTGGTGAAATACTGAATTTTGCTATTAAGCACAGCTGCCGCTTATTCATAACAATGGGTGGAATTCCAACTGCAGAAAACACATCGCAAGTTTATATTGCAGCCACTTCACCCCGGCTGGCAATGGAGTTTATGGAAAAAGGCGCCATACTATACAGCAAAGGGAGAATCGCTGGAGCTACTGGACTCATGCTTGGAATGGCAAAAGAACATGGCATAGACGGCATATGCCTTTTAGGAGCAACGACGGGGTTTAAGGCTGATCGTGGAGCGGGATTCTCGGTTTTCAAGTTCCTAATGAAAGTATTAAGGAATGAGGTTAAGGAAGGGTTATAAGGAAATTACTCGTTAAATGCTGCATATCAAAATTAAGGATTGATGAAATATGAGTGGAAATGAAGGAAAAAGTGGAGAAAGAAAAACTATTAGATTTGATTTGAATTCGAGGTTTTGGCGAGTTTCGCTCACGTTGTTCTCTGCACTTTTAACGTTTGGCGGACCCTACGTGGTTCTAGTGCTCTTCAAAGCTTTAGATTTAAACTATGTTGTCTCAGTTGTTTCTGGTTTCATAGTTTTCCTAGCTGGCTTGGCGCTTATGCTGTTCTTGATTAAGAAAAAAGTGATTTCTTAAAATAGAGTGTTTATGCCTCAGATACCCCAGGGAGCATCATCTTTTCAGCGTTTCAGAGCTCTTCATCGGCAATAAATTATGCTGTGTAAGTTGTTAAAAAGTAGTTCGGTTGTAATTGTTTTTCTGGTACGGAACAAAGCATATAAAGTATGCTTGAAGATATACTAATTATGCGGAATGAAAAAGAGGAGCGCATAGAAGAAATTCTAAATAAAGGTAAGGGTTCATCAAAAAGGACAACAATAATTCTGGGTAAAGAGGAACGTGAGTTTATTGACAAGCTAATCAGGGAGGGCAAGGAGCCCGGCATAAAACCACTTATTTCAAAGATGCTTGACGTTTATAGAAGCATGATGGTTTACGATTGGCGCTTTCCAGGCGAATATTATTGCGGGATAAGCCGCATAGCCTTCCTAAACATAGAACTAGTAAACATATTAATTCAAAACATTCCAAAGGAAAAATGGAGGGAATTGGGGCGCAAAATGGGCGAGGCAACGAAAGTTTCTATAGAAGCCACGTTAGGCATACACACATCAAACCGTGAAAAGTGGCAGGAGGTCTTCAAACGCCTTAGGGTTCAAGGCTTTGGAGACTTCTACCTAAAAGACAAGTACCTTTTGATAAAAGCTCCGTTTATAAGCGAATCTGAAATTTGGGCTGGATTTCTAGAAGGCTTGCTAAATGTGGAGTTGGATGTAAAAACTTTTACTCCGCCATTTGTTTTTGAAATTAAACAGCCTCAATAAAGCCAATGGAAAGTCTTGCATGAATTTTGCTAGGTTTTGCTAGGAATTGAAAAGCTTAAATTTTTGCATTTTCATATTAAAATAGTGATATACTTGTCTAAACAGTTTAACGGCCACAAAATATGCGAAGCCCTAAGCGACCCTACAAGAACGAGAATACTTAGATATCTTTTGCAAGCGTATCCAGCAGCCAAAACAATTAATGAGATAGAGAAAATTCTTCCCAAGCCAGTTTCAGCCACAACAATATCCTTTCATCTGAAAAAGCTTCGCGAGGCTGAGCTAATAGTAACTGATGGACATAAAAGGGGGTTTAGAGCCGCCTATAGAGAGTTAAGTATAGGGTTTAATAACAATGGTTTTCATATAGAGGAGAGATGAAAATGCGAGAAGCCATGCTTTACGAGAAGCTTGATGGTAAGAAGGTTAAGTGTAATCTATGCGGTAGAAGGTGCACAATAAACAACGGTGGAACCGGTTTCTGTCTTGTTAGAAAGAATGATGGAGGGACTCTTTACTCGCTTGTTTATGGAAAGGCAATATCAGCTTGCGTAGACCCAATTGGCAAGAAGCCACTTTCGCATTTCCATCCCGGGTCGTCTGTCATGTCTATTGCCACAATTGGCTGTAACTTCTGCTGCCAGTTCTGCGATAATTGGATTATAAGTCAGGAAAAGAATATTGCCGGAAGAGATTTTCCGCCAGAAGAGGTTGTTAGGGTTACTAGAGATAACGGATGCCAAGGGATAAGCTACACATATACTGAGCCAACAATATTTTTTGAATATGCGTATGAAACGGCTAAACTTGCGCATCAAGTGGGTTTCTTTAATACTTTTGTTACAAATGGGTACATGGCGCCCGAGGCGGTTAAGACAATAGCGCCGTATCTTGACGCTGCAACTGTAGATTTTAAGGGTGGTGGCGACCCTGACTTCTACAGAGTTTTTTCCGCTGTTCCATCAGTTGAGCCCATCTACGAGTCTTTAAAAGAGATGAAAAGAAGCAACATTCACATTGAAATTACTAATTTGGTTGTGCCGAAAATAGGAGATTCCATCGAGAGGATAAAGGATTTGGCGACTTGGATAAGAGAAAATCTTGGGGAGGGCACTCCTTTCCACTTGTTGCGTTTCCATCCAGAGTATCAACTTACAAATATTCCTTCAACGCCCATCGAAACTTTGGAGAAGGCTTATGCTGCTGTTAAAAGCGTTGGCTTAAACTATGTTTACATTGGAAATGTGCCTGGACACCCAGCTGAGAACACTTATTGTCCAAGTTGCAATGAACTCTTGATTAAACGCTTCAGCTTTGAGATTACAAGGTGGAACTTGACTAAGGACATGCGCTGTCCGGTGTGTGGGCGGGAAATTCCAATTAAGGGAAGATTACATGCCAATGGTTACGCTTATCCTTATGCGCTTTTTTAATGGTTTTCTCGCCTTAAATTTTGGTTGAGTATGATGTGGAGGATTATCCGTCCAGACGCCGTTGCCGTGCTGAACGACAAGATGGCGAGGAAAAGCCTAGCTAAGTATTTCGCCGTAGTGCAGAACGAGAAACCAGCAAAGTTCCTAATAGCTAAAAAGCTTCCAGCTGACTTCAAAGAAGATGCTATGTTGGAGGAACTTTGGCAAGCCCACGCGGAGCTTACAGGGCAATTCTGTGAACTTGAACGGGAAATTGACGCAAAAAAGAAAAATTTGGACGTGCTGCCAAAGCCAGAAAAATCCTATCTAGACCTCAAAATTGCCATTGCTAAGCGTATGCTTAAAAAATGCCACTTCTGCGTTCGAAGGTGCGAAGTGAATAGGCTTGTGGGTGAGCGGGGCTTCTGCAAATGTGGAACAGAGATAACCGTTTCAAGCATTTTTGAACATGTAGGCGAAGAACCAGAGCTTGTGCCTTCTGGAACAATATTCACCATGGGATGCACTATGCGCTGTAAGCACTGCCAAAACTGGACAATATCCCAATGGATCGAAAACGGAGAACCGTACAAGCCGGAAAGACTAGCAGATGAAGTTGAAGACCTACGCAGAGGCGGGTGCAGAAACGTAAACCTTGTTGGTGGAGAGCCAACACCATGGCTGGAACAGTGGCTTGAAACATTCGCGCATGTGAATGTGAACATACCCGTTGTTTGGAACTCAAACACTTATTACAGCCGGGAAACAGCCCAACTTTTAGTGGGTTTTGCAGATGTTTACCTTCTGGACTTTAAGTATGGACCGGGATACTGCGCCGAGAAAATTTCAGAGGCTCCAAACTATTGGAAAGTGTGCACCCGAAACCATTTGATTGCCGAGAAGCATGGCGAACTTATAATACGTGTTCTAGTCTTGCCTAACCATCTTGAATGCTGCACAAAGCCCATATTAAATTGGATAGCCGAAAACCTCGGTAGAGAAACCAGAGTGAACGTCATGTTCCAATACAGACCGGAGTGGCGGGCATACGAAATACCGGAGTTGCGAAGAAGACTGACAAGAGACGAGATGGATAAGGCTGTTAAACTCGCGAAAGAAGCGGGATTAATAAACTTTATAACGTGAGTTGCACTTTAATCGAAAGCTATTTCTTGAAGCCCATCCCTTCTTAAAGGCAGAAAGTGGTTGAAATGCCATATTGCCCGGAATGCGGCGGTGAAATGCGCTACATAATAGCCACCAAACACTATGTCTGCCGAAGCTGTGGGCTTTCAGTAACACAACAGGAACTCATAGAGCTTAGGGAAAAACTGAAGCCTCCAGTTGAGAGCGAAGAGGATGAAAAGGAAAGGCGAAGAAAAGAATACTTGAAATGGTGGCTAAGTAGCAAAAAGAAATAGATAGCAGAGCCTTAGTTTTAATACTTGTTAGCAAACAGCATAAAAGAATATAACTTATTCCTAAATTATGCGTGTTAGGGTGCAAATATGGATGTACGGATGGAAATCATTTGCGTTGGCAACGAGCTATTGATCGGAAAAACTTTAAACACGAACGCTCAATGGCTTGCTAAACGTGCAACATCTTTAGGGATAGCCGTTAAAAGGATAACGGTTGTTGGTGATGATGTTGGCGAAATTGCTTGTGCTGTTCGCGAGGCACTGGGGCGCATCCCTCGTTTTATAATTACAACAGGCGGGTTGGGGCCAACCTTTGATGATAAAACATTAGAGGGGATAGCAAAGGCCATGAACTGCAAGTTGGAGCTTAACGAAAAGGCTCTAGAAATGGTTAGAAGGAAGTATGAGGAATATGCTAAGGCTGGGAAAATAAGCGCTGTTGAGATGACACCTCATAGAGTTAAAATGGCAAAACTTCCAGAAAAAGCGGAGCCGCTGTTCAACCCCGTTGGCACAGCCCCTGGGGTCTTAGTAAGGATAGGCGGCACCGATTTGATTGCCTTGCCCGGCGTTCCATCTGAGATGGAAGCCATTTTTGATGAACATGTAGTCAAACTGCTTAGGAAAGAAGCTGGAAACGTGGCGTTTTTCGAAGCAAGCATATATGCAGATGGCATGATGGAGTCGGCCCTAGCCCCACTAATAGATATTGCAATGCATGATAACCCATACGTTTACATAAAATCCCATCCAAGAGGCGCCGAGAAGAAACCCCACATAGAAATTCATTTATCAACAACGGCTAAGGACTCCAAAACCGCGAAGGACCGCATTGGAAAAACCATAATTCAGCTTTCAGAACTAATAAAGGAAAAAGGCGGAAAAGTTAAACTTAAGGAATAAAACAATAGCTTATTGGTTGCGATGATGGGCAGGCTAGACGCTGATGCATATGCACTTGTAGATGATTGAAAATCCGGGTTCTCCAAAGCAACCATATATCTGCCTTATTGATTGCGGGTTCATAAAAGCCATAAATCACCTCCAATAACAATTCTCGGTAAGATGAAGCGAAAACTTTCCGAAACTTTAATAGCGCTTCTTGTTCTTTTCACGTTTTCTTACATGTTTCCGCTATGCTTTTCGGAAAATTACACCCGCGCTTACAATCTTTTAGACAGTCCAGACGGCGCAAAACAATACAAGTTGAATGTTGTTATCACACAGTCACTTTACGAGTATTACGTTGAGCAGAACCATAAGCAAGTTTCAGAAGCAGATTTCCCAAAATTTGTTATACCATACGCGCTAGAACCAATAGCGGAAAAACTTTGGGAAATATATCAAGGTAACTATGAAAATTTTGCAAATGGGGTTCTAATGATAGTTCACCAGATACCTTACGAAGTAGCGGTGCCCGCCAAATATCCGGTGGAGACGATCGTTGAGAACAAAGGCGATTGCGACCTACTTAGCTATGTGGCGGCTTCAATAATGAAGGCTGGAGGTCTTGACGTTGCTCTCCTATACTATGAAGATAAGACGCACATGAATGTTGGTGTTAGTCTTCCAAATTCACCAAGCTACGTGAGGGCGCAAGCCTATTATGTAGAATACAATAGCGTTAGGTACTACATTGCAGAATGCACTGGCGGAAATTGGAGGACAGGATGGAGAGTTGGAGAATGCCCGTCGGACTTAATTGGAGAGAATCCCATGGTGGTCGCGCTTGAAAATTGCGAGCAGTGGTCAGGGCAGGTAGCTGCGAGTTACACGACATTGGCATCTTCAACAGTATCCTTAGCTATTTCATCAACTTTCATTATGCAAGGAAGCACAATAACACTTTCTGGGCAACTTATGCCAAACTCATCAAGCGAAAAAATAATCATTTACATCAAAATGGGCAACTCTGCATGGACTATAGCGAATATAACAACCACGGATTCCAATGGCCAATTTGTATGCACCATCAGCTTTAATGAGGCAGGCGCATGTTATGTTCGTGCAAGCTGGTCTGGAAACAGTGATTACGGCGGAGCAGACAGCTCAATAATAACTGTGACAGTTTTACCAATCTACTTTATTGCGCTTCTAATAATCGTTATAGTTTTGGTTTGTGTAGGCATTATTATATTTATAATGTCAAGACAAAGATATCAGGAAACAGCGGAATCGAAACTTCCAGAAATCCAACCGTAACGGAAAAAGTTTTTACCACTAAATATGAGTTATTAAGTAAAATCAACATATATAAGTGAACTAAAATGTTTATTGTGTTTATCATTGGAACAGCCGGCTCTGGAAAGTCTCTATTCACAGCAGCCTTTAGCGAATGGTTAAGGTTGTCAAAGCAAGATGTTGCGATAGTAAATTTAGACCCCGGAGCCCTAACACTACCTTACTCGCCTGATGTGGACGCCCGCGACTATATAAGCGTGGACAAGATCATGGAAGAGTATGGTTTGGGACCCAATGGTGCTTTAATTATGGCTGCAGATCTTCTTGCAGATGAAATTGAAAACATTTCAAGGAATGTGGAGGATTTGAAATCAGACATTGTTTTAGTTGACACTCCAGGACAGATGGAGTTGTTTGCGTTTAGGGCAAGCGGACCTTATATAGCCGGCGAGCTTACAAAGGAGCCAAAGGTCATAGTCTACCTCTTTGATGCTGTATTTTCGCTAGACCCGCTGAATTACGTTTCAAATCTGTTTCTTTCCGCGGCTGTTTACAACCGTTTTCTATTACCTCAACTGCACGTGCTTTCAAAATGCGACTTGCTTCCAGAGAATAACGTTAACAAAATTGTAGATTGGTCGGCGAATCCGAAAGCCTTGGAGGTGGCCATAGAACAAAAACTTGAGGGAACAAAGCGTCTCTTAAGCAGAAACATGATGAAGGCGATTTACCAGCTTGGCTTAAAGTTCCTCCTCCTCCCGGTCTCGGCGAAGACAAATGAAGGCATTATCAACTTCAACATGGCTTTGGAGCGTATACTTGCATGTGGAGATAAGTACACATACTAACAATCGTCAAAAAAGGTCCATACTGCAGCCGTAGCTCCATACTCTGCCAGCTCTGAGCTGTCGGCACCAGCAACTACAATAACATCGTTTTCCTCAGGTTGTAGAAGTGCAATCAACTCTTCGGCAATTTTTGGATAATCCCTTGAAAGGTCATCACAAACTGATGGAATAATTAATAGTCCATTCTTGAAAATTATTGTAGTGGCGCCTTTTGCGCCTGCTCTAACTGCAGCGTCTCGCTGTTCTATGCCCAATTTAACCTTATCTCCGCAGTTTTTAGCTAATATGGCAGAGTTGAAGGGTGTAGACATAAGTTTAGCTTTCTCTATTTTAGCTCGTTTTCCAAATATTTTCTTATATTCTTCGAAAAGTTTCAGTCCTTTGACGGTTAGTTGACAACCTGCTTTGGATGTCGAAATAATTCCAGTTTTCTTTAATCGATTTATGATTGTGCGTACAGCGCCTCCGCCAACCCTTAACTCTTCGGCAAGTTTGCCCCGTCCAACTGGTTTTTCAGAAATAAGCTCTATTGCACGTAACACATGTAAAACAGAAAACGTAGATGCTGGTCCTGATGCTCTTTCGCCAACAATTTTCTCTAAAAGTTTCTTAATTTCGCTCGGCATACCTTCACAATTAAATTTAGGTGTTTCAAGGCTATAAAATTGTTTTTAATGTGGATGAATCGAAACATAAAGTAAAGAGTTAAAACCGTCGCTATTTTCTGACATAATATTCTCTTACTATGCCAGCTGTTAATGCAACAAGCCCCACTGCCAACAGGTATAGCATTGGATAGATGAACATTGAAAGCATGGATTCATAGGTTAATGTCGGCGGCATTTGTGGGGTGAAGAAGACCACAACCCACATTATAATGAAAGTTGAGATACAACCCAACCCTAAGCCTACGGAAAGCCCGTGTATAAAGCTGCTTTTATCATTCTGATCGTTTACTTCCGGCTGTCTTCCATGCTCTTTTTGTTCGAGTTCCTTCTGTTCTAACACTTGTTCTTGTGTCGTTTGTTCAAGTCCCTGTTCATCTGAACCTGCGCTAAACTGGATTTCTTCTTGTGTCTCTTCAACTTCCATGCTAATCGCCTCTTTGAGATTTGGATGTGTGAATTAATAAAATTATTCAATTTTGGATTCGTATTTAGAATAAGAATTCAGAATTAGGTTTACCTTTGTAATAATTTAGGCGCAAGCTTCTCTATGGCATCCTTAAGCCTATTCCACTCCTCCATGTTTCTCACATTGAACTTATGCTTCCTTTTCCAAACGCCATCTTTCTTTTGCCAAAGATACATTCCAATAGAGCACTTTCCAAAGGATTCAAAAATTACTATGGCTTCCCACCATTTTTCACTCTTAAAAATTGTAATATAATCGATTACCTTATAAAAATTGGAAATGGGCAACTTTTCACTAGTTTCTGTCAAGATGTTTACCCTCTCACTCTTTACGTTTAAAGTAACTGCAATTTAAGCATTTAAAGCATTAAAGTGTACGCGCTGAAAATTTTGATTGCGACTAGCAGATTGAAATTTTCCCTTCGGCCAGCTCCATGCAGAACTTTTCTATGTTTTCCAGCTCATATTCTAATACAGCCTCTATCTTACTTTTAGCTTTGTCAAGTGAACTGTTTTCCGCCATTACAACTTGTGCTGCGGCAATTGCTGGCTGGTCGATTGGGCGACCAATTTCGCTTAAAAGCCATATGTAAACCTCCTCAAGTTCTGGCACTTCAGTGTAGACATGTTGCGCCACTCTGAACGTTAGAACATTGTATATTTTTCCAACATGACTTACAGGGTTTTTGCCAGCAGCCGCTTCTGAACAGAATGGCCGATTTAAGGATATTAAACCGTTTACGCGGTTTCCTCTGCCAACTTGCCCAGAGTCTCCGCTGTCTGCGCTCGTTCCTAAGACAGTTAGGTATACACCATCGATTCCTCTGCCATGAACATCCAAAGTGTTTAATTGAACGTTTATTTTTTCGAAATCCGTATTTGCTCTAACAAATCTATTAATTTCCTCAAGGATTTTCGCCTTTTTCTCGAAATAGTCCTCTTCGCTGCTTATGAAGTGATCCACAAAAGCCATTGATACCGTTAAGTTTAGATTATTATTGTTCCGTGAACCCATAACCTTTATGTCTTCGCCAGACTCTGGGTGGCGTTGCTTAAACTCCTTTGAGTTCAAGAACCTTTCTGTTTTTAGCACTATTTTCTCAGTTCTTGTCATTGGCGCATAACCAACGGCGGCGGATGTGTCGTTAGCCCCCAAAACTTTACCCTTGCGCTTGAAAATGTCTACTAATCCTGCTGAACCTGGTTTAAGTTCCACTTGATATTTTACGTGCTTTTCCGGATCTACAAAGCGCATGTTTCTCTTGAACCATTCCTTCGCAACGTTTATGGCTATTTCTTCAACGTTTATTTTTATGCCATCGAACTCTGCGGTGGCTCTGTCGCCGAAAACGAAGAGCATTGGCTGCTTTATGATGCCTCCTCCAAATTTGAGCTCAGACTGCCCAGCTACAAGTAGGGATTTATCCACGTTATGGTGGAGTATTGTGCCAGCTTTCTCCAAGTATTCCTTGCTTAAACGTAGGGATATTTGCTCCATAACAGCGTCGCAAATGTAGTCCGGATGACCTAAACCCTTCCTTTCCACTATTTCCAGTCTTTGCTTTTCAAGGGGGGTCTGTCTTAACCTTTCAACTATTATGTTTCGCAAGCCAATCCTCCATTAACACACGTGAAGTTTCGGTTTTATGTGTGAAACAAAAATATATATTTTGCTGTATTAACTTTGCATTTAGAATAACTGGTGGTTATTATTGATAATAACAGGCTCCATGCTTAGAAAACTGCGGATAGAAGCTAAGCTAACCCAGAAGAACCTGGCAGAACTTGTAGGGGTTTCACAAGCGCATATTGCGAAAATAGAACAAGGGAAAGTTGACCCTAGACTGTCAACGGTTAATAAGATTTTGAAAGTCTTAACTGAGGGGAAAGAAGTAAAGTGTAGAGAATTAATGACGAGAGGTGTGCTTTTCGCACGACCAGAAGATAATGTGTTGAAGGTTAGCGAAATAATGGTTAGGCATGCCATATCCCAAATGCCAGTCATTGATGGACATAAAGTTGTTGGGACAATAACGGAAGAAAGCATAATTAGAAAACTTGGTTCAAATATAGCAAATGAGAAGGTTAGAAATATCATGGATCCGCCACTGCCAGTAGTATCAGAAGAAGCAAGCATCAACGCTGTACGCCCACTGCTTGAGCGTCGACAAGGGGTTTTAGTGGCAAGAGGCAAAAAAGTTATTGGAATAATAACTCGTTCAGATCTTTTGAAAACTATTGCTTAGAGGCTTAAAAATGTCGTTGCAAGATTTTGAACGGTACGCTACAAACGTGATCTCAATTTTAAGGAAAGAAGCGCCGAAAGAAGCTATCATTGTCCACCACGATGATGCAGATGGCTTATGTTCAGCGGCAATAACCCAAAAAGCTCTGGAGCGAGAAGGAATAAAGACAAAGATTTTCTGTCTAGAGAAAGTCTACGCGGAAGTAATTGAAGATGTACATTTAAAGACTGGACAAACAATTTTTTATGTGGATATAGGCTCTTCGCACGCAGATCTCATATCCGAATTTAACAAGGGGCGAAACTTGACCATAATACTAGACCATCACGACCCCAAAGTATCCAAGGACCCAAAAGTTTTGGATTTGAACCTAGAAAATTTTGGTTTTAGGGGTGAGACAGACTTTTCTGGGGCTACTTGCTGTTACCTTTTTGTAAAGGCTTTAAGTAGAGACAATTCTGATTTAGGGTACTTGGCTCTTGTAGGAAGTTGCGAAATCCCAGAAGGTTTCAAGGCAATTAACAGAATTGTTTTGGAGGAGTCCCTAAAAGCTGGGATAGTTCAAAAGAAGGGGAAGAATTTTGAAATCACACAGTTAAAGGTTAACGTGGACAATTTATTTTCGAAACTTCAAATTTTGGGTGCTGCTGGCTATTATGAAGACGGCCCTGATTTGGGTATAAGAGCTTGCATAGAAGGGATAGACCCGGAAATAGAGAAGAAAATTAATGTTTTAGAAAGGAGGCGGAAAGAGGCTAATCGCAAGCTGTTGGGAATGCTATATCGTGAGCGGCTTAAGGAAACGGAGCGCATTCAATGGTTTGACGCTGGAGATACGTATGCCGGTATGGGAACAAAGGTTATCGGGCAATTCTGCTCTTTCCTATCTTATCAAGCACGGCTAATAAAGCCCAACAAGTATATACTGGGCTTTGTCAACGTGCCGCCTGAAATACCGAAGTGGGGAAAACTCAAGGAAAAGTTTGTAAAGGCTTCTGTTCGTGTGCCTAAGACCATGCAACAACTAATTGATAGCAGAAAACTACCGGGAGCTGTTAACCTTCTAGAAAAAGCCTCTGAGGGTTTTGGAATGGCTGATGGCCATCAATACGCTGCAAACGTTGTCTTGCCAGCGAACAGAAAGATGGAGATACTAGAGAACGCTGAAAGAATTATAAAGTAGATTTTTAATTGCTTCTTCTCAGAATCCTGCCTTAATCGGGTTACGGGGTTTCATAAGTTCTCTCAAGAAGACCGTAGCATATGATCCGCGGTGTAAATTAAAGCTTATCTTTACCATGTTCTTCTGAGGATTAGCAGAGTCTTCGGATATTTCCTCTACTTTAAAATCTTTTGATGTTGTTAAGGCTGTGCGTAAGCCACCTTTTAGGTTCAGTTCCGGCATCCCTTTTATCTTAAAGTTCTCGGGGGCTATGCCTTCTTCCTCCAAAATCTTTTTTTCAATTTCGCCTTGGGCGCCTCCTGATAAGTGTTGCCTAAAACCAACTAACGGAATTGCTAAGCGCATCTTTCCGGAGGCTATTGCATTGTTTATTTCAGATAGTTTCGCTTGAATTGCAATTTCGCGCAGCATCTGGCTTGGCAATCCAGTAGTCTCGATTCTAATCACGTGATCTCCGACTTCCGCAGCGTTTAAGGGAAACCCCAACGTGATTCTTCGGCTTAAAAATCTGTTAAATAAGTACGCTTGATACGCTTGGGGGAAAAGTATACGAAGTTTTACGGGTAATCTTCTGAAGGCACCTTGGAAGTCGTCTGGCTTCTTTACTAGATGCTCAAGCATCAAGTGCTCATAGTATAGAGATCTAGAAAAGGATTTCAAGGCTTTCTTAAAGTCTTGCGTTCGGTAAAGCTCTTCACGGGCAGTTCTTGACTCTTGATGTTCAAAAGGATACGATTTGGCGAGAAAAAGCATTGCCGCCTTACGAAAATCACCCTTGACGATGGCTTTTCCAACCAAGTGAGTTATCGGGCGAACTGTGCCAAAACGCTGATGCCCAAAAAAGTTTGGTACCCCGCCTAACGCAGCAATTTCTTCCACAACTTTTTCTATTCTTTGTCGAATAGCTGGTTTTGTATGACTTATAGCGCGTATTACTATTTGGAACGTGTTGCCGAGCAAGTAGTACGGCGAGAGTTTAGTTTGGAAGTAGCCAGCCGGGACAACTTTTACGTCCTTGATGCTTACATTTTTAACGTCTTCCCGCTTCACGTCTTTAATCGTTATATGTTGAGCGGTGACAGCTTTTGCATCTTTAATTCCAGCTATATGAATTTTTTGTGGGCTTATGCCTAGCTGTTCTGCAATAGCCTCAAGAGCTTGGAAGGTATCCCAGTTTCGCTTAATTAAAATGCAAAGCAAATAACGGCTAGTTGAAGGCTTTTCTTGGGTTGGCAGCGACAGATTGGAAGTGCGAACTTCCGCTTTTGAGCCGTTTACCAGCAATTCTTCGACAATAAAATCTTCGCATAATTGCCTTATCACGCCTCCAATGCCAGGAGAACGGGTGGCATAAACCTCAATTCCAATGCTTTTTTCAAGTCTTGAAACGCGCACTGCTGAGCCTCAGTCATAAAAGCGGGAGGTTTCCAGTAATTTTATCAAATTTTTCGGCTGGGGCAGGTCCTATCCCCAAACATGTTATAGTTCCGGGAGGAATTTCTGTCAGTCCTCTGTCAACGATTAGGGCGCACGGTAAAGCCATTTTCTTCGCTTGTTTCTCCAGCATTAGAAGTTCTGCTTCGTTTTTAACCTTTACAACAATCTTGCACTGCCCCTCGTTTAGCCAAGCCTTCCACCACTCTCTCCTATGTTTGCGAGCATCCTCAGCCGCAGACACAGCCGCGTGTCCAGCTTGAGCTGCCACTTTTCCCTTGCTAAGCTTTAAGTCTGATCGAAAAACTATGACCTGCTTGTAGCGAAACTCACTCATAACGATTCAGCCACTGCTACATTGCTAAAATACGGTTTTAAGGTTTCCCCAAAAGATAACTAAGAAAAAAGAAGGCTAGTGCCGTTGAAACCTTTGGATTCCACGCCAATTTTAGAAGGGCACGCCCTTGGAAATCGATTTCCTTCAAATCTTTTAAGACTTCATTTAACTGTATTTTTCCACAAAGGCTTACGATGTTGTCTAACTTTTTGTCTGAAAGCGTATCCAGCATCTCCCTAATCTTAAGCATAATTTTCAAATCAAAACCAAACATTTTCATGAAGCGCCTCTGATATACGCTTAAAAATTCTGCTGAAAAATCATTTTTGTTCAAGGCTTCTACGATAACATCGGCGACGATTTTCGCACAGTTCAAACCTAATATTACTCCGCCGCCGGTTGTCGGCTTCACTTGCGAGGCTGCATCACCGACCACAAGAAAACCGTTGGTGTACGCCTTCGGTATTGGCCCGCCAAGCGTTATTGGATGATAAGATTCTCTGATTATTTTTGCCGTTCGCAATTTTGCGGAGACCGTTGGATGCTTGTTTATAAGCCTTTGCAGGAGCGCTCTTGGATTCCCAGTTTTAGCTGCTAACCCTACTCTTGCTTCCGTCTCGTTTTTTGGGATTAACCAAGCATAAAAACCCGGGGCGTAGTTGCTTCCAAGGATGACCTCGACTATGTCTGTTTCGACATCTTTAACATTTTCAACATCAACCTGTGCTCCGCGGACAATTTTGTCGCTTGTTGGTTGAGGTAATAGTGCTTGTTTCAGCAGTTTTGCAGATATTCCCTCTGCGTCTAAAATTATTTTGCCAAAAAATTCAGATAATTTGTTATACCGCTTAATAACGACACCTTTTACAAATCCCCTTGCAAATACTAGAGATTCAACCCTTGCGCCCAAAGTATAGCATGCGCCGGCCTTTTGGGCTAGCTCTGCGATGTACTTATCGAACAAGACGCGGTTAACAGCACATGTTACTGGTTTTGATAATCGAACTGTAAACGCTGTGCCGCTGGGAGAATGAATTTTTGCTCCGACAAATGTATTCTCCATGATACCTTCTGGTAGAGGGTAAAGTCCGAGATTTTTTAGCCCGCTAATGCTTATGTGTCCAGCGCAGTGGCGTGGAACACCGATTTCGTCATGTTCTTCAAAGACTGTTACGTTGATACCCCTTTTTGAAAGGTTTAGGGCACTGAAGGAACCGCATGAGCCTCCTCCAACAACTATTACGTCTGAAAAGTTTTCCATCTGTTTACACGTTTAAAACTCAAAAATTCTTTGGAAAAATTAGGCTATGAGCTCGACTCTTTTCTTTCCGCGGACAAGGGATGTTGTGCGTATTTTTCCGCCTATTTCAAGTTGCATGAGCGCTTTGTTGAAGTCTTTGTACCCAATGTCTTTGAACTCCTCGCTTAGGTATTCAAAGAGCTCTGTGTCTGTCATGGCGCCTTTCTTTTTTAGAATTTCAAGTAATGTGTGGTAGATGGGTTGAGTTTTCCATATTTTCGTTGGCATTCTGTTTTCTCCTAGGCTACTGGTGTTGCGGGCTTTTGTACTTGTCGGACTTGCTGCATGAAGCTCTTGTACCATTTCTCCATGTCAGGTGTTATGGAAGGCCCTATGCGCTTCAAAGCCTCTTCAAAGTCTTTCATTGTGACTTCTTTTGCGTTCATATCTCTTCTTAAGGCTTGCATAGCTGCTTCTCTGCAGACAGCTTCAATGTCTGCACCGGAATAGTTCTTTGTCATGGCGGCTAAAGTTTCTAGGCTTATGTCCCTTGCGAGGGGCATATTCTTGGTGTAGATTTTGAATATTTGGAGACGACTTTTCTCGTCTGGTTCTGGCACATATATTAGCCTATCAAATCTTCCGGGGCGAAGCACTGCTGGGTCAACTATGTCTGGTCTGTTGGTTGCAGCTATAACAACTATGTCTTCTAGGGTCACTATGCCATCCATTTCCGTTAGAAGTTGGCTTATTACTCGTTCTGTTACGCCGCTGTCTGCAAAGCCCAATCCTCGACGGGGCACAAGTGAATCAATTTCATCAAAGAATATTACTGCTGGTGCTGCCATTCGTGCTTTTCTAAAGACTTCTCTTATGGCTTTTTCAGATTCTCCAACCCATTTGGAAAAGACTTCTGGGCCCTTAATTGTTATGAAGTTGGCTTCGCTCTCTGTTGCTACAGCCCTAGCCAGTAGTGTCTTACCGCAGCCTGGGGGCCCGTAAAGCAGTATTCCTTTAGGAGGCTTTATTCCCATCTTTTTGAAGATGCCGGGATGCTTTAGAGGCCACTCAACAGCCTCTCTCAGCTCTTGCTTAACCTCCTCTAGCCCACCGATGTCTTCCCAGTGAACCGCTGGGACTTCAACGTACACTTCTCGCATGGCTGTCGGCGTAACTTCTTTATACGCGTTCAAGAAATCTTCCATTTTGACCTCCATTTTTTCCAGGACTTCCGGTGGTATGCGCTCTTCTTCAAGGTTAATCTGCGGCAAATATCGTCTTAACGCCTTCATGGCGGTCTCTCTGCAAAGTGCTGCTAAGTCTGCGCCGGTATATCCATGAGTCATTTCAGCAAGCTTTTTAAGGTCCACATCTTCAGCAAGCGGCATTCCACGGGTGTGAATCTGGAGGATCTCATATCTTCCTTGCTTGTCTGGAACGCCTATCTCGATCTCTCTGTCAAACCTTCCTGGCCGGCGGAGAGCCGGATCAAGAGCGTTAGGTCTGTTGGTTGCGCCTATTACTATGACATTTCCTCTTCCGGATAATCCATCCATTAATGCTAAAAGTTGCGCCACGACACGTCTTTCAACTTCGCCTGTTACCTCTTCCCTTTTTGGGGCTATGGCGTCCAGCTCGTCAATGAATATTATGCTTGGAGCATTCTGCTGAGCTTGTTGGAAAATCTCCCTAAGACGCGCTTCAGACTCACCGTAGAATTTGCTCATTATTTCTGGTCCGTTTATGGAGAAGAAGTTGGCCTCTGACTCGTTTGCCACAGCCCTAGCTAGCAAAGTCTTACCGCAGCCCGGCGGTCCATGCAGCAGCACTCCCTTTGGCGGTTCTATGCCGAGCCTTTGGAAGAGCTCCGGATGCCTCAGTGGAAGCTCCACCATCTCGCGCACTCTTTGAATCTCCTCATGTAAGCCGCCTATATCCTCGTAGGTTGTTCTTGGCACTCCTTTCCCTTCGGGGGCTGGCTCGCTAAGAATTGTCAGTTTGGTTTCAGGAGTAACCTTCACAATGCCATGGGGACGGGTTTTCGTTACAACGAAGGGTATTGCGTGACCAAGCATCATAACAAGGGTTGTGTCCCCTTCAACTAATGTTCTTTCCATTAAGCGATTTTTGACAAAGTTTGTAAAGTCTTCATCCACGTTTAGGCGCATGTCCACCGGCGCGAGTGTGACGTTTAGAGCCTCTTTAACCTTTGCCGGCCTTATCATGACATATTCGTTTATGGCTACTCCGGCGTTTTTGCGGGTGAACCCGTCTATGCGTATTATGTCGCGGTTTTGGTCTTCGCTATAGGCTGGCCATGCTATGGCCGATGTTGTTCTTTTGCCGACTATTTCTATTACGTCGCCAGCGCTTATGCCTAGCTTCTGCATTGTTCTCTGGTCTAGTCTAGCTATTCCTCTGCCGACATCCCTCTGTCTTGCATCTCCGACTCGAAGCTGAACTTCGCTCACCTAAAACCCTTCCCATAAGATTGGTTGCTCTGCTTCGAAACACGTTAAATTTCTATATAAAGGTTTAACCTTATCTGCTTATCCTTCTAACCATTACTGTTTGCACTTGGCTTATTTCGCTTATCTGTTCAAATCGTTTTTCCAACTCTTCAAGCACTCCACTCTTGTCCTCTGGAATTTTGATAGCGCAAATCAAGGCGTTTAGGCCGAAGGCTATAGGCTCTTCGTCGTAACCATATATAGTTGCGAATTCAGGCAGAGAAGCCTCAATCTTCTTTTTCAAATTCTCGAAGTTTACTGTTATGTCCGTCGGGAAAATTTTGTAAGAAATTATAACGCTTCCCAAATTTTACACCTCCTACGGTCCAACAAAGCCGCATTTTGGGCACTTATATTGGCGTCCAAATTTACGACATTTTGTGCAGCGCCTAATCATGATTTCTCCACAGTTTGGGCAGAGAAACTTTGTAGCTTCTGCTCCAGGCGGAATAGGCTTGCCGCAGCTTGTGCATGTAACTAGCGTTATTGTTGCTGCCTTTTCAGCCATTTTTATTCCTCAACGGTGATGGTTGTAATTGTTAAGCTTCCTTATAAAATGTGCTGTACTGTAATATTCGCAAATTTATTATTCCACTTTAACTCATGCAGTATTTAGCGGGAACCATTTTGGGAGTGAACCTTCGAGACATCGTCCCAAAAACAGTCGTAAGGCTTGAGGATTTAAGTGGAAAATCTATTGCCATAGACGCTTACAACGCGCTATACCAGTTTTTAGCCATAATCCGACAGCCCGACGGCACACCATTAAAGGATAGTAGCGGGCGCATCACAAGCCATTTGAGCGGTCTCCTTTATAGGACAAGCAACCTCATAGAGTTAGGAATCAAACCCATCTACGTTTTTGACGGGGTGCCACCAGCCCTAAAAGAAGTTGAGATTAAAAGGCGTATGAAGGCTAAGGAAGAAGCCCTAATAAAGTATGAGCAAGCCATAAAGGAGGGTAGAATTGAAGAAGCCAGAATGTATGCACAAGCAACTTCAAGCCTTAAGGATTACATGGCTGAGGACAGCAAACGCCTCCTAGACTTAATGGGCATCCCATGGATTCAGGCTCCAAGCGAAGGCGAAGCCCAAGCTGCCCACGTGGTTAAGCAGGGAGACGCCGACTACTGCGCAAGCCAAGACTATGACAGCCTACTTTTCGGTGCACTCCGCCTCGTTAGAAACGTAACAATCTCTGGAAGACGAAAGCTTCCTGGAAAAAATGTTCACATTGAAGTTGAGCCCGAAATCATTGAGCTTGAGCAGGTTTTGAAAGAGTGCGGGATAACTCATGAACAGTTGATTGATGTGGGAATATTGGTGGGGACGGACTTTAACCCCGAAGGCGTAAAGGGGCTTGGGCCGAAAACCGCTTTGAAACTTATAAAAGAGTATGGGAGTCTAGAAAATGCTTTACCTCACATTAAAAATGCTGAGTTTCCGGTTGAACCGAAAAGAATTAAGGAGATTTTTCTATATCCAAAAGTAACGAACAACTATAAAATAGAGTGGCGGGAGCCCGAAGTAGAAGGGGTTATAGACTTTATCTGTCGCCAAAGGGATTTTTCTGAAGACCGTGTCAGAAAAGCTTTAGAAAAGATGCAAAAGGGGATATACAAGCTTAAAGGAAAAACAACGCTTGAAAGATGGTTTGGATAGGCCGTACATAGGAAATCTTTAATCCATCTTGCACTGAATAGAACAGTCTCTCATAGAGGTGAGAGAAGAGTGCGCAACCAAATTTCGCTTCCAGTAGACGAGCTTCCAACAAAATGGTATAATATCCTGCCAGACCTACCCGAGGCGCTTCCACCCCCGAAAGAGCCGGAAACTGGTCCGTCGCGAATGGAGTTTTTGGCTAAGACCATGGTCAAGGAGTGTTTAAGGCAAGAGATGTCAAGTGAGGGTTGGGTTCCAATTCCAGAAGAAATACGTGAACTTTACCTTCACATGGGAAGACCTAGGCCCCTCTATCGTGCGATAAGATTGGAAAAATGTTTAGGACTTAAGAAGGTTAGGCTTTATTATAAACGAGAGGATTTATCTCCAACGGGCTCTCATAAAACCAACACGGCAGTGGCTCAAGCCTACTACGCCATGAAAGAGAGAAAAACGACTCTGACAACGGAAACTGGTGCTGGACAGTGGGGAACAGCCCTCTCTTATGCTGCAAGGCTTATAGGTTTGGATTGCGTGGTTTTTTGGGTTAAATCCGTCTATGACTGGAAGACTGACAGAAGAACATTAATGAAGCTTCTAGGCGCGAAGGTTTACGCTTCGCCAAGTCAACAGACAAAAATTGGCAAAGAGGTTCTCTCAAAAAATTCGGAGCATCCGGGCTCACTTGGAATAGCAATTTCAGAGGGATTAGAATATGCCGAGACCCATGAAGACGCGGTTTACTGTCTAGGCTCTGTTCTAAACCACGTGTTGATGCACCAATCTATAATAGGGTTAGAAACCATAAAACAGTTTGACCTTATAGACGAAAAACCAGACTTGATAATTGGCTGTCTCGGAGGAGGTTCAAACTTTGGTGGTATAGCCTTGCCCTTCATAGGTGAAGTTCTTAGAGGAAAACGTGAATGCGAGTTTCTGGCGGCTCAATCGATGGCTGCACCTAACCTTGTTAAAGGTGAATATCGTTATGATTTTTGCGATGTGGCTGAATATACGCCACTTTTGAAAGTTTACACTTTAGGGCATAAGGTTGAGATGTCGCCGATAAAAGCCGACGGCTTGCGGTATCACGCAGCTGCTCCCATAATAAGCCTTTTAAGGCATTATGGACTTGTTAAGGCAGTAGCTTACCCTACAGATGAAAAGGCTATTTTTGAAGCTGCAAAGATTTTCTTACAAAGCGAGGGATGGTTACCTGCTCCAGAATCCAGCTACGCCATCCGAGCCGGAATAGATGAAGCACTAAAAGCCGAAAAAACTGGGGTTGAAAAAGTAATCTGCATGAATATAAGCGGACATGGTTTCCTAGATTTAACAGCGTATAAAGAAAAACTTGAAACTGGCTAAACTCAAGCTAGAGTTTATGTCCATAGCGCCCAGTCAAGGGTACAAAAGCCACGCCACCGAGATTTTCTTGCCTAATTTTTCCATCAGCGCTTTTCATAACTTTTATCAAGCTTTGGAATAGGTGCATGCTTCCAATGGGTATAAGCATTACTCCGCCGTTTTTCAGCTGTTCGACTAGGGGTTTTGGTATGTCTGGGGCTGCTGCTGTAACAACTATTTTGTCGTATGGCGCTTTTTCTGGGTAGCCCATGGAGCCGTCCCTGCAGACTATTGTGACTCGGTCACCGTATCCTGCTTTCATTATGTTTCTTCTTGCGAATTCCGCCAGTCCCTCAATTATTTCGACCGTGTAGACGTGTCCCCATTCGCTTCTAGGCGCTTCGCTTGGCGCCACTATTTCAGCTATTGTGGCGGCATGCCAGCCTGAACCTGCCCCCACTTCGAGGACTTTGTCGCCCACTTCCAATTGAAGGGCTTCATTCATTATTGCAACCATGTTTCGCCTAGCCGGGCTGAAAGCCGAGGCTATGTGGCGCTGAAACCGTCTGCCCAAAACCAATTGGAAGAGGCGTGTCTACAGTGCTGTAGGATCGCATGTTTTCTGGCAGAAACTTAGTTCGAGGCACTTTGCGCATCGCCTTAATCACTTTTTGGGAGCGGAGTACGCCCTCTTTTATCAGATTCTCGATTAGCCGTTCCCAGTCTACCTCCAAGTTTTTGCACCATACCAAGATAAGTGGATTAGGCATTTAACTGATTTGCATTTCAAATTTGTATTGCGCTACTTTACGGTCACAGATTTTGCTAGGTTTCTAGGCTGATCAGGGTCGTGTCCCCTTTCAACAGCCATGTAATAGGCCAAGAGCTGCAGTGGAACAGCGAAGGGTATGGGTGACAAAACGTCCGGTATGCCCTTTGGCGCTTCAACATAATCGTCCGCTAGCCTTTTGACTTCCTCGTCACCTTCTTCAATGATGGCTATTATTGAGGCTCCTCTGGCTTTCATCTCCATAATGTTCCCTATAATGGTCTTATGCGTATCGTCTTTGGGACATATGAAAACCGCTGGGAACCCTTCTTCAACGAGGCTTATCGGTCCGTGTTTGCTTTCACCAGCTGGAAAAGCAATTGACGGGATGTAGGCTATTTCCATAAGTTTAAGTCTACCTTCATATGCTGTGGCTGTGCTTATACCCCGTCCTAAAAAGAAGAAAACCTTTGCATCCTTGTACTTTTTCGCTATGCTCTTTACTTTCTCCTCTTGTGTGGTGATTACGGTTTCCACGATTTCTGGAAGCTTCTTTAACTTCGCATCTATAAAGTCCATTTCATCCTGAGAAATTTTTCCCCTCTTCTTTGCAAGCCTTAGCGCAAGCTGGGCGAGAACCGAAAGCTGCGAAGTGAAGGTTTTGGTTGCAGCTACACCGATTTCGGGACCGGACTGCTGGCTGATGTAGACTCGTGAAACCCTTGTTAGTGTTGAGCCGATAACGTTTGTAAGCCCGAGAACCGTTGCTGCTCTTTGGCGGGCAGCATTTACTGCGGCAAGCGTGTCTGCTGTTTCGCCTGATTGACTTACAGCCAAGATGGTGCTGTCGATGTTTACTGATTTTCCGTGTTGCTCGATGAATTCTGAGGCTATTACTGGATATGTAGCTAGAAAAGCGAGTTTAGAAAACATATAGGATGCTGCCAAACAAGCATGATATGATGTGCCACAAGCCACAAGGAACACTTCTTTAGCGCGATCCAAGAACGTCGCCATCAAATCAAGATAATGCTCCTGCAGTCTCAAAGTGTTTCGTAAACATACGGGTTGCTCATGGATTTCCTTCAACATGAAGTGGGGATAGCCTTGCTTAACAGCCATTTCAGGAGTCCAGTCGATAAGCTTTGGCTCCCGGATGACAGGGCTTAGGTCTGCAATTCTTTTAATTTCAAGACCTTCAAAAGATAGGGTTACCAGCTCTCCGTCTTCGATTATTACCGCCTTATTGGTTAATGGTAAAAAAGCTGGAATGTCCGAGGCGCAATAAAGCGCGTTTTCTCCAATTCCTACAACAAGCGGGCTTTCGTGTCTAGCGCAAACTATTTTGTCTGGTTCTTTTGGCGAAATAACAGCAATCGCATAGGAACCGTCCAGACTCTGCAAAGCCGCCAGAACAGCATCCACAAGCCCAAAAGAAGGATTTGTTTTAAACGCCTCCTCAATAAGGTGGGCTATAACTTCTGTATCCGTTCTGGACTGGAAAGTATGTCCTTTTCCTTCAAGTTCAAGCTTCAGTTCCGCGAAGTTCTCAATAATCCCATTATGGACTACAGCTATTTGACCGCTGCAATCAACATGGGGGTGCGCGTTAATCATTAATGGCGCCCCATGTGTAGCCCATCTCGTGTGACCTATACCTATAAAACCGGGCAAGTCGTCAAGGTTATGGATTTTGTGAACGTCGTCTATTTTTCCGCTGTCCTTTTTAATGTAGAGTTTTCCTTCGTGGATTGTTGCTTCACCTACGGAGTCGTAGCCACGGTATTCAAGCCTTCTAAGGGCGTGATGTATTAGCGGTGCAGCGGCGCCCTCCTTTAAAATACAGCCAAATATTCCACACATGTTTGCTGTCACTGTTCCCTTTGCTTGTTTGCAGCTATATTCAGTGGCTGTTTTTGGTAATAAGCATTTTTAAGAGAAAAATTTCAGCTCTAAAAATTTTTTATAGGTTTTTAGTTGCTTATTTACAGCTGAAGGCTTAATTTTTAATTAATTTTTCAATAACGTTTTCAAAAACTTTATAACCATTCACTTATGCCAAAGCCTTTCTTGCCAGCTCAGCGCCTAAAACCATGTTTTTCAACTTTGCAAAGCTTACCTCCCAGGTTCTGGTTCTTAATCCGCAGTCGGTACTTACAAATATTCTACTCGCGTTTCCGACGATTTTGGTGGCGTGTAGTATTCTGTCCCTCACGAGCTTTGGAGGCTCAATAAAGTCTGTGTGGACGTCTATGACGCCTAAGCCATAATTTCCTTTGAAGCTGTAATCCTCGAAAAGTTTCAGTTCCCTATAGCCTACGCGCACTTCACCAGTTCCTATTTGTTTGCTGTCTCTGTTGGCGAATTCTAGGGCTAATTGGCTGCAGTTTCGCAGTTCAGCAGCATATTTCGCTAGTACCGCGTAGTTGCTGTAGCAGTTGTGGAGGCTGAAGGTGCAGTTAAACCCCCTAACAGTCTCGTTGAAAGCCTCCACAAACAATTCCATTTCTTCAGCAGACGGGTTAGTGGTTGCCGCTGGTTCGTCTATCTGAATCCATTTTGCTCCGGCTTCCACAAGCTTGCCAATTTCTGGTCTTACAACCTCCTTTATTAAGTCAAAAAGAAATTCTCTCCGAGCTTCGAGCTTCCTACGTTTAAAATCTTTGGTTTTGCCACTAAGCATTTTCTCGTAATACTCATTAAATGTCCAATCAACAAGCGTGTAAGGGCCTGTAAAGGGCACTTTAACCTCTCTGTGGGTGTTTTTGCGTGTAAAAATGAACTCTTCAACATAGAATGGTTTTATATATTTTGGCTTGTCCATGCAAGCAGCCTTGTTAAAGTATCTATAGTCAAAGGATTTTACAAATCCTAAAAATTTGAAGCCTTCAATGTTTCTGATAACATGTTCGTACATTTCTGAGCGCCACTGTTCCCCATCAAAAAGTATGTCAAGCCCCGCATTTTCAAAGAAGCGGATGACAAACTTTGCAGCCCACTCAAGAATCGCTCTCTTATCCCCTAATGTTCTTTCCCCGCTCTTTAAAATCTTGACGAGCTCATCTACGCCCTCTATCCCCAGTCTCCGCCCCCAGTCTACGACCTCAGCTATCTCACTTTCTGACAAGGACTCGCCTCTGTATCCCTTGATCCTCCATACTGGTTTGGCGAGACTTCCTATTTCCTGTGCTGGGAAAAGCTTATCCATGAACGCCCAACTCCGTCTTTAGGCGCTTGGCTACGCGGCTAATAATTCCTATTTTTTCTTCTGCCCTTTCCCATGGTAGAAACTCCAAATCACAGTTTGGGCAGATGAAGACGTCGCGAATCTTTGACGGATAAATTGATTGAATAAGCTCTTCAGCCACGGTGGCTAGCTCTTTTTCATCTTCGACTAATGAGCTGCGGGAATCCACAAGTCCCAAGGCAATGCCCTTATCAAATTCGTATCCCTTCAGCTTTTCCAAATTTGTTTCGTAAAGGTCTATTCCCAAGTCATCGACTGGAAAGTCTAAGGCTTCTGGCATAATTTGTGAAAAGTCTCCGAAAAATGTTTGAAGGCATATTTTTGCATATGTAATTCTAACGGTTGTTTCAAGGGCTCCTTTAACGTCGACAAGCACATCCTTAGAAATTGGTTTCTTTAATGGGTTGTAGACGAGGGCTGGGTCGCTTAGCTGAATATATTTAAAACCACTTTTTGTTAGACTTTCGATTTCAGCTTTCAGAATTTCAGCGTAGCTGAATATTAGTTCCTTTTCATTTTTGTAAAACTTGTTTTCTGAAAGCCTTGCCAACGTGAAGGGTGCTGGCAATATAGCTTTCCATGGAATGTTTCTTGGCAAATATTCCATATAGGCCAGTTCTGTGGTTATGCCCTTTTTACGCTGAATTTCGTCTTGGACGATTGGCTTTTTATAGAAGGTGTTGTTGTTAAACCATCTTGAGAGGGCTCCAGCTTTTAAGCCTTTTAGATTTTCTGTGAAGGGTCTCAGCAAATCTTGCCATTTGAGCATTCCATCTGTGATATAGCTTAGCTCGGCGGAGACTTGCGCCTCTATAACCTTTATTGTTGCTTCTTTGAAGGCTTTTCCTAGATCTTCTTCGTTTATTTTTCTTCTTTCGTAGGCTCTTGTGGCTTCGACAAGTTCCTTTGGTCTTGGCATTATGCCAGTCACGTAGCAGCCAATCATTTTCATCCTTCTTTTACGGCTTGTGTGGTTATCTCTTTATTCACCGTAATAAAAATTTTAATAACGGGGCGTGCTTATGCATATGGAAAACCATGGGTAAAAAACTGCTGTTGCATGATGATGGCAAGGCGCAGAGGGTTAAGGAGATTAGGGTTTTCGATGATCCGCAAAAGCTTAAACTTATTTTGAATAGGCTTAGCTGGAAAATTTTAGTCATGCTTTCTGAGAGGGCGATGTACCCTCTTGAAATTGCAAAGGAGCTGGGAATCCACGAGCAGAAGGTTTACTATCATATAAGGAAGTTGATTAAGGCTGGAGCCGTAACCGTTGCAAGACAAGAGGAGAAAAAGGGAGCCATAGCCAAATATTACATGGCTGCCTCGCCAGCCTTCGGGATAGAACTACCAAAGGGATACAAAGCTATGGAGAAACTTCCGCTGGTCAGCCTCAGCGAGCAAGTCCGAAGATTTTTCAGCGAGTTCATTCGCAAAGATGGATGCTTTGATGGCAAAATTGTTGTGGGTAGCCCAACTCCTCATGGACCTTTCAAAACGAGTGCTCGGGATGGGCATTATGCTTCTCATTTGGCTTTCTTTCTTGGACAATTCACTTGGATGCCCGAAGATTTTGCTGTGAAACTTGACGTGGACGTTAAGGCTGAAAAAGAGGAGAAAAACAATCTAATTCTTGTGGGTGGACCAGGAACAAACCTTTTAACTCAAGAGTTGAATGAGTATCTGCCTTTAAAGTTTGATATGCAACCGTCTGAGCAGGGTTTCTTGTTTGGTGGTTTGGTTTCAGCTAAGACCGGGCAGGTTTATACGTCTGATGCTGTTGGGCTTGTGGCGAAGATTGTTAATCCATGGGACAGGAGCAAACGGGTTGTGGTTTTGGCTGGGAATAAGGCTGTTGGCACTAAGGCGTGTGTTTTGGCGTTGACGAACTTCCATGAAAAGACCTTGGGGAATTATAGAGGCGAGGACACGTTTGCCAAAGTAATTCAAGGCTTTGATTTGGACGGCGATGGGAAAGTTGACTCAATAGAGGTTTTGGAGTAATGCCAAAAATTCGAATAGCAAAGCTGCCGGATCTGCCCAAAATAGTAGAGCTGATTAAAAAGAATAAGGAGCCTTTAAATGAGGATTTAGAGGCTATCTTCAATTTTGAAAGCCCCAATGAGAAGTGCAGATTCTTTGTCGCTGAGGAAAGTGGCGAGATTGTAGGTTTTTCTAGGGTGCATGTTTATAGATGGAATAAGAGTGCCTATGTGATAAGTCTTCTTGTTGATGTTGGTTATAGGCGTAGAGGAATAGGCTCTCTTCTACTGAAGACCATGGAGGATTTTGCGAGGGAAAACGGCGCAAGGGTTCTCATGTTTGACACCGTAATAGACAACATTCCAGCCTTAAACCTCTATTTGAAAAATGGCTTCAGAATCTGCGGCTACAACGAAAAGCTCTATGATGATACCAAAACGGCGTTGTATCTTGCGAAGGAACTGTAATAAGGGCGCTTTTATGAGAGTAGCCGAAGTTATAACGGCGTTTGGGCATGAGAACATAAGAGCATCCCACATCACCACGCTTGAGATAACTAAGGAGAAAGAGCTAACCGTTAGAGGCGACTGTATTGTTGCGGTTTCAGCTGATAAAGGCTTATTGGACTTAAAACCAGAGTTCAGGAATTTTCTCCGTAGAGAGGACGCGAGACTTACGATTCTTATAGATGCTGGCGGTGTTGTTGACTTTGTGAAGGCCTTTGGGAGCCCTAGGTTGATATTGTCGCATCCGACGGATATGGTTGTGAGAAAGAGTGGATACATTTGCAGTAGAACTTTGGCAATTAATGCGGATAAAGCGGCTTGCAACTTGTCAAGGGCTCTTGTTAGGAGACTTCAGAACCCGGCACAACTGGTTAGGGTAACTTTAACCGTTGAGGTTTAGCGAATTTCAGCGTCTAAGACGGCTTGCCATTTGTATGGGGCTGTTTCGCGAACAGTTCTTGAGAAAAGGATTCTCGCTATACTTCTACCCGACTTTTCAACCTCTTTTCTGAATTGTTGCTCCAATTTTTCCAAGGGCTCTTCTACTGTAACGAAGCTATAGAAGTGTATGTTGCCCCCCTCTGGTTTTAGTGCTTCGCATGCGGTTTCGACGAACTCTATGGCTTTTTCCGGCAAGTTCATAATAACGCGGTCGGCTAATCCACGAAGTTTTTGTTTAATGATTTGTTTTGCGTTGCCTAGGATTGGATGAACTTTTCCCTCAACTCTGTTAAGCCTAACATTCTTTTCGAGCAAGGCGAAGGCTTCTGGGTTTATGTCTACGGCGTAAACTTTAACTCGCTCATGAATTTTTGCTATGAGGATTGAGAAGGGGCCGACTCCAGCGAACATGTCTATGACCGTTTCGCCCTCCTTAACGGTTGATGCCACGCGTTTGTGCTCGTGGGATAGACGTGGCGAGAAGTAGGCTTTGGCTAGATCCACATAATACCTGCAGTTGTGCTCTTTGTGTATAGTTTCTGTTTTTGGCTCTCCGGCTATGACCGTGTATTGCCTTGTTCGGTATTTGCCTTTTATTGCTCCGGCTTTGGCGAGAACTGTTCGCACGTTTTTGTGGACTTGCAGGATGGCGTTTCCAATTTCTGTTTTGTGGGTTTCAAGTTCTGGTGGAATCTCAATTATGGCTATGTCGCCGACGATATCCAGGGCTCGGGGAACACAAGCCAACAAGTGCGGCGGAAGTTTTTCTTCTAAAATTTTAATAACCGTTGGTGGCTGCTTTTTCCGTTCTGGAAACGTGTGGGTTATGATTTCAAGTCTTATGACTTGTTTTTGGATAGCTTGAATTTCTTCTTGCGAGGGGCTTTTTGTGAGGGGAATATAAATGTAGTTGTAGCCTCTTTTGACTTCCAGTTCTTTGTTAACTAACCCTAATTTGTGGGCTGTTGTTATGACTTTTTCACCGTTAATTTTTGGAACTTTGAGGCAGAGCGCTTCCTTTGGCATAAAATTGCCTAGTTATTCGATTATTTTGAAGAAGTCCCTTTCGGTTACTATGCCAACAAGCCTCTCATTTTGGACTACTGGTAAAGCCCCAAGGTTTTTCTCCCTCATAATTTTTGCTGCTTGTCCGACATCCGCGTCCGGTGCAATTGTTGCGACTTCTTTTGTTGCGATTTCAAGGGCTGATGTGTTTAGAACTTGCATTATCGTCCCTGATCTTAGATGTTTGAAGACTTCGCCTGAGCCGAAGAAGCGTATTATGTCCATGGATGTTACTATGCCTACGACTTTGCCGTCTGAAACTATTGGGAGTCTTCTGAAGCCTTGTCCAATCATAGTTTTTTCTGCTTCGAAGATTGTTGTTTTGGGTAGAGCCGTTACCACTTTCTCAGTCATTAACTGTGAAACTTTTATTCCGCTTATTCTGTCTGCGAACATGCGGGCTACATCCCTTTCAGTGACTATTGCCCTAACATGATTTTCTGCGTCCACAACCGGCAAGCCGCCAACATTCTTCTCTTTCATAAGCTGGATTGTTTCGCTTATGTCCGCTGTGGTTTTAACGGCGAAAACTTTTTGGTTCATTACGAGTTTTATTGGTTCGTTTATGGCTTTGAATATGTTTCCGGAAAACTTCTGTTGGACTATTTCGAATTTTTTTCCTCCGCCGAGATAGTCAACTATGTCGGTGGCTGTTACTATGCCCGCTAAGGTTTTTGTGCCTGGGTCTGCGATGGGGATTCTGCGGAATCCCTCTTTTGCCATTATTTTTATGGCGTCGTGTATGGGTGTTGTTAGGGTCATTGTTATGACTGGGCTTTTTGCTATGTGCATTACGTCCCCTTCGCGTTTTTTGGCGGTTGCACCCTTCAATGAGACTGGTCCTTTGCCTCTTAATGTTCTCCTAAAAGTTTCTCTACTCATTTTTATTCCCATCTCACTTGATTATGAGCCTTGCTACGTCTTCTCGGTCCACTATGCCTATTAGTCTTCCGTCTATGTCTATGACTGGAACCCGCCCAATATCCTTTGAAACCATCACTTTTGCAACTCTTATCACCTTTACTGAAGGCTGGACAGCTATCACGTTCGTCTTCATAAGGGCTGAAATCTTCGTTGAAGCCTTGAATCTTCCTTTGTGCGACTCAAATGTTGGCATAAGCGCCCCGCTTTCAAGCATGTCTTTCTGCGTCACAATACCCACAAGCTTGTTTTTGGCAGTAACTGGAAGTCCCGCTAACGATTTGTTTTGCATTAGGCGCCAGACATTGTCAACCTCGTCGTCTGGAGAACACGTCAGAAGGTTTGTCGTCATTATTTCTGAAACTGGCTTGGCAAGTTTTTCAGGGCTTGTTTTAATTATGTTTTCTATGAAGTTTTCTAAGCCTAAAACTCCTTTCAATAGGTTTTCTGTTCGGTTATTTACAACTGGTGTACACCACTCGTCTACACGCAACATGGCCCTAACTGTTTCGAAGGCGTCATCTTCTGTTATAGCAACATGCTTTGGATTCGTCATTATGCCCTTTACCTTTATTGGCGAAACAGATGAGGATATAGTCATAACTGCACTGCGGGAGACTATTCCCAAAAGTTTTCTATCCTTATTTGTGACCGGCAATATTCTTAGGGAGAGGTCGCGGATGAGAGCGCGGGCTTTTGTTGCAAGCTCATCATCATAAATAAGGGGGTGCTTTTCATTCAGTATTTCTTTGACACGCAAAAAATCTCCCCTTTAAACCCTTTTTATTCGCTTTCCAATTCGGCTCTGCAGTCTTCGCAGAGGAATTCTCCATCCACCTCTTTAAGGTTGTCTGACCATCCACCACAGCGGTCGCAGTATCCAGCCAAAGAGGACTCTCCCTCCTCTTCTGTTATGGTTGTTTGGGCTAGGTTTTCTCCCTCTATGAGGGCTCTTTCTTGTATCGTTTCAATAAGTTCTGGCATTACTGCCAATATATCTTTGCTTGACAGAATCCCGATAAGTTGTCCTCTGTAGATGACGCCTAGCCTTCTGATGTTTAGTCTGCTCATTTTTCTGGCGGCTTCGCTTATTGTTTCGTCTGGTTCTATTGTTATGAGCGGAGTGGTCATAACGTCTTTTGCCTTTAAGGTGTCGGGTTTAACGTTTTTTGCAAGAACTCTCGTAACAAGGTCTCTTTCGGTTATGATTCCTATGGGTTTTCCTTCCTTGCTGGTTACTATTATACATCCTAATCCGTGCTTGTCCATGAGTTCTGCTACGCGGTTTGCTGTAGCGTCTTCCTCCACGGTTATCACTGGGCTGCTCATGACATCTTTAACCAGCATTCTCGACCTTAAACCAATTTCAGCCATTGACCTTCGCCACTGTTCGGTTTTATGCGCTTCGCTGTTCACTCAACTCAAAATAGAAAGAGGCATTTAAAACTTGTTATGTTCCAAGCGATTACATCATTTAGAGGGGAAACTTATTATTCAAGACTGGTGTTGACTTTAATCGTCGAGGAGAAAGCCATGTTAAAGACGAATGTTGATAAGCTTATTAAGATTTCTGTTGTGGGCGAGATTGCAAGCCCAATTTATGGAAGAGGCGTATACAACATTTCAGCCGAAGGAGTACCAATGGTCTTGCCAGGCGTTGGAGGCATAACCTACAACGTGAGGGTTGGCGACCTGGCTTGCGGCTGGGAAGCCGACCATGTTGAGCCTGGCGTGAGCATAGAAAATAAGGAAAATGATCCCACTTTTGGTAGAGGTGCGAACACAGCCCTAAACGTGCTTTCATGCGTTGGGAATGAAGCTGTTGTGGTTTCCGGTGATGCTAAAGGTGCGAAGGGTGTTGTCACAGGCAAGCATGGTGGGATAGAGCATGTTCTTGTAGATTTTCAGCCTGAAACCCTTGAGAAACTTATGTTGGGCGATAAGGTGTTGGTGAGGGCTTTCGGCGTTGGCTTGAAGCTTGTGGATTTTCCAGACATTAAGGTTATGAATATGGACCCCCGTTTCTTGGAGGCTTTAGACCCGAAACCTGTTGGCGACAAATTGGAGGTTCCAGTTACACATGTTATTCCGGCGGCGATTATGGGTTCTGGCTTGGGCGCTAATCAAACGTATTCTGGTGATTACGACATACAGCTTTTCGATGAAGCCACAAGGAAGGAGTATGGACTTGACGATTTGAAACTCGGCGACTTGGTAGCCATATTGGACGCGGACCATTCTTATGGGCGGATCTACCGTAAAGGCGCGGTTTCGGTGGGCATAGTTGTCCACACAAATTGTGTAACATCTGGGCATGGTCCAGGCGTCACAACTTTGTTTACGTCGTCTGCTGGAAAGATTGTCCCCAGAATTGATTCTAGGGCTAACATTGCTTGTATTTTGAAATTGAGAACAGATATATAGGCGTGCATTGGTATAACATGCATAGGATAGCTTGTGGGTTGTGTTATGCCATACAAGAGAAAAAGCCGTGGAAGGTCAAAAGGCTCCAAGGGTAGGAGCGGTTTTGTCCAGTGCGCCAACTGTGGGGAACTCGTGCCACGGGATAAAGCCAAAAAGGTTACGCGGAGGCTTTCTTTGGTTGACCCCGCTTTGGCGAAGGAGCTTCGCCAGAAAGGCGCTTACATTTCTGCACCTGTTGACACGAAATATTATTGTGTTTCATGCGCTGTTCATTACGGCATTGTGAAGGTTCGCGCCAGAGAAGAGCGCAAGCTCCGCATTGGCAGAAGGTTCTAGCTTTCAGTTTCTCCTTTCTTCTTTAACGCTTTATGCGCGTATAGGCTTCTTTGGAGCACTGTCAAGTTTGTGAGCACCGCCAAAAATATCATGCCGGCTTCCATAACACCTACAAAGAATATTTCGGCTATGCTTGCAACCGCGATTATGATTATGCGTTCGGCTCTTTCAGCCAAGCCAATCGTCTCCATTTTTATGCCTGCTGCTTCTGCTCTGGCGCGGGAATAGCTCACCAGCAAAGAGCCCATAAGGGCTATGAGACCCCACAACACCGAGCATAAACCGCCTAATATTATGCCTAGGTAAACTGCCGAGTCCGCATACCTATCGAGAAGCGAGTCCAAAAAGCCTCCGAAAGGCGTTGCCTTTTGGAATAGCCTTGCCAAGGCACCGTCTAGTATGTCGCAGTATCCCGAAAGAAGCAGCAGAACAACAGCCAAAGTCAACGTTATTGTTTGACGTCCATTGGCATAGGCTGTTGCCGATAGGAGGGCTAAAACGATGCCCATGCCGCTTACGATGTTTGGCGTCAACCCTAATTTGTTGGCTGCTTTGGCTTGTGTTTTTATGGCTGATTGCACTTTGGCTTTGAGTTTTGTCAGCATGTTGTTTCGCTTTTTCTGTGTGGTAATTCTTATTTAAAAATTACAACATAGCATAGGGGCTGTGGAGGGCGGCAGCCTTGATAAATGTGGCTCAGGTTAAGGTTGGCGAAAAAATGTGTTTGGGCGTTAGGGTTGAGCTCCCAGACTCTTCTCCACTACTGCTAATCATGGCGGAGAAGGGCTTTGTCATGTGCGGCTTCCTAAACGTTGAGGCTGCAGAACGCTTAGGCGTAGCCGCTGCCATGGTGACCGGAGTAAAAACCTTCGAGGATGTTTTGAAGGCTGAGGTTAAAGCTGCCACAACAAGGGCTAAAGGATTAGGTATTCAGTCCGGAATGCGGGGCGCAGAAGCCTTAAAGCGTATGCTGTAAACGTCAATTTTGCTGATAGTGGCAAACTACAAAATTGATAGCCCCTCTCTAGAATTTTGGCATGGCAAATCATATTTGTTGACAGATCGGCTTAACAAAAACACTACCCCTCTATAGAATTTTACTACACGGGAAAATGATTGAGAAAAATAGCCTAAGGTGACCCCCCTCCCCTTCTAGATTTTCTATGATCTTTGGCAGAGAAAAAAGCCAATAGCGACTCTCCCCTCTATAGATTTTGTCAACAGCTAGATCTAGGAATATGTAAAGTAAAATATGATACGTTCTTTGTTTATAATTGTAAGAAGGTGAGTGAGAATTGAAAGTGTTAGTTGCTGGCGGAGGAGGTTTTATCGGCTCTAGGCTTGTACGTGCCCTATTGAATAAAAATTGGCTTGTTAGAGTTCTCGATGTTCGATACGGAGAGTTGATAGAGTATAAGGAAAAGGTGGAGTTTTTCGGTGTTGGAAGCGATGATTTACGTGAGGGCATGGTTGACAAGGATATTGTGCGGCAAGCCATTAGAGGCGTGGACGCGGTTTACCATTTAGGTTTGAATTGGGACGGAGCTACATGGAAGCACAAAATCCCTTTGCCAGATCTGTTTTATGTTAACATTAAGGGAACCCTAAACCTTTTAGAGGAGGCGAAGTCTGAGGGAATTAAACACTTCTTGTTTGCAAGCAGCACCGCAGTTTACGGAAATGGAAGCGCAGAGGTTGTGGATGAAGAAAGCGTCTGCAAACCAGAACTTTTCAGAGGAGACCCTGGGCCAGCATATGGAATAATAAAATTTGTAACAGAGCGCCTATGCCTTCTATATAATAGCGAATATGGGTTGCCAGTAACCGCCTTAAGAATTGGATACGTTTTCGAACCTCCAGGAGAAGGCGAAATACACGTTAAGGATGTTGTTCAAGCTTTCATCCTAGCGACATTAAACAGTAAAGCTTACGGTCAAGTTTTTAACGTAGCGTGTGAGCCTTCTGTTTCAACAAGAAAAATAAGAGACGCCCTTAAATGGGAACCCAAGCTTACACAAAGCGCCTAAAAGTTCAAGCAGATAAACTATACTGAAGGCTGATATTTGGGCTCATACCTCCACATTTTATTTCCGACTCTTTCGGAGGGAACCCCCTCTTAAATTAGAAGTTCTCTCAGTTTGTCAACAACTTCTTGGACTATTTTGTGTTTTAAGTTGAAGGTCTCGCTGTCAAAACTGTTTGTTTGGACCAGTTGCCTTATCTTTTCTTCATATTTCTCTGGTTTCTTTTCCAATTTTTGCAGTTCGCGAAGCCTCCATTTCCGATATGGGACAAAATTGTGGTTGATGATGAAAAGGAGGGCCGTAAATATTTCTACAGCGTTGTTTAGAAAGAGCTGCGCAGTAATTAGGTCTTTTCTCATTAGTGCCTTTTCGAAGTTGTATGGTGCCTCCGCCCAACCATAGTAAAAATAGGAGAACATTTTCTCCCTCCGAATGTCTTCGGGGTACCTCCTAAACTTCTCTAGTAGGCGGCTCACTTTCCAAGTGGGGTCGTGCATTATTTTTGATGTGGAGTATACTCAGAGATTAATGTCGTTTTGCCAACCGTTTAGTTTGGATTCTAGCCTTTTGAAAGGGGTCCATCCCCAGCAAACCTCAACACCTTCATATATGGTTTCATCGGTTAAGAAAACGCCCTCCCTGTAACGTTCCTCTGTAATTATAACTTCAAAATCCAAATTTACAAACTTGTCTCTTACTCCGATGGCGGCGGAGCCTTCCAACAAAACGCCCAAAACATCATCGCAGCCCACGAACCTTTCATCCACAAATTTCCTTGCAATTTTCAAAAGACTCGTCAAGAATTGAAGCCTCCAACATTCATACGGCAAGATTAACAATGCTAATAAATATTTTGCCCATAACTATCTTAATTGCTGGAGTGCCTTGACTTGTCTATAAAAGCGGTTATCGAGGCTATTGCTTCAGAAGTTAAGGGTTGCACACGGTGTGGTCTTTGGAGAGCCCGCAAAAACGCTGTTCCGGGCGATGGTGACCCAAATGCAAAAGTGCTGTTCGTGGGTGAAGCGCCGGGCTACTGGGAAGACGTTAAGGGCAAACCCTTCGTTGGGGCTGCTGGAAAGTTTCTGGATACGCTTTTGGCTGAGGCTGGTCTTTTGCGGAATCAGGTCTTTATTGGGAATGTTTTGAAGTGCCGCCCGCCCGCAAACCGCGAGCCAGCACCGGCCGAAATTGAGGCTTGCACACCATTCTTGGAACGGCAGATAAGGACTATAAAGCCAAAACTCATAGTCACTCTTGGGAATTATTCAACAGCCTACATTTTCGCAAAGGCTGGAATACCCTTTCGAGGCATAACGGAGGCTAGGGGAAAATTTTACAACGCGAATGTGTTAGGTTTGGTTGTGGTGGTTTTTCCAACAATGCATCCGGCAGCTGGGCTTTACAGCGCCAAATACAAGCAACTACTCATCGGAGACTTTAGACTGCTGAAGGCGAAAATTCTGGAGTTGGGCTTGGCTGTTTAGTCCAGCTTTTTAGCGGCTTTCAACTTTTTTAGGAGCTCTTCCGCGTTTTTATACGTTTTTGATGGCAGTTCCGCCAGCAGCTCCGCAAGCCTAACCTGTTTGCCTTCTTCTATTTCCACAAGCCTCCAGCCAACCTTCTTAACCAACATGCTTTTCGGCGCTGGATAACGTGTTTTTTTAATCACGCTTTTTACAGATTCCAAGCCAACAGAGCCCGTGATTTTTGGGAATCTTTCGCTTGAAAGGTACTGCGTAAAGCGTAACCCATCATCGAACATGGCGAGGTTATTGAAAAGCACATAGACCGTTTTGCCCTTCGCTTCGAAGGTTTTGGCGGTTTCTGCAAGCCGCTTCAGCTCTTCGTCTGTATACTGGTAGTAGTATAGTCCTTCGCCTAAGCCGTGCAGTCTGAAATAGGCGGTTTGGCTTATGTAGGCTGGCAAAACCCTAAACGGGTCTGTCACATGCACAATGTCAAGGCTACTTAAAACCTGCCTTAGCCTCTCATAAACTTCTGGTTTCTCCCATTCCGATCCGCGGGTTTCCCAAACAAGCGTTAAACCTTCACGATCCACAGCTCTAAAGAATTTTTCTGCTTCACCGAGCTTGTCTGGGCGGAAGGAGCCCGGTGTTTGAATCAACAGTATTTTTGCCTTTAATGTTTTGCATATTTTTTTCATGGTTTCGAAGGCTTGCTGGCTTGTTTCGTCTAGTCGCATTTTCGCCTTGTGGCTTATGTCTTGGTGGGCTTTAACCGTGAATTCGAAGTTTTCCGGTGCTTTTTCCCGCCATCCCACGACAGTTTCCAGCCTTGGATACTCGTAGAATGTGCTGTTCAGCTCCACTAGGTTGTAGTTTTCGAAGTAGCGTTTCATGGATGTTGGGAAGCCGCAACACCCAACCTTTATCAAGGCCTAAACCTCGCCTAGACGCATGTTTATGTGCTTACTTTTGGGGGTGGGCGGACTGCTTTGCCAAGCTTCCTTCTTAGGGCTATGCGGTAAAGCTTCCTTAGGGACTTTACAAGCTGCTCAACCGTTGGCAGAGCCGAATAAATTAGAGGTATGCGGTCGTACTCCGCAAGTCTAATAGAATATTCGTCTGGCTTCGCGCCATGAAAAACAACGACTTTTGGTTTTAGGCTGCTCATGCGGACAAGCATCATAGGCGAGTTCTCATCCCCAATATTAGTGAAGATTAATGCGCGCTCTGTTGTGGCGCCGAAAAGCTGGGAATACTCAAAACCCGAAAGCGTCTCAATGGTCTTCTTGCTGTCCACAACCGTATAGCCCAAAACATCCCTAACGTTTAGGCTGGAACAAGCCACAATCTCGCCTTTAATGGCTTTACACAAATATTCCACGCGCACTGGGATGGGGAACTCCCGCAAATCCACAACAGCCATACTTGGCGAACTTGTGAGTTTTGCGAATTCGCGGATGAAGCGGCTCCCACGCTCCTCATCAATCTTCAACAGTGCCCAAACAAAACGGCGCACAAACTTTGTTCCCGGACTTTTCCGTCTCCCGCTTTCATAGTCACTTATTACAGAAGGCGAAAGAATCATCTTATCCGAAAGTGTTGTCTGGGAAACACCGAAGAGCTCCCGCCACTTCCGCATAGTGGCTCCCGGCTTGTTGGAGAGGATAATCTCGCCAGCAATCCGCCTAGCAAGAACTTCGCGAACGCTTGGAGATACAGACATGTGAACGCCTTTCCCTTCCAGTCCGCCAAGTTTCACCTCTAGAAACATGCCAGTATAAAACTGTACCGCTTTTAGGGTATAGTAGTAAAAAGAAAGAGAGGATGTGGGTGGATTATAGGATTGATTCTTTGTTCAGCGGAAACGCTGTGGTCGCCCGAATGTCATCATCGCCTAAGACAAACTGTGTTACTCTGTTTAGCCCTATGCCACAGCCAGAATGTAAAACGCTGTGTTCCTTGTAAAATTCCAAGTACCAGTCAAAGTCTTCTATGCTTCCGCCCTTTTCGACAAGCTGCCTAAACATTGTTGAGTTGACAAGCCTCTCGTAAAGCCTCTCGTAGCGGTATTCCCTTTCCGCTGCTCCGACGGCTTCCCCACTCATGGGCAGAAGCAAATCGGCGCTGTTGACGATGTTTGGGTTTTCGTCGTTTTCCCGCATGTTGAAAAATTTTATGGCTTTTGGAAAGTGAGTTACAAACAGTGGCTTATTGCCAACCATCTGGACAAGAGCTTTTTCATGCATGCTTTTTAGGTCGTCGCCCCATTTGACGCCATAATCAGCCAGCAAGCCAACAGCTTCCGTGTAGGTTATTTTTTCGAAGGGCTTCCTAACCCGTTTTAAACGTTCCAAATCCACGCCTAGAAGCTCCAGCTCCTTCCCGCGTTCGGCAAGCACACAGCCCACCATCGAACATATTACGCCTTCAATGTGCTCTAGAAGTTGCCTAAAGTCTCCGGCGAACTCCAACTCTATTAAGTTGAACTCCACCAAGTGGCGCTCGTCCACTGAAGGCTCAGCCCTGAAACTGGGTCCAATACACCAGACCTTGCCAAGGAAAGGCGTTAAAACCTCTAAGTAGAGCTGGGCTGTTTGGCTTAAGTATCGTCTTCTGCCAAAATAGTCCACCTCAAACATTGTGGCGATATTTTCACACGCGCCAGTCGCCCTTGTTAAGTGGGGAACAACAATCTCGACGAAGCCGTGTTCTTCAAAGTAGCGCCTAGCACCCTTCAGCAGACTTGCCTCAATCTTGACAACAGCTGACAATTCTGGCTTTGAAAGCAGTTTGTGGCGATTCTCTGTCTCCTTCAGAATGGAAAGGGGTTTTACGCTTTGTTTTTCAGAAATTTTTCCAATCTCACTAAGTTGGGTCTCCACGACCCACACCGAGGATTCAAGGTTCAACCATATAAACCTTTTCAACAAACTTATGAAAAACGGGGGCTAATCTACGAAGACCAAAAAGATTCCAGCCACAACCATGATGGAGCCTATAGCAATTCTAGCCGTAACCTTTTCCCGTAGAAAAACCACGCCCGACAAAGCCGAAAACAAAGGTGTTGTCGAAGATATTGGCACGGCTTGCGCCTCGGGAATGTAAATGAAGCTGGTTGTTAAAAAGAACCATCCCAATCCTATGGCTATTAAGCCTCCAGCCAAGAGCATACCCGCAGTCTTCAACAGCATCCCTCGAACGAAACGTTTCACACTGCCAAAGGGTACTAAAGCTATCAGAAAAACTGCCACCGCCACGAGTCGAAGGGTGTTTATGGCGTAGGCTTGCTCCAAACCAGAAGATGCTTTAACAGCCAAATTAATCATTGAAATGCTAACAGACCATGCAATAGCCGTTGTCAATGCAAAGACAAAACCTCTAATGCGAAGCTTAATCCAACGCCCGTTATTGTTTATTTTGTACTTTTCTTCTCCGCTAGTTAAAAGCCAAATTCCAAAAACAATTGCTAAAGCGCCAAGGACAACCGGTAGCGTGATGATTTCGCCTGCGAAAAAGTAAGCCCAAACAAGACTGAAAAGGGGATACGTGCACGTTATTGGAACAGCCCGTGCAACTCCAAGAATTTCAAGACTGTTCATGTAAAGCGTGTCACCTAACCCCAACCCGATTATGCCACTGATAGAGGCTAAAAGAATCACGTGAACCGGCAAACTTGCGAAAACATGAATTTTCCCAAATAGAGCGAAAAACAAAACAAGAACAAGACTTGTCCCAGCACATCGCACAACATTCGCCGGTATAGGCTTTGTCTCAGCTAAAGCCTTCTTGTAAAGCACGGCTGAAAAGGTCCAGCATAAGGCCGCCCCAAGGGCAGCCAACTCGCCAATCATTTCAGACAGCCAACTTCAAAGGAAGACTGCCTAAGCCATTAAAAATATTTAACCTTATCACTGAAGTTATTAGCTGAGCAAAATGCAGCCCGTCACAGTTTACTGGTGCGCCGAAGTTGCCTCAAAATTTCCACAACTAGCCATAAGCATAGGAACAATAAACAACGTTAGGGTGGAAAGGGAAAACCAGAAAATAAAAGAGCTTAAAAAAGCCTTATACGCGGAAGCCAGAGCTCAACATAGTGTGGAGGGGCTCAAGGAAAACCCAACCGTTAGAGCCTACAGAGACTTTTACTGGCAACTAGGCATAGACCCAACTAAAACGAGACCTTCTGGTGAAGCGCTGCTGAGGCGAGTTTTGCATGGCGGCGAGCTTCCACCCATTTCAACGGCTGTGGACGCCTACAATTTGGCTTCTATGAAGACGATAATCCCGATAAGCGGTTTCGACAGGGGCGCGCTCCATCCGCCCTTCAATGTGCGGTTTGCTGAAAAAGGTGAGGCGTTTGCGGGCATTGGAATGGAAAAGCCAATGGCTTTAAAAAGCAACATGCTTGTTTTCGCTGACACCATAAGGGTTTTGTGCATATACCCCCACAGAGACGCAGACCAGACAAAAATCACACCAGAAACAAAGAAAATACTTTTAGTGGCGTACGGTGCGCCGGGAATAACCCACCAGCAACTTGAAGAGGCGGTGAAAACAGCCCTAGAATACATTAAGGTGTGCTGCGGCGGAGAAATAGAGATGATAAAGGTTTTTAGTGCAACTCCAAAATAGGTTCTTGGTGCTTTAGGCTTGTCTTTCCGAGAGAAAATGGCTGAAGCCGCCAGAAAAAGGGAGTCAAACATTGTTCTGGCTTTAGACTTTCCTTACGAAAAGCCGGAAAACCGCAAAAGCTTCTACAAAAGGGCGGAAAACATTATTGAGGCTGTAAGTCCCTACATTTGCGCTGTCAAAATAAACCATCACTTGGTTCTGCCACTGGGAATCTTCAACGGCATCCAAAAACTCTTAGAAAAGGCGCATGAAAAAGGTCTCCTCACAATAATGGACTGCAAGGTAAACGACATAGGTTCAACAAACCAAGTAATAGCCGAATACTATTATGAGGCTGGCTTTGACGCTTTAATTGCCAACCCCTTCGTTGGATGGGAGGAGGGCCTAAAACCAATCTTCGAAGTTGCAAAAAATTGGCGCAAAGGCGTTATCTTGCTTGCCTACATGAGCCATAAAGGCGCTGAAGAAGGCTACGGACAGATTGTAGTGGACACAGAAAGTGGACAGAAAAAGTCACAATACGTTGTTTTTGCAGAAAAAGCCCTAAAATGGGGTGCAGACGGTGTTGTGGTTGGAGCCACCTACCCTGAAAAAATAAGAGAAGTGCATGCGGTTCTCGGCGGGAGAACCCCAATTTATTCGCCCGGCGTAGGCGTCCAAGGAGGCGAGATAGAATCTGCCCTAAAGGCTGGAGCCTATTACCTCATTGTGGGGCGGGCGATAACTCTTTCTGAGAATCCGGCTGAAACAGCCAAAAGGATTAGGGACATTGCCATGAGCATTAAATGAAAGGGGATTATGGGGTTAGCGTTCCTTCCTTTCCCAAAGCTCTTTTTTGAGCAAGTCTCTGACAGCAGACCTTATTGCTGCGCTTCTGCTCGGATACATGTTCGCCCTTACTAGCTCATCTAATCCTTCCAAATAGGCTTCGGGTAACAGCACCGTTACGAGTTTCATGCTTCTCCGCCCCTAAATATGTTATACTTATAACATGCTCTAAATATAAGATTTAAACAAACTTTCCAATTGTGTGCTCCTCCGAAGCCCTAAGCTCCTTCATAACGTTTTGAAATGTTTTAGGTATGTCCTCAACGTGTATGGCGCGGCGGCGAATTCCCTCTTGAACAGTTCCAGCAGCTATTAGGAGACTTCCCAACACATCGCTTAGGACGGGTTCTGGAAAAACTATTAGGGCTAAGCCCAGCTTAATGAGCCATGGCTTGTTGCCGTTTTTCCAAAGCTTTTTTGAAGCTTTCGCCTCTCTTACTGTGCCACTTAAGGACTGAAGAAAATCGGCATAGCTATCATTTAACTCGTTTAAAGCGTCGGCTAAGGCTTTCGCCTCATCTAGCTTCAGAGGAAACCCTCCTATCCGCTAAAGAAAATGACACGGTGATGTAGAAAAACTTTAACGGTCAAGGAGAGGGGCTTTTCCGCACTTTTCAAGCTTAAACGGATGGCTGTTTTTAAAAATCTATTTCAAACTCGTCTGGCTTCCTTTTGGTTTTTGATGCCTAAAAAGTGAAATTTTGTTCGGGCGGTGGGCGTGATTTAACCAAAAATATTATTTCTAAAACCTAAATAACCATGTTGATGCAAGGTGGTTTGCTGGTTTGACGGATGAACGGTACGGGTTTATTTTGCTCTCTGACGAGAAGTGGTGGAGTAGGCTTTGTGAAAGGTGTAAACGCGGCGAGAAAACCCACGCTTTTGTTCGGAGAAACCTTGTCGGACCAAAAAGGGCTGAAAAATTATTGTTTTATGTTAAGCGTCCGTCAATGCAGATTAAGGGAGTTGCAGATTTCCTAGAGCGAGCCGCTGGCGACTCTAAAGAACTTTGGGAAAAATATGGCGATGAAACATGCATAAACTCTTACACGGAATATCTAGCTTTTCTAAAAGGTAGGAGGAAAGCCACGTTTATAAGGTTCACAAACTTCTGTGAACTTGAAACCCCCGTCTCTTTTGAAGCGCTTAAAAGGCTTTCCGGTGTTTTAAAAGTGCCTAGGGGCGGTAAATACATAAACCGCGAAATAGTAAATCAGTTAATCACCTAAAAGTTGAAGGAGTTCGAAGTCGTATGGAAAGCTTTAACCCAGAAAAATTTGTTGAAGCGCAAGTCATAGAGATAAAGAAGGCTATAGGCAATGAAAAGGCATTAGTGGCGGTTTCTGGCGGAGTCGACAGCACAACATGTGCTGTTCTAACCCGCAGGGCTATAGGCGAAAACCTCGTCTGCGTGATTTTAGACGACGCCTTCATGCGGGAGGGCGAACCAGAAAGAGTTGCCGAAATCCTTTACAAAGAACCATTCAAAGTGCCAGTTAAAATAGTTAATGTTCAAGAGCGCTTCTTAAACGCCATGAAAGGCTTACACGATGCAGAGGAAAAGCGAAAAAAGTTCCGTGAAACCTTCTACACAGTCCTGAGTGAAACAGCGAAGAAGGAAAATTGCCGTGTTCTTGTGCAGGGTACAATCCGCGCGGACGTTGTGGAGACTGTTGGCGGCGTGAAAACCCAGCACAATGTTTTGGAGCAGATAGGCATAAACCCCATGGAAAGATTCGGTTTCAAAGTTGTTGAACCGTTGTTGACGCTTTACAAGGAGCAAGTGCGGATGGTTGCTAGACATCTAGGCTTGCCGCCAGAAGCTTCTGAGAGGCAACCTTTCCCGGGACCAGGCTTATCAGTTCGAGTTGTGGGCGAAATCCGCTTGGACAAGTTGGAGGCGTTGAAAAGGACGACAACAATAGTTGAAAGCGCCCTCGCTGAGTATAAGCCAAGTCAGTACTTCGCGGCAATCATAGACAACGAGGAGGCGCCAGTGGAGCCTTCAACATCCCACGTGAAGGAAACAGCGGCGCGTCTCTTAAACGTGCCATCACGGAATGTTCACGTGAAGATTTTCAGAGACAAAGCTACAGGCGTGAAGGGCGGTGAGAGGCGTTACGGAAAAGTAGTTGGTGTAAAGGCTGAAACGGCGGAGAGCAAAGTCTACCAAGCTGATATACCGAAGCTTATCTCGTTGCAGGCGAGGATAACCAGCGAAAACCCGACAATAACAAGGGTGCTCTACGCTGTTAAGGAAACGCCAGAGAAAAAGCCCTACGTGATAAGCATAAGAGCCGTGCAGACAAAAGACTTCCTAACAGCACAGGTTTCAGAAATATCTTGGAAGGTTCTGGAGAGGGCGGCAAACGAGATTATTGAAAAGTGTCCAAATGTTTCAGCGGTTTACTATGATGTTACGCCTAAGCCTCCAGCCACCATCGAAATGGAATAGGCAGATAACGCCTAAAGCCCTTAAATAGCTGTTATGCGCTCTTCTTCGTGGATGAACATGTTTCGTGTTAGAGTGAACAAAATTGAGTCAATTCGCGACATTGATGGAAACCTTGGGAAACGCATAGAGCTTGTTGAGGAACGCCCAATCCCACAGTTTGCCATTAGACCCCAAACCGAAGAGGCAAAAGTTGTGCAAGACGTTCTCCAAGCCCTTCAACAGCAACTGCCAATCTTTCCGGGGCGCGTGCAGTTTACAATTCCGAAGATAATACTTTTCCTAACAGAGCAGGAATACGAGAGTTTGGGCATAGACTTCGATGTTAATCAGATTTATGAGATAACCCTTGAAAATCAGTCCATAAAGTTTAGGAAAAGCGTATAATCTGTTTTCTAACCTTTTTTAAAGCCGAAAATTTTGGATGGAAAGACAAGACAAACATCATGCTCCTTAATGCCGTGCAAACTTTTTCTATGCTATCTTTGTTTTCCTTGTCGCAGTAAAGTGGAACGGGCTCGTTCTCACCATCCTTATAGTAAACGTAGGTTGGTGCCCTTGCGTCTTTTAATGGAACAACCTCAACCCCCAAATTCAACATTCTAGCAGTCTTCTCAACAGCAACGCTCACTGCTTTCCGCCTTTCTCTATGAGTTCCAGCATTTGAAACGTAAACCAACAACTTTCCACGACTATCTTCCAACAAAGATTAAGCCTCCGGAACGCGGTTTGGCGTTTATCCCTTTTAAAGGCGTGTGTGCAACGACAAAACCGCCCCGTGGAGAGAGTTAAGTTAAAGTGAAAGCTCATAAATGCTGAATGCTGTAGAATTTTGGCAAAACATTAGGGGAACAGGGCGCCATGAAGGTTAGGGCACACGTGTTTGTCCGTGGGCGCGTCCAAGGAGTGTTTTTTAGGTATGAAACTAAACATGAGGCTAAGATGCGCGGCGTTAAGGGTTGGGTTCGAAACCTTCCAGACGGTAGGGTGGAGGCGGTCTTCGAGGGCGAAAAAGCAGTTGTAAAAGAGCTTATAGATTTTTGTAGGTGTGGACCGCCCGGTGCAAAAGTGACAAAAGTGGATGTAAAGTGGGAGAATTACACTGGCAAGTTTCGAGACTTCGAAATAAGATATTAGACTGCTTTCTTTTTCGGTATGCGAAAGTGGCTTTCCCTGCCAGCGCTTATGTAGTCTCCTCCAGCTCCTCGGGCTATTTGGGCTATTTTCGCGAAGTTTTCTGCGCCCAAGTACTGGCGGGGCGTGATTTTGATGTATCCGCCCTTATCCTCAAAGTTTAGAAGCCCTTCTAAATCTTCTGGGAACATCATTTTAACATCATCGACGCCTAGGGGTTTCTCTGCTTCTGGCTTCTCCGGCGTTGGCGTTACCGGGACTGTTGGTGGTGGTTGAGCAAACTGCGAAACAGCTATGGATCTCAGCGATGCTGAAACTATTCTGAGGTCTTCTGCTATATTGTTTAAAACCACCAGCAGTTCGTCCACTTTTTCCGCCAGTTTTTGGATGCGCTCCTTCTCCGTGCTCATGGAGGTTCACACTCTTCAAATGCTTAATACCCTTATAGCTGTATTTAATTATTGTCTGTGAAAGCCGCTGTAGCATTAAACGAAGGAGCCAGCCACCGTTGATTGAGATTGATGGAAGTCAGAAAAGCGGAAGCGGAACCATCCTAAGGCTTTCAGTAGCCCTAGCCTCCATTCTTGGGCAGTCTATCCACATATACAATATACGCCAGAACCGCCCACAACCCGGCTTGAGACCACAGCATTTGGAGGCTGTTTTGACAGCGGCGAAACTCTGCAACGCCGAAGTTAGAGGCGCTGTTTTAAACTCTCGGGAACTCTGGTTCACGCCGAAGGAAGTTAAAGGCGGGGTTTTTGAGGCTGAGATCGGCACTGCTGGAAGCATACCGATGCTAATTATGACCGTGTTACCCATCTGCATCTTCGCAAAAAACAGCATCCGCCTCCGCATCTCAAAAGGCGGAACAGATGTTTCCCACTCGCCAACAATAAACTATATGCGGTTCGTTTTCCTACCGGTTTTGAGGCGAATGGGCGTAAACGCCGAAATAACAGTCCACAAGTATGGCTATTATCCAAAAGGCATGGGGGAGGCAACCCTAACGGTTGAGCCTTGCAGGGAGCTTAAACCCATATGCCTAGAAAATTTTGGCAAAATAAAAGATGTTAAAGGTGTTTCGGTATGCACTTTCCTAGCGGATAGGCGGGTGGCTGAACGACAAGCAACAGCCGCCAACAATTATCTCCAAAAACACGGGTTAAAGGCTGACATTCAAATCGTGAACGACAGGTCTAATTCCCTCCAGAAGGGGAGCTCCCTAGTGCTTTGGGCTGAAACAGATAGGGGCGCGGTGCTCGGCGCAGACTCCATTGGAGAGCTTGGAAAAACAAGCGAGACTGTGGGAGTTGAAGCCGCGGAAAAACTTCACGCTGAAATCTCTTCTAGGGCTACTGTTGACGTGCATTTGGCTGACATGCTCATCCCTTATGTGGCTTTAGCTAGGGGGGAAATCAGCCTACTTGACAAGAGCCCTTTCAGACCATTTAGAAACAAACATTTGGCTGGCTGAAATCCTCCTAGGCGTAAAATTCAATGTTGAGCGCCTTAACGGGCTTTACAAGGTTGAGAAGGTCGGCTAGCCTTGAGAGCCAAGGTTAGGGGAATATACACAACAGCCTTGACAAAACTGCTTTTAGAAAATAGCTTCCAAATAGTTCAGCCATCCCAAGCCATAAAGGCGCGGCTCGGTGTACCAGACAACAACGAACCTCCAGACCTAAAAATAAAGGATAGGCATGACCTCCAAGGAGTGGTGGCACTAGGCAAACCAGAAGCCATAAAAGCCTTTCATACAATTCTGCACTCCACATTTGAAGATGCCATAGCAAGAAAATGGAGCACCAGCGTGGACGGCATATACAAGGGCGCAATCATAGATGAGAGCAATGATGCATTTCAAGTCAAAATAAGTGAAGATGTTGTTGGACTACTGCCGAAATATGAAGCCTCCAGCGGAAGCCGAAACCCGATTGGAAAAGCTGTAATAGTCCAAGTCTCGAGAAAACGCATAGGAAGAAAAACTCCAGTTTTGACAACTCAGCTTAAAATTGTTGGGAACTACGCCATACTGGCACATGAAAGCAACGGTGGAGTAAGCCTAAAAATTAGGGACATAAACAAACGGGCTGAGCTTTACACGCTTGGAAAAAAGTTGGCGCCAGATGGTTGGGGGATAATTTGGCGGGAACCAGCCGCCCACACGCCAAAAACAGTTTTGGAAAATGAGGTGGCAAATCTCTCCGAAAAGATTAAAGCCTTAAACGAGAGCGCTGCTTTGGCTAATGCGCCAGCCTTACTTATTGAAGGCTTACATTTTATGGATGTTGAGTTTCCACGCCTTTCAAAAGCGAAGCTGGACGTTTTAAGGGCTTCTGTTTCGCCAACCATTGATGGACACCACTTCTACAAAAGCTGCGGCGACAAGGTTTCAGCAGCCCTAGAAATGGCTGAAAAACTCCTGGAAAGGGGACAAAGCAAAAGCGAGGTTGAAGAACTTCTAAAAGCGCATGTTCAGCCAGAATTCCCAGTGGAAGGCTCAACGGTTGATGTGGAACACGTTAAGCTAGGCGGCGCAGTCTTCCACCTTGGACACGCAACAATAGAAGCCATAAACAGCCAAGAACTAAGATACAGCAGAACCATTAGAGCTGACGGCTTTTACGACGGGTTAGGCGTAGCCAAAGAGGCTGGCGACGAGGCGGCAAGTGAAACAAAGCTTGGCGACTGGTACATAACCACCAACTACTTCTCAAGGAACGGGCGGTGGAAGGGCGCATACATAAACATAAACACGCCGGTGGAAATATACCCAGATGCAGTTCGTTACATCGATTTAGAAGTGGATGTTTGCATCTGCTCAAGCGGCGAAACGAAGATTGTGGATATGGAAAAGCTTGAAAAAGCCCTAGAAAAAGGCATTGTAAGTGAAGCACTTTTTGAAAAAGTTAAAGGCGTTGTTGCAGCGGTAACCGAAAAAAGCTTCGTTGAAAAGCTTTCGACTAAATTTATTTAGCTTCTAAGCATTTATTTTCCAGCTAAGAGTGGAAAGTTGAAAGCTGAACTCGTCTTAAAAGACCCAAAAGCCTATGTGAACGGCGAGGTGAAAGAGTGCTGCCTAGCTATCGAAAACGGCAAAATAGCGAAAATTGGGAAAGAGCCGCAGATGCCTAACGCTGACGCTGAAATCAGCCTTAAGGGGCTTCTTGTTTTGCCCGGCTTGATTGACGTTCATGTGCACCTGAGGGATGAGGGCAAAGCCTATAAAGAAGACTTCTATAGCGGCACGGCAGCCGCTGCAGCTGGCGGCTTCACAACGGTGTTGGACATGCCCAACAACAACCCAGTGACCATGAGCGCTGAAACTTTGAAAAGTAGGATGAAAAAAGCCGAGGAAAAGATTTTGGTTAATGTGGGCTTTTACTCTGAGTTCCCAAAAAGCCTACATGAAATAGACGAGATAATTGGCGCTGGCGCGATGGCTTTTAAGCTTTTCCTAAGCGAACAGGTGGGCGGACTAAACATAGAAGATGACGGTGCACTTGCAGAAGCCTTCGAAAAGGTGACTTCAAGAACCCCGATTGCTGTGCACGCCGAAGACAAGAGCATGATTAAAAGTGTCGAAGAGAGGCTTAAGCTAGAAGGCAAAAACGATGTTGATGCTTTCCTCGAGGCTCATTCTGAAAGGGTGGAAGCTAAAGCTGTAAAACGCGTACTAAAAATAGTGGAAGAAGCAAGGGCGCGAGTGCACTTTTGCCACATAAGCACAAAGCAAGGCTTAAGTCTAGTGATTGCGGCGAAAAAGGTGGGGCTACCAGTGACGTGTGAGGTTACGCCCCATCATTTGCTCTTGTCTGCTGAAGATTTTAGGCGTTTTGGGATGTTGGCTCTGACAATGCCTCCGCTTCGAAGCAAAAGCCATAACACAGCTTTACTGGAAGGCGTGAAAAACGGTTGGATTGACGTGGTGGGTTCAGACCATGCACCCCACACTTTGGCGGAGAAAAATGCTGACAGCGTTTGGGATGTTAAGGTTGGCATTCCCGGGCTTGAAACAACCCTTCCGCTACTGCTTACTGAGGTGAATGCTGGAAGGCTTGGTCTAGCCGATGTTGTTAGGCTTATGAGTGAGAACCCATCGAGAATTTTTGGGTTAGATGGTTTTGGAAACCTAAAGGAGGGTTTTAGAGCCGACTTGGTGGCTGTTGATTTGAAAAGAGAGGTTAAGATTGATGCTTTGCGTTTCCATTCTAAGGCGAAGTTTTCACCCTTCGATGGCAGAACAGCCAAAGGCATGGTTATCAAAACTTTTGTAGGCGGAAAACTAGTTATGGATGAAGGCGAAATAGTGGCTAAACCCGGATGTGGAAAAATAATTAAACCCCAGGCGAAAGCGGGGGAATAAAATAGCCTTGAAATTCATTGTTGATGGTATGCTTGGGAAACTCACCCGTTGGCTTAGGATGCTGGGACACAACGTGAAATACTCGAATAAACTGGACGACGTGCAATTAATTGCCATAGCAAAGAGGGAGAAGCGCATACTCTTAACGAGGGATTTAGAGCTTTACCAGCAAGCCACAGCAAAAGGCGTCCAAGCCTTCTACGTAGACGGCAGAACAGAAGCTGAAAAGCTGGCGCAACTAGCCAAGAAATTCGGTATAAGCTTAGACATAAACATGGCTGTCTCGCGTTGTCCAAAATGCAACGCACAAGTAAAGCCAACATCAAAGGAAAACGTTAAGGACAAGGTTGAAGAAACTACATTCGCCTACTACAACGAGTTTTGGCAGTGCCCAAAATGCGGGCAAATCTACTGGCAGGGAGCCCACTGGACAAGAATAAGAAAAACTCTTGAAAGCGCTAAAGAACTGGCTAAAAGTAAGCCAGCGGAATAGGGTTTGAAGGGGAAAACCTTTAAACACCATGCAACTCTGTTTGATGTCAAGCCGGAGACAATGAAGTTGAAAAGCAACATAGGATTCAAAAGAAGGCTTCTCGGGCTTCAGAAAAAAATGGATGAAGAAAACATTGACCTAGTTGTTTTCGGTTCATGCCAAAACTTCCAGTACTTGACAGGACTCCTAATTGACTGGCGCAACGGTATAGACCTTGGAAGTCATGTAAACAATGTTTTTGTGCCGAGAACAGGTGAACCAGTTTTGACCCTTGCAGAAGGCTGGCTAGAACAAACAGGCGAAACATGGATTAAAGATGTCCGCATATTGAGGAAAGATGAAAGTTATGGTGATATGCTCAGGAAAGTTCTGTTAGACTTGAATTTTAAAAGCGGTGTCATCGGGCTGGGCGACCATGTTTGGGGAACAACTATAACGGAAATCACCCGCCTTGTTAAGCGTGTTAAGTTTGTCAACGCTGAAGGTTTCATGGACAACTTGAGGGTTGTTAAGGAGCCCGAAGAAATCGAGAAGCTTAGAAATGTAGCGAGGCTGACTGACAAAGTGTTAGAGGCGGTAATCCCAAAAATCAGGGAGGGCGTGACCCAGCGTCAACTAGAAATTGAGGTGGAGTTTTATGGGAAACTTTACGGGGCCTCTAGCGTGTCGTTTCCTCCTACGGTGGGTTTTGTCAAATCTGGCTCTGAAGTTTCTCCAAACCCATTTATCTACCCAAAAAATGAGGGACTGGTGAAAGGCACGTCCATAGCGTTTGACATTGGTTTTGTGATGGATGGCTACTGTTCTGATTTCGGAAGAAGCTTCTATTTTGGAAGCGCCACAGCCGAAGTTGCGAAGGGTTACGAAGCACTTCAACAAGCGGTTCTCGAAACAGTGGACAAAATATATGACGGCAGCATGCGCGCTTGTGATCTCTTCCCATTCTTAGAAAGCGTCTTAGACCGACTTGGATATGGAAAATATTTACGGGCACGTTTGCCAACCAAAAACCTTGGGCACAGCATAGGCGTTGAAGTGCATGAACCTCCATGGCTTAGTCCAATATACAATGGGGTTATCTGCGAAAACATGGTGATCGCTTTAGAACCCAAATTATGGCATGCTGGCGAATATTACCTGCGGGTTGAGGATATGGTTCTTGTAAAGAAGAGTAGGGCAGAGTTCTTAACAAACTTTGACAGAAAAATCTTCCAACTATAGCTTTACTACTTTTCTCCTTCTAGAAGCCACTTGAGCGGAATATCCTGATAAGTGCCGTCTGGAAGCGTCCGCCTAATTGTTATGGGCAGTATTCCAGCTTCAAGCTCTTTTAGGGCTATGTCTATTGGGCTTGAATAGACTTCAGAAACATCAACAAGGATCGGGGCGCCCATGGATATTTGGAGGGCTCTTGCGCCGACTACTCTGGCTTTCTCGAAACGGGTAAGCCTTGGAGGACCAACCAAGATTTTCTTCTCTTTTTTAGACGTGTTCAACTCCCCAGAGCCTTAATATTCGCCTTGGGGTGGACCCTTAGGCGGCATCGGGGGAGTTTTAGCCTTTCCAGCAGCTATAACGTCGTCGATTTTCAGAATCATTGACGCGGCTTCAGTTGCAGACTTGACCGCTTGTTTTTTGACGGAAATTGGTTCAAAGACTCCGGCTTCTTTCATGTCTTGAACTTTTCCAGAATGCACTTCAATTCCAGCCCATGCTTCGCCCTTCTCGTGTTTGGCTCTAAGCTCGGAGAGTATGTCTATTGGATCTAAGCCAGCGTTTTCAGTAAGTGTTGCCGGTATAGCCTCTAGGGCTTCTGCGAAGCTTTTAACGGCTAATTGTTCCCTTCCCGGAAGGGTTTCAGCGTACTTCTTTAGGGCTTTGGCTATTTCTAGTTCTGGGGCGCCTCCTCCAGCCAAGACTTTTGGTTCTTCAACGATGTCGCGGACAACGCATAGGGCGTCATGCACAGAGCGTTCAGCCTCTTCCACTATGCGTTCTGTTGCCCCCCTTATGAGGATGGTGACTGCCCTTGGATGTTTGCAACCTTCAACAAAGGTCATTTTGTCGTCGCCGATTTTCCGCTCTTCCACAAGGCTTGCATAGCCCAAGTCTGCTGGGCTCACATCGTCCAAATTAGTTATTATTTTGCCACCTGTGGCTTTTGCCAACTTCTCCATATCCGACTTCTTGATACGGCGCACTGCAAGGATTCCCCTTCTGGCTAGGAAGTGCTGTGCCATGTCATCTATGCCCTTCTGGCAAAGCACAACATTCGCGCCTATGGCGGCAAGCTTTTCCACCATATCCTTTAGCATGGCTTCCTCCTGTTTTAAGAAGGCGTCCATCTGCTCGGGGCTTTCAATGTTTATTTTAGCGTCAAACTCCGTCTTCTCGATTTCTAAGGGGCAGTCCAGCAAGGCGATTTTAGCATTTTCCACACGTTTAGGCATGCCGGAGTGGACGACTTCCTTGTCTAGGACTATGCCATTTATGAGCATCGTATCCCTAACGGATTCGCCAGGCTTCTTCTCAACCTTGACGTCGTCCACATCCGCCTTGTATTTTTTACCTTCCCTTTCAGCAACTTGCAGAATTGCCTTAACAGCCAAATCGGCGAGGTACTCCCTATGCTCGGCTACAAGCTTACTCGCCATAGATGTCATGGCGGCTTTCCGTAAATATTCCTGAGAGTTTAAGTCGACGGGTATGGCTATCTTCTCCAGAATTTCAAGGGACTTTTCTAAAGCTTTCTTATAACCATCAATTATTATTGTTGGGTGAATGTTTTTGCCAATAAGCTCCTCAGCCTTCGCCAGTAATTCTCCAGCAAGAATAACGGCTGTAGTTGTTCCATCTCCAGCCTCATTGTCCTGCGTTTTAGCTACTTCAACCATCATTTTTGCGGCTGGATGCTGAACATCCATCTCATCCAAAATTGTGCGACCGTCACTGGTTATTGTGACGTCGCCGAAACTATCCACGAGCATCTTGTCCATACCCTTTGGCCCAAGGGAGCTTTTCACGGTTTCGGCTATTATGCGGGCAGCCATAATGTTTGTGTGTTGGGCTTCCCTACCCCTTGAGCGGCTTGAGCCTTCCTTTAATATTAGAACTGGGACTCCGGCTGATGCGGGCGATGACAAACCAAACAACCCCCTAATGCGTCACAATGAGAAACAGCATTACAATATAAATTTTTCCTTAACAACGCCTAACTAAACACGTTTCGAAATAGCTTCGTTTACCAAATTTCATATTAGAAACATTCAAAGTCCAATTTCATAAAAACAGAAAAGACGCTCGGCATCTCAGCGAATTTTCTTTTGTACTTTAAAATAATAGTTGGTTATGGTTATTGCCGCAAAGGCAGTAGTTTCAGCAATGAGAAGCGCTCCCTACGGAGACTCGTTAGGCTCTGGCGAGTTTTGCGATGGAATCATTTGATTTGCGTTATTAAACCAAAATTGGGTTGTGGGTCAAATTTCCATCAACGTGAGGACTTAAAGGTTCGCCAATGTTGTTTTCAGTCCTGTTCCAGTCAAGATTATTACTGTTTTCTCTTTTCGCACCGCTGCCTCTTTCCATAGTTGCTTTTGGTAGGCTGCGTAAGCCACTGCTGAGCTTGGCTCCACATAAAATCCCATCTTAGCCAGTTCTTTGAAGGATCGGATTATTTCCTCTTCTTCAACCAGTATGGCGTCGCCGTCAACCTCCCTTAAACTTTTAACCATAAGCTCTAAAAGTGGCGGGTTTGTGCTTACCAGCGCATCTGCAATCGAATTTATCCTTTCTGGAGGCTGGTAGTGCAAGCCTTTAAAACGGTGGTATAAGGGCGAGACTTGCCTCGTCTGGCAAGCCACAATTTTCGGCACGTCCTTGATTACGCCAGCCTCTTTCAAATGCCTAAAACCGTTTATAACGCCTAAAAGCAGCGTTCCAGCCGAAACTGGAAGGTAAACCCTTTCCGGAGGCTTCCACTCCAGTTGTTCGGCTATTTCGTAGGCTAGGCTTCTTATTCCATCGCGGAAGAGGGGATGCAAAATGTGCCCAACATAAAACTTTTCAGCTTCCGGCTTTTTTGCTTCATCGGCCACACGACTTCTAGAATCAGCCACTTTCACGGCTTCTGCGCCGTAAAACATTATCTGGTTGAATTTTGGTCCAGAAACATTTTCCGGCACATATATCTTGGCTTTTAACCCGGCGCGAGCAGCATAAGCCGCTATCGAAGCTCCAGCGTTACCAGACGAGTTCTCAGCAATATAGCCTCCGCAAGCCTTAATCTGCTTATGAACAGCTGATATTAGAACTGTTGAGCCCCTATCCTTGAAGGAGCCTGTTGGGTTTAGGTTTTCAAGCTTAAAGTAGAGGTTTTCTGAAAACTTTACCAGCGGTGTCCAGCCCTCGCCAAGTGTCACAATTTCCGATGCCTTCACATAGGGGAAGAATTTTGCGTAACGCCAAACGCCACGAACACCTGTTTGGATGTCTCCTATGTTGAAGGTTATGTTAAGCTTCACATCTAGCGGGCTTCCGCATTCTTGGCATTCATAGTCTATTAGGCTTAGAGATTCTCGCTTACAAACAGCGCACCTTATTTGATAGCTCATTAAAGGCAGCCCAACATATGATATAGAAAAGAAGGGTTATTTGTATGGTATGTAGTCTCTGCCCAGCAGTTCTCTGGCTATGATGATTCGTTGGATGTTCATGGCGCCTTCAGCTCCGATGTAGTAGGACATTATGCCCCGTAGTCCCATTTCTAGCGGGCATTCTTTTGTGTAGCCCCAAGCCCCCATCCATAAGAGCACGTGCTCAAAAACTTTGAAGGCGAAGGGTGGAACCCTCAGCTTAACCGCTGAAACGTACTTTGTGACTTCTAGTGGTGTGAAGCGTCTCTGCTTATATTTTTCATCGTTCATCCATGCTGTTCGGTAAACAAGAGACCTTAAAGCCTCAAGCTCAGCCCACATGTCCGCCAAGTCAAACTGGATGCCCTCATACTTTCCAATGGGGTTTCCAAAGGCTTGTCGCTCTTTAATATAATCAATTCCAAGTTCTAAGGCTTTTTGGGCAGCCCCCAAACAGGTGGCGCCTATCAGCAGCCTTGCATTGTCGAAGCCTTCCATGGTTAAGTAGAAGCCTCTTCCCTCTTCGCCTAAGCGGTAGGCGTCTGAAAGCCTAACATTGTCCATAACTATGCTTCCAGTTGAAATTGCCATGCGCCCCATTTCCTCAAAGCGTTTGCCAACTTCCACGCCCGGCGCATTTATTGGCAAGTAGAAGGCTGTTATGCCCCGGTGGGATGCTCCTGGAGGCGGCGGCGCTGTCCTAACCAGTGTAAAGTGTCCCCCACCAAATTTTTTTGCTTCTTCTGTCCCGCTTATGTAGGTTTTCTCTCCATTTAAAATCCAATGGGCTTCTTCCTTTGTGCCTGTTGACTTTATGGCTGCAACATCTGAGCCTCCGCCCGCTTCTGTTGAGGCTATGCCAATGAAGGCTTCGCCCCTAGCAGCCTTCCTTATCACTTCTTCTCGAACTTGCTCAGTGCAGTACTTGTCGGTTACAAAGCCCCATGAACCCTCAACTAAAAAGAGCACCGGCACTGCAATGCTGATGTCCGCATAGCCCAACTCTTCAGCCGCAATGCAAGCCGTAACCCAGTCGGCGCCTGCCCCGCCATGCTCCTCCGGCACGGTCATAAGCAGTAATCCTAAATCAGCCAATCCCTTGATAATTTCCCTTGGGATTTCCCCTTTGCTATCCATTTCTCTAACCTTTTCCAGTGTAAGCTCTTTTCGGCACCATTCGCGGACTGCTTTGCGGAAAAGTTCCTGCTCTTCGGTGAAGCTGAAATCTACCATGACATTTCACCTTTTAAACCTAACCTAAACGGCTGAAGGCATATAAAACTTGTTTGAAGGTTTGGCAAACTCTCCAATGGCACTAGACGAGCTGCAAGCCTTTCTTAAAAGCGTTTAAATTCGTCTCTAAAGTTTTCTCTGAAACACTTTCCCTTATGCTCATCTCCATGGATTCCACGCTGACAACTTGTGTTATTTTCACCAGTGCCCCGAGGATAACCATGTTTGCGAATAGGTTTTCTCCAAAAGTTTTTCTGGCTGTTTCAACGGCTGGCACTTTGAAGGTTTTGGCTTTCACTTCCGGGAATTTTTCAACGCTGCTGTCAACTATTAATGTGCCATCATCCTTCAAGAGGGGCCAGTACTTTTCAAGGGACTCTTGATTCATAGCTACAAGCACATCGCATCTTCGGACCGCTGGAAAGCCTATTCGGCTTTCTGATATTATTACCTCGCTTTTGGCTAGGCTTCCACGGGCTTCTGCACCATAACTTTGTGTTTGCACAACATTCTTCCCTTCAAAGGCGGCTGCCTTCCCCAAAATTTGCCCAGCTAAAACAACACCTTGACCGCCATGCCCACCAATTATAACTTCAATTCTTTTAGGCATCTTGCTGCGTCTCCTTTAAAACCGCATAAACACTTTCAACAAGGGTCAGCCTTCTTCTATGGATGAACTCGCCGACAACAATTTTACCTTCAAGCTCTTCTTCGCCCATTTTTTCTGCCTCTGCCGCAGGAACAGCGTTCTCTTTAAACCACTTCAGCATTTCCCCGATGTCCTTGAATCCAGCCCTTCTGCCATAGGCTGTTGGGCATTGGGTGACAACTTCGATAAATCTGAAACCGTCCATTCGGAGTGCTTTTTTAAAGCATTCTTTAAGCTCTTTGGAGTGGGCGGTTGTCCACCTTGCCGCATAATTGGCTCCAGCCGCAACCGCAATTCTAGCGGCATCCAATGGGTGCTCAAAGCTTCCATAAGGTGTCGTGGTTGTCCTCGTCTTTAAAGGCGTTGTAGGGGCTACTTGGCCGCCGGTCATTCCATAAATCATGTTGTTGCCCATTATAACGAGAATGTCGGTGTTTCTTCTTGCAGCATGTATGAAGTGGCCCATACCAATCCCGACAATGTCGCCGTCTCCGCCAAAAACAACTACATTAAGTTCTGGCCGCAGAAGTTTTATGCTTGTGGCCACTGGTATGCTTCTCCCATGCAAAGTGTGGATGGAATCCGCCAAATAATATGGCGAAGGTATCCATGAAGAGCAGCCAATCCCGCTGACGAAACAGAACTTTCTGAAATCGTCGTAGCCAAGCTCAAAAACGGCTCTTAGAAAGGCGTCGCTTAAGGTGTATAACCCACAGCCTGGGCAGAAGGGAAAACGTAACCCCGGTCTCAAGTAGTTAGTAGGCGAGAATGTCCTTTCACCCATCTTTCATTGCGCCTCCTTCAAAATCTTTTCTAAAATCTCTTCTGGAGTGATTAGTTCGCCGCCGCCTATCTTGTTGAGCGGAACGACCTCTGTGCAGCCAGCAACCCTTTTAATCTCGTTGACTATTTGCCCCAAATTCATTTCCGGCACAATTATTTTTTCAGCGTTTTCCGCAAGCCTCTGCACCGGCTTTTCCGGGAAGGGCCAAAGGGTTTTTAGGCGGACATAGCCAACTTTTACACCTCTTTTTTCTGCTTCTTCGACAGCCTCATAGATTGCGCGTGAGGTAATGCCGTAAGCCACCATGCCCACCTTGCAGTCTTCAATGTTGTAGCTCTCCACTTCCACAATATCATCCACGTTTTTCCTTATCTTGTTGTTAATCGCCTCTATCACCCGCCTATGCACAACTGGGTCAGCAGTAAATCTAACCCCCCGTTCGTCGTGGGTTGAGCCAGTAACAGCTACATTGAACCCTTCCTCTATGGATGGCATGGGTGCGACATCCTCCAAGCCGAAGAAGACTTGCTCTCCAGCCTTTGGCTTTTTGCGGTTAACTATCTCTATGTTTTCCAAGGGTGGTATAACTAAATGCTCTCTAAGATGCACTGTAGTCTCATCTGTTAGCAAAGTGACTGGTGTGCGATATTTTTCTGCAAGGTTGAACGCCCTAATACTAAGTTCAAAAACTTCTTGGACGGAGTTGGGGCAAAGCGAAACAGCCATGTAATCGCCATGGGTTCCCCACCGCGCCTGCATAACATCGCCCTGCGCACACTTGGTCGCTTGACCAGTACCGGGTCCAACCCTCTGAACGTCAACGATGACGCATGGCGTTTCAGTCATGAAAGCCCAGCCTATGGTTTCTTGCATTAAGCTGAAGCCCGGTCCAGAAGTAGCCGTCATTGCCTTAACACCACACCAGCTTGCGCCGACAACAGCCCCTATTGAGGCTAGCTCATCCTCCATTTGTAGGAATATGCCGCCAACCTTTGGAAGACGCGCTGCCATGTGCTCGGCAATCTCATTAGCTGGCGAAATGGGATAGCCAGCAAAAAATCTGCATCCAGCAGTTAGCGCAGCCTCTACACACGCTTCGCTTCCCTGCAAAAAAGTCCTTGTTTCCTTTTCACATTCCATTTTAGCACCCGTCAAAATAGTTTAATGCCCCTTTGGCATTTAGGGCTTTTAATGGGGTATTAAGAGTTTTGCCGCGAATATGAACTTTTAGAACGTATGGGCAAAAGATAGCAAAACCTTTCAAGCAGACACATACACCAATTAGGTTGGTGTAGGCTGTGAACCTATTCATATTCCTTTTAATTTGGGCGGTGGTTTGGTATATTCCAATACCTCCACAGAGAGACAGCTGGAGAAAGTCTAGACGGATAATTTCGCTTCTATTAGGCTTGTTTCTATTCTTTATAATCCAGTTTTCCCAGCCTCCATTAAGTGTATTTGTGTATCTTCTTGTTTTCCTTAGGTTGTTTGTCGCCTTTGCGGAGTCAGCCTTTTCCATAAAGCCGATTGGTCCAGAAGAAGCTGAGAAGAACTATTATTATCATTATAGGCGTTTGCCGTGGAAGATTTCATTGAAGGCTAGGGCGAGGCTTTTAGGCATTTGTTTCTCGTTTACTTGCTTGCAGCATCCTCAATGATTGTTTTTTGGCAGGTTCAAAGGGTGGCTAACGCCGCATACTTTAACAACTTTATCCATATGAGTTCTGGACTGCCCTTTGATAGGGAAATTCCGGACAACATGGTGCGCCTTGTCACTGAGGAGCTTGCCATTTCAGTAGCCCGACGTCACATGTCGGAGTTTGGAAGCAACACTCAAGTTTTAGGATGCCACATTACAAAAACTCCGGAAGGCAAACTGGTCTGGGTTGCGGTTATAGGTTCAACAAACGTTATAGCTGAAAACTATGTGAAGGGCTTTGTCGTAATAGACGCCACAGATCCGTTGGCGCCTCCTAAAATTTTGCAGAGGAAATTTGCGGTTGGCGAATCTTTATGGTTTGACCATAACGTTCACTTCCGCTCTTATATGAACGACATTTCAAATCGTTACGGTGTAGCCTACGTGACATGGAATCTCGAAACAAACGAAACAGCGTATGTCGTAACCCGCTATTATGTTGGCTTCGACCTTATCAGGCGTTATGAGACCCCATTAATTTATGATGAAGAGGGCAGCCTTTACCCTCAAGCGGAGTCGCTCCTTCAAATCCCAGACTGGGTTACGCAAGTTTACGATGAGAACTGGCTTGAAGAAATGATAAACGAGATGGGGAACTTCAAAAGGGGCACAGGCTTTGATTATTGGGCTGGAGGCTTCCTGTGGTTTATCCCACCCAGCCGAGAACGCTTCGAGATGACAGAGGACACACGCTACATCGTAGACCCAGAAACAGGTGATGTCGTAGCCTTAATCTGCGTGAACCCTATTGGCAATAGACGAACCCTTTCAGGCGTTTTCAAAGCCACAAGAAACAGCATATTCTTCTACGATTTCAAGCAAGCCAACTACATCTCAGGCATGACAGCCGAAGACCTCGTTGAAGGAAGGCTTCCAAAACCCGCAGCTGGCATGTATGACGCTGAAATGCCGCTCCTATATCCGGTGCAAATATCCCCTGACAACTACAGACTTGCATGGTATGTGCCCATTTACTGGCGGGAAGCCATAAGTGGAAAGGAGGAAACCATCTATCTTGCTGGTTTTGCCATAGTCGATGCGGAGGAAACAAGCAAAATAGCCATAAAAATGCATGAGGAGGGCATGACAAGCGAACAGCTTGTACGCGCCACTCGGCAGGAATTTCTAAAACTTTTCGGCATAATAACCGAAATAGAGGTTAGCGCAAAAGTTAAGGGCAAATACGAGTATGTGGAGGATGGAACAACCCACATTGTTCTCCGCCTGGATAACGCGACATACGAGTGGGTGGAAGCCACTCCAAAAGACCTTCCAACTGCTCAATGGAACAAGTTGATGGCGACTCAGGAGGACCACACAGTAACTGTGCATATTGAAAAGCGTGGAGAAAAGTGGATTATAACAGCCTTTGAAAACCCTCATGTCTAGTAGACAGAGACTTTGGCAACGCCCTTAACCTTTAAGAATTCTGGGATAAGCTCACCTGGAACTTTCTTCTCCACAATAAGTGTCAGCTTCGGCTCTGGAGAAAGCTCCGGATCATCAACAATAGCCTGCCTTATACTCAAGCCACTTTTTGCAAGTATCATGGCTGAATTTGCTAATATGCCGGGTATTCTGGCGTCTACCGGAGTTATTTCCACCACACCGAGCTCCAAGTGTTTTGCTATTTCCTTTAAGGAATGCCCAGCAGACCTTAAACCTTCGAATATTAGGCGTAGCTCGCGGTTTGCCCTTATAGTGTTTATTGTCTCGTTTACTGTTCTTCTATCTACACTCGCCACTCTTGCTATGCGGGTTGGTGGAATCTCTATCTCATTAAGATATATCTTTCCATTTTTCACGCTCAACCCATTTTCTACGAGGATTCTGGCTACTTTTAGGCGTTCCGGATAATTTTCAAAATGCTTTTTTATCGTGTTCCACATGTTTCCGTCTGCCTAATGTACTTTTTTGTGCAATAAAGTATAAATATGTTCACTGTTTTATTATATGCCCACATGTACTAAAATGTACTGAGGAGATGTAAAATGAGCCTTAAAGTTCAAAAAGGCGAGTACTTCACGATGCTGAGCGCTGATGAAATACCCACAGCATGGTACAACATTCAAGCAGATTTGCCAGAGCCGCTTCCGCCACCATTAGACCCTACAACCCTAACGCCAATAGACCCAAAACTCTTGGAAAGAATATTTGCAAAAGAACTGATTAGGCAGGAGGTTTCCACAGAACGTTTCATAAAAATTCCAGAGGAGGTTTTAGACGCCTATTTGCGACTGCCCCGTCCAACGCCGCTTTATAGAGCTAGGAGGCTTGAAAGGTTTCTCAAAACACCGGCGAAAATCTACTTTAAATGCGAGAATTTCAGCCCTACTGGAAGCCACAAGACGAACACTGCCATAGCCCAAGCATACTACAACAAGGAACAAGGCATAAAAAGACTTGTGACAGAGACTGGTGCTGGACAGTGGGGCACAGCTCTAGCTTTCGCATGCACAATCTTCGGTTTAAAGTGCCGCATATACATGGTCCGCGTCAGCTACCAGCAGAAGCCAGGCAGAAGAACTATAGCACAGTTATATGGGGCTGAAATGTTTCCTTCGCCAAGCGATCAGACAAACTTTGGCAGAAAACTCTTGAAGGAGAACCCAAATCATCCTGGAACTTTGGGCATTGCCATAAGCGAGGCGCTTGAGGATACAATTGCACATGAGGATACAAGGTATTCTTTAGGCTCGGTTCTAAACCATGTGCTGTTGCATCAGACCATCATAGGCTTGGAAGCAAAAAAACAGTTTGAGATTATTGGAGAGTACCCAGACGTTGTCTGCGGGTGCATAGGCGGAGGCTCTAATTATGCTGGTTTCTGCTATCCGTTCATGATGGATAAGCTTAAGGGCAAGGCTGAAACGGAGTTTGTGGCTTGCGAGTCTAAAGCTGTTCCCCACACAACAAAAGGTGTCTATACATACGACTTTGGAGACACAGCCCAATTAACGCCACTGCTCAAAATGCTAACAATAGGACACGGCTATGCTTGTCCGCCAATCCACGCCGGAGGCTTAAGGTACCATGGAATGGCGCCTTCAATATCCTACCTAATCCAGAAAGGGTACATGCATTCAATTGCCTACCACCAAACAGAAGTCTTCCAAGCAGCCCATATACTAGCTCAAGCAGAGGGCTTGATAATAGCACCAGAAACTGCCCACAGCCTAAAATTTGTAATAGACGAGGCTCTGCGTTGCCGAAAGACGAGTGAGAAAAAGGTTATAGCCATGAACTACAGTGGACACGGACTATTGGATTTGGGTGCCTACGAACAGTTCTTGGCCGGAAAACTCGTGGATTACGAGCCGGAAAAAATCGAGGTTCCAACAATTGTTAAATAACCTTTAAAGAGCGGGTGATAGTTGACAACCACAACTCAAGCTGAAAAGATAAAAGAGTTTAAAATCGAGCTTTTGCCAATTGACGTCTTAAAGCCCCACGAGAAAGGTTCTCCTCTATATTTGGAGATGTTGAAAAAGGAGATTCTAAAGGATGGCGTTCTAAAATACCCAATAGTTACCGATGAAAAGACAAATGTCATACTTGACGGAATGCACCGGTGGCTTGCCCTAAAAAACTTGGGCTACACGCAAATACCAGTTCTACAAGTTAACATTTTCCAAAATCCACAAGTTCGCATTGGCAGAAGACGCATACACCGATACATCGGAAACTCAACCCCGTCAATAACAGCCGAAAACGTGGTTGCTACAGCTTTAAGCGGGAAGCTTATGGAACCAAGAACCACAAGACACTTTTTTCCCTTCCTAAAACCACCAAAAATTAACTATCCACTAGCCACCCTAGAAAGACGCAAACCACAAGACGTTTCACAATACCTCGCAGAAATGACAACTGAAGAGAGCAGAAAAGCCATAAAAGGCTGGCTTGAAGAAATCTCTGAAGAACTCGAATTCCTAAAACAGAGGATAGCAGAAGTGGAAAAGGAGAGGGAGGAGTTCATAAACAGAATTAAAAACATGAACAATCATTAACTCTTAAAGCCATTGAATGCTTATTCTTTGCTATCAATTTTGCAGTAATTGGGAACACCGTAGAAAATTAAGTACAATCTTTTGAAGTGCGGGCAAGTGATGTATTCTTTAGCTTTGGCGTGTTTGTTTGGCGGCATGACTATTCTTATGTTGGCTGTACCAGAAAATGTTGTTCCATCTTTGAATTCGCCAGTTATTGTTAGCGATGCTTCTCTAAACTTCTTATCACAAACGATCTCCCTAGAAATGAGTCCAATGATGGCCTTTCTGTCAAATTTAACTATTAAATAGCGACTTCCTTCAGCTTTATTGATGACTTCGCCCTTGATAGTGCCGTTTAGCATTAATGTTGACGTATCAACATCTTTCACGGTATAGCCCTCAGGAAGCCTAACAATACAAATTACCCATCTGCCTCTACTCTTCAAACATAACGTGTGCGGGCAGAAGCCTACCTTCACGTTGATAATGCTTGGTTTGGCCCAAATGTTTGTTTCTGTTATAACTACTTGGAGAAACATGCTGGTCTCGTAACCTTTTTCAATGTTTATGTAGCTGGCGTTCACTCTTTGTTCGCATAATATGCCGCTTATCCTGTCCCAGTGGATTTCAAAATCCACAACATTTTTATAATAATAGCCTGGAATGGTGATTTCGGGTTTTAATAGGAGAGAATTGACCTCCCTTTGCAAACCTGCGTAGAACGCTATAGTTGTTGAATTTATTGTTGGGGCGTAAGCATTGAGATACACTTGATCGCCTACTGTAAGGTTTGCCGCAATAATTGGTCCATAGGGCATCGTAATTCCATAGTAAGTTAAGCCTGTAGTTATATCTAGCCACGAAGTGCTCCTCTGTTCAGTGCCATTCTTATAGTGCATAACAGACTCATAGGTGACGTTGGTTCCCACAACTGAAATGATTCTTATTAATAAATAATCTATATCAGCGAAGATGGGAGGTGGAGAAATTGGCACTGCGGGATCATTTGTTGAGTAATAATAGGTTATGTTATATTTTGCCCAGTCGCCTTCTTTGACTCCAACGTTTCGTTGAATGATTTCCAGCACTCTAAACGTCACAGTATCGGAGGTGCTTGATGCAACGTCTAATGCTAAAATTGTGTAGTTTCCAGGGCTAACATTCGGAACGGTGAAGATTGTTGACCAACCTCCATCGTCGTATGCTATTATGTTTGCAACATTTAAATTGTCAAAGTAGATTTTCACTTCGCCCTTTTGGGTCGCTCCGTGCCCGGCAATGAAAACCAGAGTATTGGGATATCCTTCAACTGGTTTAATACTCTCTATCTTTATTTGGGTTGGAGTTGGCGGCAGCACGTAAAATTTAGTTTCATCGCCTGTTTGGGTGGAGTTATCGAGAACAAAAATTTTGTATTCTCCTGGGGGCGCATCAGGCACGATGAAGGGTATGGACCAGAACCCGTCGGTGTCTGCTACCGTCCATCCTAAAGTCATGTTAACTATAACTGTTACGTTTTCTGGTCCACTAAGAAGAGCAACAACTGTTCCATTCGGAGTAGCTCCCCCTCCGAAAATGAAGGCTTCTGTTCCCGGAGTACCTTCAGTTGGCTTGATTGAGTCGATGTATATGTGCGAGGCAACTTCTGCATTTACAAAGCTTGAGCCGTATCCGCCAATCCTATCTTCATATTGGTAGCTTGGGCCAACATCAGCCTTCCCTCCAACAAATCCAGTAATTTTCCCTTCCGCCTCAACTGATATCGAATAGTTTCCTAGACGCTCAGCCCTCACCATCCAAGAAGTTTGAGCCCTACCGCCAGCGTAAATTTCTCCCAAGTTTTTAGTTAATGATTCACTATCAGCGAGGACTAATCCTTCCGGCAAGGTTATTGTCGCGTTACATGAAGAGGTGTCATAAATGTAAATGGGAGTTTGAGGAGGACAAACATAGGAAACAGTTACCGTAACCGTAAAGGTTTGGCCAACGTAAACGTTGCTTGGCGTTTCAATTTTAACATTCCATGGAGAAACAAATAACCCCCAGCGACCAGAATAGTTCCACATTTCGTTAAAGAAGGTGTAATTCATAGGCAAGTTCGGACCGCCGTAGTCTCCGCCCCAAAGGACATTATTCCATGGGTCATGCAAGAAAATATGCGTCGCATTATAGCCCACAGCAACTCTATAGTGGCCATATGGTTCCCCTGGAACCCACCTCATGAGCAAGATTACGGGAAAATCCCAATCAATGAGGGCCTTTAACTCATCCAGCGTTATACCGAACATTTCAAAAGCAACGTATCCTAACTTTCTGGCAGTGTATCCGGTTATGTTTTCTGGCATTTCGCTTCCCATAGAAGTGCTCATGTTGCTAAAATGAGCCGCTCTCCTAAGTTCATCAGTATAAGTCACGTAAGGCACTGTGCGCGCAACATCTGCAATCTCAAACTGGGAAATATTCTCACCAAAATAGTCAAAAACCATTTGCAAAGCAGCTGGGCCACAATAGTAGGTTTTCACCTGATAATAAAATGGAACACCAATAGAATGGCCTTCCGAAATAATAATAGCCTCTGTAGTGTTAGACAAATTCCTCGGGACATCTAAAACACTTACAGTTGACATAGGCAAAATGAATAAGCAGATTAGAATCAGAGCAAACAATCGATTCAATTTTAACTTTAACAAGACCCCCTTCTCCAAGAAATATTCAAAATAACTTAAATAAAAAGGTAACCTTTAGAATACTTCACACCAATCTCCAGTAAAAACATAAAAGCTTCATTATTATCTATGTCTTTGTTAGTCACTGATTAATTATGGAAAACTCCGTTTGCTGTTTATGCGTTACCAAAACTGCATTACTTTTATATTTTTAGGAACTAGATGGTAACAGAGGCTTGTTGATGATTCCAATAAACGCTCCGCAAATAAGCGAGGAAGAAGTTGAGGCTGTTATAAGGGTTTTGAAAAGCGGCATCCTAACTCATGCCCTTGGTGCCGGACCAATGGTTAAACAGTTTGAAGAGGAGTTTGCAAGATTTGTTGAGGCAAAACATGCCATAGCCGTAAACAGCGGAACAGCAGCCTTGCACATGACTCTTGTTGGGGCTGGCATAAAACGGGGCGACGAGGTGATTTTGCCAAGCTTCACTTTTGTGGCAACAGCTGAAACCGTTGTGATGGCTGGGGCGAAACCAGTTTTTGTAGACATAGACCCGGAAACCTACAACATCTCGCCAGAAGCCATTGAAAAGTCACTGACAAAGAAGACTAAGGCAGTGATTGCTGTAGACCTCTATGGTTCACCAGCAGACCTAAAACCATTAAGGGAAATAGCCGACAAACACGGGTTGAAGGTTATTGAGGATGCAGCCCAAGCCCACGGCGCAACTTACAAGGGCAAACCAGTGGGCGCTTATGCGGACATTGCATGTTGGAGTTTCTATGCAAGCAAAAACATGACAACAGGTGAAGGCGGCATGATAACTACAAACGATGATGAAGTTGCCGAAACCTTGAGATTTATAAGAAGCCACGGCGAGAAAGAAAAGTACAAGTCCATCCTTTTAGGACACAATTACCGCATGCCGGAAATCGAAGCGGCAATAGGCATCACACAGCTTAAAAAACTGCCCAATTTTCTAGCTAAGCGAAGGGAAAACGCCGAGAGGCTCACAGCAAAACTTTGTGGCGTTAAAAATCTTCAGCTGCCATGCGAGCCTAAAGGCTGCAGAAACAGCTGGTACCTCTACACAGTAAGAGTTAAAGACGCGGACAGAGCAAAGCGAGACACCATTGTTGAAAAGTTAAGGAAAGAGGGCATAGGCGCAGAAGTCTACTATCCGTGGCCCATCCACCTAATGCCCTACTACCGTAAATTTGGAAGAATGAAGCTTCCAGAAACGGAGAAAGCCTCAGAGCAGGTGCTTTCCTTGCCAGTTCATCCGGGTGTCACAGCAAAGCAAATAGAATTTATAGGTGAGGCTTTTTCTTGTCTGGTTAGGCGGGGTTGAGACAGCTAGGTTTTTATATTTATGCCGTGTAGTATAGTGCCTTCACCGAATTTGGTGGTTTTGCGGGGGCACCCGCCTTATGACAAAGACAAAAGTTATTATAATGGGCGCAGCTGGGAGAGACTTTCACAATTTTAACGTCTATTTCAGAGATAACGATGCTTATGAAGTTGTGGCTTTCACAGCCACCCAAATTCCAGGCATAGAGGGAAGAATATATCCGCCAGAACTGGCTGGAAAAAATTACCCGAATGGTATACCAATTTATCCCGAAGAGGAACTTGCAAGGCTGATAAAGGACTTTGACGTTGACCAAGTGGTTTTCGCCTACAGCGATGTCTCCCACGAATACGTCATGCACAAGGCGTCGATAGCGCTGGCAAGCGGCGCAGACTTCAGACTTATGGGACCTAAGACTACGATGCTTAAGGCTAAGGTTCCAGTAATTTCCGTGGGCGCTGTGAGAACTGGTTCTGGAAAAAGTCAGACGTCGCGGCAAGTGGCTAAAATCTTGAAGGGTAAGGGCTTAAACGTTGTGGTTGTTAGACATCCAATGCCCTATGGTGACCTGCGCAAGCAGATTTGCCAACGCTTTGCTTCATATGAGGACCTTGACCGATATGAGTGCACAATTGAGGAAAGAGAGGAATACGAGCCTCATATAGACAATGGAGTAGTCGTGTACGCTGGAGTTGACTATACGGAGATTTTAAGGGAAGCAGAAGAAGAGGCAGATATCATCGTTTGGGATGGAGGGAACAATGACATACCCTTCTACAAGCCAAATCTCCACATAGTTGTGGCGGACCCTCATAGGGCGGGGCATGAAATAACGTATCACCCCGGAGAGGCAAACCTTAGATTGGCAAATGTTGTGATAATAAACAAGGTTGACACGGCAGACCCTAAAAACGTTAATTTTGTTAAGGAGAATATAAAGAAGGTTAATCCGAACGCTATTATACTTGAGGCATCGTCGCCAATAACAGCTGACAAGCCAGAACTGATTAAGGGCAAGCGTGCGCTTGTAATTGAAGATGGACCAACATTGACTCATGGAAACATGCCCTACGGTGCAGCAACAATCATGGCAAAGCAGCTTGGAGCCAGCGAAATAGCCGACCCAAGACCCTACGCTGTAGGTTCAATAAAAGAGGCTTATGAAGGGTATCCTCATCTTGGAGCAGTTTTACCCGCCCTAGGTTACGGAGAAAAACAGATTGAGGAGCTTAATGAAACAATTACCAGAACGCCATGTGACGTTGTGGTTATCGGAACACCCGTAGACCTGCGAAGAGTCATGGAAATTAACAAGCCAACGGTGAGGGTAAAATACGAACTCAAAGTTCTGGGACCATTGTCTCTAGAACAAATTTTAGAAGATTTTCTCGGGAAAGTGTATAAACATGGGAAGTGAAGAGGACGAAATCTCACGGGTAAAAATAAAATTCATCATTGAAGGTTTGGGTGAAGCCGAAGGAGAGCTTATCCGCCACCTAGCCCCAAGAACAGTGGACATGATCGTCCGAAAACTGCCCTTTGAGGGAAGGGCAGCCATATGGAAAGAAGAAGTCTACTTTGAAATTCCAGTGAAAATGGGGGAGGAAAAAGCAAAAGCCACCGTAGAAAAGGGTACAATAGCCTTCTGGCCTATGGGAAGCGCCCTATGCATATTCTACGGGGAATCTCAACCCTACAGCCCAGTCAACGTTTTAGGTAAAGTTACCAAAAATCTTGAGCTTTTCAGTAAAGTGAAGAGCGGAACAACCATTAAAGTTGAAAAGTTATAGGAACACGCTTTCGCTCCAGCTTTTTAAAAGCCTTTCACATTCTTCTTTAATGTTCCTCTTGCGGGTTCTCTTCTTTAATGTTTCAAGGAACTCTATGCGTTTTTCTACAGAACGTCTTTCGGCTTCTCCGCCATAATACATTTTTCCTTCAAGATACTCCTTCATGTGGTGTACCTTCTGCACAAAAAGGCTTGCAGCATCAACGGGATTTGCCACTGCATACTTATTTGCCCAAATAGAAGCTTCAGACTCCCGCAGCTGTGTAAAACCGTCGATTTCGGTTATACTTTTGATATATGACCTCAAAAAGTCATAGTACCCTGCCGTTTTAACGAGTTTCAATGCGGCTCTAACTTTCTGTTTAAAATCTGGGCTTCCTTTAACTGTTAAGCGGTGCCGATAGCCTTTTCTGACAAGTTTTTCTGCTTCCTTGACTTCATTGGTGGTGTACACTCTTTTTGGATAACTCAAACGACTTCAACCGTAAAAATTTAGGTACACAGTGTTATTAAAGGGAGCGGCTAGTCTACAGCCTTATATATCTTAATGTTATGGTTTCCGGAAACCAGCTGAACCAAGCCGTCTTCTTCAAGCTGTTCAAGAAAATCTTTAGCTGTGCTTATCCTAATGTTGAAGCGAGTTGCCACAGCATAGGGCGTTAAAGCCCGCATCTTCCTCAATTCATCGAGAATCTTTTCGCCTTTGACGTCTGGTACAAATACACCAGCCAGCTTTTTCTCTCTAGCCGCCTTTTCTTTATCCTTTTCCTTCTTCTTTCTTTCCTCTTCATCCTTACGCGTCTGCATGCGTTCCATCTGTTTCAAGCTGAGTTTCTTTTTCCCACCCATTAACCGACATCTCCCTAAACGGTTTTAGGCTATGGGATAGATTCCAGTTTGCTTCTTATATACATTGCTAGCCGTAACTATTCAAAAAGAAGAAAAGAGGGAGAAGTAGTGTTATCTGCCCATAACTTTTCTGGCGGCAATCTCAATGTCTTCAGCCTTTATAGTCTTTCTTCCTGTGTGCATTGCAAAGTCTAGTGCTTCCTTGGCTATTTTTATTCCTATTTCTTCTAGGGCTTTTGCAAGCTCTCTAGCGGCTGCCTCACTTACGCGGTCAGCTCCAGCCTTCTTACACAATCTGTGCATGGGAGCAATTGCCAACTCTAAATCTGCCATAAAGACTCCTCCTGTAGCCTCTTTCTCTATTTAAAGCAATATTTAACGTTTATTGCATCTTATCTTCCAAAATTGGGCATTAAAGCCGAACTTTCTTTATTTAAGAGAGGAAATTATAAAAATGCCTAGGCTTGTAGTTTTATGCTTAAAGTGAATACGCTATGAAGCCCCTAAAGTTTGTCGATGCCCATATACATTTATCAGACGAGGAATACGCCGAGAAAGTTGAAGAAATCATTTTTGACGCAAGAAACTCTAACTTGACAGCGTTGGTTTCTAATTCCATGAATTTAGATACAAGCGTGAAAAGCCTCGAGCTTGCCGAACACTATAAGGGGATGGTTTATGCTGCCTTGGGAATCCACCCATGGAACGTAAACACATTAACCGAAGAGGAGCTGCAACAAACAACTGAGCTCATAGCGAAACAGAAAGAGAATAAGGCCTTAATAGCCATAGGCGAGGTTGGCTTAGACTATAAGTACGAGAAAATATGGGAAAAGCAGCTGATGGTTTTTGATGAAATGCTGCATCTAGCTGAAAAACTAAACCTCCCAGTAATAGTGCATTCTCGTGGAACAACCGCGCATATAGTGGATATACTTCCATCCTACAATACGAAGAGGGTTCTTCTGCACTGGTTTAGCAACCCTATAGGCGTACTACCAAAAGCCATTGAAAGGGGATACTACATCAGCGAAGGACCACCAACAGCCTACTCAAACGGCATACGTGAAGTCGTCAAAAAAGCGCCATTAACAAATCTTTTAACAGAAACTGATGGACCAGTGCGCTACTTTAAAGCCCCCTTCAATGGGAAAATGACGACTCCAGCTTTTATTCCAACAGTTGTGGGCGCGATAGCTGAAATTAAAAGGGTGAGTGTTGAGGAAGCCGCAGACCAGATAGCGATGAATTTTGAGGAGTTTTTCGGGGTGAGGTTAAATTCGAGGGGTGGCGACACGTAAATTTAAATTTAGCCTTTTCGTTTATGAATGTTCACTTTAAACCAGCGGTGTGGAACAGTATAAATGAGGGATGCTTGGGGGACAATGAAGGTTGGGAAAAGTTCGCACAGAATACATTAAACGCATAGCCAAGGAACTTATTAGGCGTTTTCCCAACAAGTTTTCCAGCAACTTTGAAGAGAATAAACGTGTTGTAACCATGCTTTTGCAGGGAGCAACGACGCGAGTGCGAAACCAGATTGCGGGGTACATAACCCACATTTATTCCGGCATGGAAACATCAGCGTCCAACGAAAGTCAAGAAGAAGGCGAGTAACTTTATTAGACTGCCTTCCATTTCTAGAAAAGGGCAGACGAGGCGGTTGGCTATGATGGACCAGTATAGGCGCGGGTGGGCTTTGAGATACTTGCGCGAGGCAAAAGCAGAACTAGAAGCCGCTAGGAAAATGCCCTACATGGCTCCAAGCCTAATCCTAGAAGCCATAAGAAAGGCTAGAAACGCCATATACTACAGCCTAGGAGAACCAGCCTTCATAGAAAACGTCGTAAGAGAGGCTGTTGAAAAAATGCAGTTTGGAAACGACCCAGTTTTAAGATGCTTGGTGGAAATCGAGGGAATGATGCAGCAAATGGCACAGCTTGAAGAGGTTAACGAGGAAAAAGCCGTAAAGCAGGCAGACAGCCTAATACAGCTAGCCTCAGAAATCGTTGAAACAATGATAGGAGAAAAAGTGGAAGATTAAAGGCTAAAAAGCCATCTAACTTTTCAGCTTTTCAACAGCCTTGCTTATACGGTCTAAAGCTTTCTTAATGTTCTCAACAGAATTCGCAAAGGATATGCGCAGATACCCCTCACCATACTTCCCAAAAGAAGTGCCCGGCAGAACAGCCACACCAACCTCATCGAGCAAGTAATCTGAAAACTCTTTGGATTTCTTTCCAATGCCTTTTATGTTTGGGAAGACGTAGAAGGCACCTTTAGGCTTCTTGCAAGTTATGCCTTTAATGTTGTTCAAGCCAGAAACTATGACTTCTCTTCGTTTTCTAAACTCTGCAACCATTTTGTCAACGGAATCTTGCGGACCCTTTAGGGCTTCAACTCCGGCCATTTGGACGAAGGCACAGGTGCAAGAGTTCGAATTAATCATTAACTGCGTGATTTTTTCAGCTAGGTCTTTCCGCATAACTCCATAGCCAAGTCTCCAGCCAGTCATGGCGTAGGTCTTCGAAAAGCCATCCAATATTATGGTTTTCTCCCGCATTCCCGGGAGCGAGGCAATACTTTCGTGGGTTCCTTCATAGATTATTCTGCTGTAAATCTCGTCTGAAAGTACTATAACATCGTTTCTGTTGGCTATGCAGTCGGCTATAACCTTCAAATCCTCCCTTGTCAAAACGCCGCCTGTTGGGTTTTCAGGCGAGTTCAAAATAATCATTTTAGTCTTTTTGGTTATCTTAGCCTTAACATACTCGTGGTCCAGTCTGAAATCGTTCTCCTCCTTGAGCGGAATGGGCACAGGTTTGGCTCCAACAAAATTTACCATGGACTCGTAGATTGGAAAACCTGGATTCGGATATAAGACTTCCTCGCCACGCTCCACACATGCCAATATGGCGAAAAACATTATTGGCTTGGCTCCGGGCGTAACAACAACTTCTTCTGGGTTTACTGGGATTTTCCTAGTTTTTGAAATGTACTCGGCTATGGCTTCCCGCAGTTCGGGGATGCCAGCCGCTGGCACATAGTGGGTGTAGCCGTCATAGAGAGCCTTCACAGCAGCCTCCTTAATGTTTTTGGGCGTATCAAAATCAGGTTCGCCTATTTCTAGGTGGATTATATTTTTGCCTTGCCTTTCAAGAGCCTTTGCACGGGCAAGCACTTCAAAAGCCGTTTCAGTTCCAAGAGATGCCATTCTATCTGCAAATATGGAAACCATCAGCAACACCAACATCCGAAAGATGGAGATTGAAAGTAACATTAACAGAGTATTTAACCATTACAGTTAAAAGGGATTAAAAAGGCATGTTAGAAGAGCTTGGATAGTGGGCGCACCTTGACGACATCAGGGTTAACGAGGTTCGGTGGAGTTCTTCCCTCAAAGAAGGCAACTAAATTTTCCGCGACCATCTCAGCCATCCTTGAGCGGGTTTCATAGCTGGCACTTGAAATGTGGGGTGCTACAACGACGTTGTCAAGCTTAAGGAGAGGATTGTCCACTGGCGTAGGTTCTTGCTCAAAAACGTCTAGGGCTGCGCCTGCAATCCACCCTTCCTTCAACGCCTTGTAAAGGGCTTTTTCATCCACAACTGGTCCTCTGGAATTGTTGATTAGGTAAGCCGTCTTCTTCATCAGTTTAAACCTTTCTTCATTGATTAGGTGGTATGTTTCCTTCATTAAAGGCACATGAATGCTGACAAAGTCGGATTCTTTTAAAAGCGTGTCCAAGTCCACACGTTTTGCGCCGAGTTCCTTCTCTATTTCTGGTGGCATTGGAACAACATCATAATAGAGGATTTTCATGCTGAAGCCCTTTGCCCTTCGCACAACAGCCATTCCTATTCTGCCCGCTCCCACGATGCCCAACGTTGCGCCGTAAATGTCTCTACCTAGAAGCATGCTCGGGTGCCAGCTGACCTTCCACTGTCCTGTGCGCACATACTTATCCGCCTCAACAACACGCCTCGCAATGGCCATCAACAAAGCCCAAGCAAAATCCGCTGTGGTCTCGGTTAAAACGCCAGGAGTGTTTGTCACGTATATGCCTCTTTTCGTGGCTTCGGCAACGTCTATGTTGTCAAAGCCTACAGCCATCTGAGCAACAATTTTCAGTTTAGGTGCAGCGTCAAAAACTTCAGCGTCAATCTTATCTGACAAGAGCGTGGCTAAGGCGTCAACATTTCTTGCTCTCCTTATTATTTCCGCTTTTGGCGGCGGACCATATTCAGGCCAGACTTCAGCGTCAAAGCGCTCCTTTATTATTTTCATGCCTCTTTCTGGAAGCTCGCGGGTTACGTAGACCTTAGGCTTTGCCATAATGTTCACCGTGCGGTGCAAAACACTTTATTAACACTCAGCTTATTACATTTACGATTTCCCAACTTTAAAAGCCACGACGGTGCCTCAAAATGACAATTATTAAGAATTTAGAACAATTAATTCAGAACAGTGAAACGCACCTTGATAAAATAGCTAGAGAATTAGCCATAAAAAGCCTTGAAGCCGCCATAAAAGCTGTAGACCCAAAATCGATAATTAAATCAAAACTTAGGCTTAAAGGCTCAATTCTCCACGTGGATGGACACGCTTTTAACCTTAAAAAGTTCAAGAATGTATACGTAATAGGCGGGGGAAAGGCAAGCGGTTCAATGGTTGAAGCTCTAGAAGAGATTTTAGGCGACAAAATCACAAGCGGACTCGTCAACATTCCAAAAGAAAGCAAGCATAAAACAAGCATAATTAGGCTTCATAGGGCAAGCCACCCAATCCCCGACGAATCCGGAGTTGAAGGAACAAGAAAAATGCTTGAAATAGCCGAAAAAGCCAGCGAAGAAGACTTGATTATATGCTTAATTTCAGGCGGAGGCTCCAGCCTAATGCCGATGCCAAGAGGCGAGATAACGATGGCTGACAAGAGGCAAATAACAGAGGACTTGCTAAAGTGCGGCGCCACAATAAACGAGATAAACACTGTTAGGAAACACATTTCAGAGTTTAAGGGCGGATGGCTTGCAAAGAAGGCTTATCCCGCAACAATCCTAAACCTTATCCTATCAGATGTTTTAGGCGACCCGCTAGATTTTATTGCTTCCGGACCAACAGTTCCAGATTCAACAACCTTTAGCGACGCCATAAAAGTCTTGAAGAAATATCGCTTGTGGGATAGAGCTCCAATATCAATAAAGAAAGTCTTGACAGATGGGGAGAAGAGGCTTATTCCAGAAACACCAAAGGCAGATGACGAAGCCTTCGAAAGGGTTTTCAACGTCATTATTGGGAACAATAGAGCTGCAAGCTTAGCAGCATGTGAAATCCTAAAATCTGAAGGATTGAACTCGCTCTTGTTAACATCGCTTCTAGAAGGCGAGGCAAGGCATATCGGAACAGTGCTGGCTTCGCTAGCCCGTGAAATTTCCGCCTCTGGCAACCCCGTTAAAAAACCGGCGGGCATAGTGGCTGGAGGCGAAACAACAGTCACGGTCACTGGAAAAGGCAAGGGTGGAAGAAACCAAGAAATAGCCTTAGCAGCTGCATTGAAAATTAGGGGCTTGGAAGGCGTCGTTATAGCCTCATTAAGCACGGATGGAGTGGATGGACCAACAGACGCAGCAGGAGCAATAGCCGACGGAAAAACCATAGCCAGAGCAGAAGCCTTAGGGCTTAGGGCTGAGAATTTCTTAACAGACAACAACTCTTATAGCTTCTTTTCCCAATTGGGCGACCTAATTTTGACAGGTCCAACGGGCACAAATGTTAACGACGTTTCAGTCATCATAGTACTATAAACCATTTAAAGAAGGACGCGAAAGATGAAGGTAAACTTTAGGTTTGTTGGCAATTTCCGCAACATAACCAACAAGAGCAAAGTAACAATAGAACTAAAGGAAGGCGCGCAACTCAAGGAAGCATTAAAGCGGGTTATTGAGGAATTCCCAAAAATGGAAAGAGCCTTAATTGACCCAGAATTGGGTGACCCGAGACCAAACACCTTAATAATTGTGAATGGCCGCGAAATCAGTGTCTTGAAAGGTTTGGAAACTGTTCTGAAGGACGGGGATGAGGTGGTTTTCATCCCAGTTTCCCACGGAGGATAAAGCCCTTGAAACTTTTTCCAATAGAAACTGATATTATAAAACAAGGAGACAACATAGTTGACACCATTTTAAAGGCAATGGAGAAACATGAACTGACATTTGATGATGGTGACATTTTAGCGTTGGCGTCCAAAATCACAGCCTATGCAGAAGGCCGCATCGTGAAGCTAAAAGAAATCAAACCGTCTAAAGAGGCTGAAAAACTTGCTAGCAAATTTGCCATACCGCCAGAGCTTGCTGAACTGATCATGCAAGAGGCGGAAGAAATCTTTGGCGGGGTAAAAAAGGCTGTATTGACATTAAAAAATGGTGTTTTGACGCCTAATGCTGGGATAGACAACAAAAACGCCCCGCAAGATGCTGTTGTTTTGTGGCCGAAAAACCCGGAGAAATGGGCAAAAAACATTAGGGAAGAGATAATGCACAGAACCGGGAAAAACGTTGCAGTCATAATTGTTGACAGCGGTTTAAGACCATTAAGGCTTGGCACAACTGGTTTAGCATTGGCAGTTGCTGGCTTAAAACCGGTAAAGGACTGCAGAAGTGAAAAGGACATTTTTGGGAAAAAGTTGGCTATCACGTTACATGCGGTGGCAGACGACTTGGCGTCGGCAGCCCACCTTTTGATGGGCGAAACTTCGGAAAAAATTCCAGCAGTTTTAATTAAAGGAGCACCCGTCAAATTTGACGATGGAGTTTATGGTCCTAGGGATATGGCTCTGCTTCCCGAACAGTGCATTTTCATAAGCAGCTTCAAGCCAAAATTAAACGTTAAAGAGGTTTTGTCCAGTGCTTTCCAGTTTTAAGGCTTTATGCAGTCCAGCGCCGATGAAAGTCGAAGTTAACGCTATGACTACCCTTTCAATTGGGTAAAGAAAAGTGATAATTTGCCAGTATGCTCCTATAGCGTTAACATTCGCTGTGAATAACGGCCAGAAGGTCAACTCAAACATAAATGAACCAGCAATTTGCCCGGCTAACGTAGAGACGAAAAACGTTACGAAAAAGCCAAAAATGCGCATACCATTGCTCTTTGCATTCTTCATATTTCTTAAAGCCAAAGATTGTAATGGAGAAATTAGAACCGTTAGGCCTAAAATCTGAAACCACATTAGTGGTGGGTAAAGCCATACTGGCCCAACAAAGGGGCAGAAGCCGAAAAGTAATAGAAGCGAGAAATAGGTTAAGGCGCATAAATCCCGCCTACCAGTGTAGAGGAAGCCAGCGCAAAGGGCAGTGGCGACACCTGCAACAAAGCTCATGTGAGAGAAGAATCCCGTTAACAACCCAATTGCTCCGCCAACCATTGTTGAGAAGGCTCCAAGGTAGGGTCCGAGAATCATACCGATGACCGGCGCCATGACAGCCGCCGCTGTTATGGCTTTGCTGGGCAAACCAATAATCTGGAATATTGGAAATATGCAGAAAACTGCGTATAATGCTGAAAAACTAATAACTAAAGCTAAACCTCGTGCGTCCATCACCATAAATCTTCGCTTTTTCATATGTTCGAAGCTTCGCAAGTGCGCTCCTCACAACTGACAACTTTTGAAAAATGCTGGCTTGCAACTTGCATATAAATAAATTGCACAATATCGCAAAATTTAACCAACGAGGCTAAATACTGTGATATAGCCATGGTTCCGCTAATAACATTGACAACAGATTTTGGGCTCGCAGACCCCTATGTAGCAGAGATTAAGGCAGTCATTTTAGGCATAAACCCCTCTGTGGAAGTAGTTGACATAAGCCACCAAATAGAAAAGTTCAACATAAGAATGGGCGCATACGTTTTGGCAAGTGCCGCACCATACTTTCCAAAAGGCACAATACACATAGCCGTCATAGATCCAGGCGTTGGAACAAAACGCAAACCAATCTTAATAGAGACAGAAATCAGCTTTTTCATAGGACCAGACAACGGCGTCTTAGCCTTGGCGGCAGAAAAACAAGGCATAAGGCACATTTATGAAATAACAAATCCCAAATACATGCTTCCAAAGGTTTCAACAACCTTTCATGGAAGAGACATTTTCGCTCCGGCAGCCGCCTATCTATCAAAAGGAGTTTCACCATCAGAGTTTGGACCAGAAATCCACGAGATTGTGAAACCGCAATTCGCAAAAATCTTTAGGAAAGGTTCCACGCTGGTTGGCGAAATCATCCACGTGGACAACTTCGGTAACATCATCACAAACTTCACAACAAGGGAGTTGGAATCGCTTAGAACAAGAGAAAGCTTAAACATAAAGATTGGAAAGACCACGTATAGGCTGAAGCTTTGCAAGGCTTACGCCGAAGTATCAGCCAAAAAGCCGCTGGCAATAATAGGTAGCCACGACTTTCTCGAGATATCAGTAAATCAAGGAAACGCTGCTGAAACGTTTAAAGCTAAAGCTGGGGACAAAGTTATACTTTATCGCTTTTAGTTAGGTCTTTAAGCCTCTCGACGCCGCCAATCTCTTTTATAAATTCAGCAACGTTTTTTGGGACAAGTTCCTCCCAGTTTCCGTCTTTTAGTATCCTTTCTCTTATCTCGGTGGCGGAGTAGATTTTCCGCTTATGGAAGCGTATTGATTTAACCTCGTAGCCGGCTTCTATGAAGAGCCTCCGTGTTAAGGGTTCATTGGAGTAAACAACATCAAAGCCTGGCGTATAACCTTCAACAGCTGAAACCCAAACCATGTGGATGTGGACGTCTGGAACAGGCACAATCCATATTCGACCCAAATCTATTCCAGCCTCTTTCAGAGCTTTTCGAATCATTACAAGTCTTTCACCAGTTGTGAATGGGTTGTCAATGCGGTGGCTGTACTGTGCACTGCCAACGACTAAGACAAGTTCGTCAACCTCTTTCAAGATGTCTTTCACGACGTTAAGGTGCCCCTTATGAAAGGGCTGAAACCTTCCAACAAAAAGACCACGCCTAACCATGAAACCACTCTTTCACTAGATTCGGTCATTAGGCTTTTATTATTTACGTTTAAACCTTTATCGCTTTCTTCAAAACCTTTTCTAGGACAAGCTCAACCGGGAAAATCTTCAGTATTCCCCTGTCTACAGGTATTTCTCGCCCCTCGCTGTGCCCCCTCTTTTCGCGTCTCAATATCTCCAGCTTAACCTTTAAGCCTCCGCCATACCCGCCTAGAGAAAGGTCTGAAGCCACAACTCTATGGCATGGAATTAGCAGCGGAAATGGGTTTAAAGCCATAGCCCGTCCAACAGCCCTTGGGCTTCCGCCAGCAACCTTCGCAATTAATCCATAAGAAGTCACGTAGCCAACTGGAATATGGGCAGTAGCTCTTAGAACCTTTTGCATATATTTGGACAAAGATTCCATGTTTAAGGAAAACTTGTTGTGCGCGGCTTTTCCATTGTAAATGTCTCTTAGTGTGGAAACCACTTGATCGGCTAGAAACATGCCTTCTTTAGAACATTGAAAGGGAACATTAAACGGGATGCTCCTTAACAAACTACGGAAAACCATTCCTTGGTTTGGCGCAAATGCAGTGGCGAAAATACTTTTGTAGTTACATGCCACGCCAAACCATACATCGTCGTGGAGCTTTGCGTACAAGTTTATCATTTTCTCCCCCTTCTCAGTACTGCTATGGTACTGGTGGCTATTTAGCTTTGCAGAGTTTGGGAGACATTAAGTTTAATAGGTTGTGCTCGCATATCACGTGGAAAGGTGAAAACAGCGTGGAAAAGGAAGGGCAAATGCCCCAATACTTATGGATTCCAGGAGCAACAACCGTGGGCATAGTGTGCAAAGACAGCGTCATCCTCGCCTCTGAAAAACGAGTCTCATATGGATACCTAGTCGTAAGCAGAGGCGGAAAAAAGGTCTTCAAAATAACAGACCATATTGGCGCCGCGTGCGCCGGGCTGGTTTCAGACATGCAGATTCTAGTACGTGAAGTTGAAGCTTATGCAAATCTGTATAACATGGATGTTGGAAGACCGATATCTGTCAAGTCAGCCGCCAAACTTATGTCAAACTTGCTCTTTGCCAATAGGCTGGCGCCACTCATAACCCAGACAATTGTTGGCGGAATAGATAAAGAAGGAGCCTCACTTTATGTGTTAGACGTTTTAGGCTCAGTTATACCCGACAAGTTCGCCGTTGTGGGTTCTGGCACAGAAATTGCCATGGGCGTCCTCGAGGAAAGTTATAGGGAAGGCTTAAGCATGGAGGAAGGCAGGGAGCTCGTCATAAGGGCGATAAAATCCGCCATAAGCAGAGATATAATGAGCGGCGACGGCATAGACTTCCTATTCATAACAAAGGATGGAACCCGCGAGGAATCAATAAAATTCTAAGCAGAACCAACCCATCAAAACTCGGGGATAAATGCACTTGTCTTTCGACTTAAGCCTAGAAGAGGGTAAAACTCTCGTTAGACTTGCCCGCAACGCTGTAGAGGAATACCTAAAAACGAAAAAGCGCATACGCGTCCCAGAAGACATACCGGAAAAATTGATGCTATCATGTGGCGTGTTCGTAACAATAAACAGCATTGAAGGGGAAGAAAGGGAACTGCGAGGATGCATTGGGCTTCCTTATCCGACAACACCGCTGGCACAAGCAGTTATAGAATCTGCCATAAGCTCAGCAACCCAAGACCCAAGATTTTATCCCCTCTCCCTAAGCGAATTAGACAAAGTTGTTTTTGAGATAAGTGTATTAACCCCTCCACAACTTGTTGAAGTTGAAAAGCCAAACGAGTATCCATCAAAAATCAAGGTTGGTGTGGACGGGCTAATTGTTGAAAGGGGAATTTACAAAGGGCTTCTTCTGCCGCGAGTGCCTGTGGAATGGGACTGGAATGAAGAAGAGTTCCTGTGCCAATGTTGTTTAAAGGCCGGGTTACCGCCAGATTGTTGGCTAATGAAGGGTACTAAAGTCTACAAGTTTAGCTGCATAATTGCACAAGAAGACAGCCCAAATGGAAGTGTTCGCATAATAGACATGAGGAAGGGAGAAAAGCCCTAAAACACTTTGCGCATTTTAGGGTACACGCCCGTGTCAAACCATCGTCCATTAGAAATCAAAAATAATATACGTAAGATTGTTGAACAAATAAGCCTCAAGGAGGAGAGAAGGATGCCAATCAAATGGATTCTTTTTGCAATTTCAATTATACTTTTTGTTGGTCCAATTGGTGGAGCGCTGCTTTTACACAGTGATAACTTGCTGGCTTTAATAATTCCCGAAAACTTTAGCTACTTCATAGAAGGTACGCCTGAAATCGAGTATTTGAATTATAGCATCACAGATGGCAAAATTGCGCTGCAATTTAATTTCAAAAACCCATACGACGTTCATTTGGAAATCAACTCAATCGACGGAGACATTTACTGTACCGAACATAATTTTCGTCTAGGAACTGCCCGTGAAAAAAGTGCTGTTAGTATATCACCAAAATCCATCTCAAAAATCACGCTGATCTTAAACTTCAACAATGAAGCACTGTCACACTTTATAAACAATCATCCAGGGGAGACTAATGTAAGTATCGAACTGCGTGACATAAGACTTACCATGCAAGGTGTTGAAATACATTATAAGCAAAGCATCGCGGTCGAAGCAATCCCCATTCCGGCAACTATTCCTTAAAAGGAGAGGAGATGCGTGAACCTTAAAAAAATAAACTGGTTCGGATTGGCCGGAGGAATAGCTACATTAACTCTTGTGGCTCTCGCTTTAATTTATGCCTCTCCATGGTGGCAACTCTCGATCGGCGAAGATTTGGGGTATGCTGGTATTTCACCCCTAAGTTTCAGTTCTACCATTTTGGGTTCATCAATGGGAATCCCACTTATATTCTTCATAAACCTTTCATGTCAATTATCTTTCATCGCCAGCGCGATTGCGATAATAGTTTACTCTGTTCTTCCAGAGAAAAACTACTCCAAGCATTTGTTGGGATTTGCTTACAAAAAACCATTAATCACGGTAATAATTTTCTCAGTCTTCATAATCGGGGTTTCATACGCTGTGCAAGCAATGCTGAAAATAAATATACCAATAAACGGAACCTCCACAACCACTTTGAATTTAGGTGCTATAGAAATAATAGCGCCAATCACAGCTGGTTTCACATGGGTTTTCTGGCTTGCCTTGATAGCCGCTGCCCTTTGTGTCGCTGCTAAAATTTATCATAAGAAAATTGTCCAACAACCTTCGAAAACCAGGAAATAAACCATCTCCCTATCTTTTTATTACAGCTTTATAACACTTTTAAACCGCTGCAAAACTTTTTAAAAAGATGCTTCCAAAAAAGATACGTTGAGCATGTCTCTTTGCAGCACACAAGCCTTGCAAACCTCAAAGTTTCTAGGGAAGTAGCTATGCGAATTTACTTTGCCCCATGTGGAATAGGGCTAGGACATGTTGGGAGGTGCGTTCCAATCGCCAAGAGATTTTTAGAGAAAAATGCCAGCGTGATGTTTTCAACATATCGCGAAGGAATTCCATACATTCAGCGGGAAAACTTCCCTTTGTTTAAGGCACCACCAATAGGCTTCCAAGTAAGACCTGACGGAACAATAGATTTTAAGCAAACAGCCGTTAACCCTGGTCCATTTCTTGCGTCTTTCACCTTTATGAGACAGGTTAATGCCGAATTGTACGCGATTGAAAGTTTTAACCCTGATGTTGTGGTTTCGGATTCCCGTGCTTCCACTCTGTTAGCCGCAAGAATCCTAAGAAAGCCTAGAATCTGTATTCTAAACCAGTTCCAACCAATAATTCCTCGGAAAAAACGCTTTCTAAGGTTGGCTAGATTTGCGGACTCCGTTACTTTAACACTTATTGGAAAAGTCTGGACGACTGGAGACATGGTTTTGATACCGGATTTCCCCCAACCATACACGGTTTGTGCTGGCAACTTGAACATTCCAAAGGTTTATCAGAAGCGAGTCCATCTTATAGGACCCATTTTGCCGGTTCACCCGGAGAAATTGCCAGATAAAAAGGGAATCCGAAAAATGTTGAATATGCCTCAAAATAAGCCTGTCATTTTTGTGCCCATCAGCGGCAGTGTAAAGGAGAAGGCGTTTTTTATTGGAATTTTAAGGAAAATCCTGATGAGGTTTCCAAAGGATTATGAAATTGTTTTGTCGATGGGTTATCCAAACGCGGATACTAATCCTATACGCTATGGTAACCTGACAATTTATAAGTGGATTCCAAATCGTTTCGAATACTTAAAGGCTTGTGACCTGGTTATAAGTCGAGCCGGGCATGGCACAATAACTCAGTGCATGTGTTATGGCAAACCCATGATTCTGGTGCCCACGCCAAACCATACGGAACAAATAAACAACGCTGTCCAAGCCAAGAAACTCGGCGTTGCAAAAGTTATCCAACAAGAAAATTTGAGCCTAAACAAACTACTCAAAACAGTTGAGCAAACCCTCACGGCGAATAACGTGGAAAAACTTGGGCAAACGCAAGCTGAATTTTTGAAATATGATGGATTGGAAAATGCTGTCAACGTGATAACTGAAATGGCAAACAAAAGTTAGATGGCTTGAGGGGTAAATGCTTTTTAAGTTTCAAATGTAAAGTTGGAAATATGTTCTTGCCGAGAAAAATTTTGGAGAAAAAACTCAAGCAAATGCTAGCTGAGGATGTCGGTCAAGGCGATGTAACTTCAGCCCTTACAGTTCCGGAAGGATGCAACGCAGAAGCCGCAATAATCGCGAAAGAGGACGGCGTAGCTGCTGGAATCGAAGAAGCTAAAGTTCTCCTTGAAAGTCTAGGCTTAAAATTTGAGGTTCTAGTTAAAGACGGAGAAGAAATAAAGCCAAAGCAGGTGTTGATGAAAATTTATGGCGATGCCAGAGCAATATTGGCTGTGGAGAGAACACTTCTAAACATTGTTTCCAGAATGAGTGGCATAGCTACAACCACACGAAAAATCGTTAAGAAAATTAGGAAGGCGGGATACAAAACCATAGTTGCGTGTACGCGAAAAACCGCACCCGGACTGCTGTACTTTGATAAGAAGGCAGTTTTGCTTGGCGGAGGCGACACTCATAGGCTTCATTTGGACGACATGATTCTGATAAAAGACAATCACATTAAAATCGCCGGAGGCGTTGAAAAGGCTGTTAAAACCGCCAAGGAAAAGGCCTCCTTCAGCAAGAAGGTTGAAGTTGAAGTGTCAAACATCGAGGAGGCTTTAGCAGCGGCGGAAGCCAGAGCGGATATAATAATGCTTGATAATTTTTCGCCAAATCAAATAAAAAGGGCTGTTGAAAAATTGAAAAAAGCTGGCTTTTTAGAAAAAGTTTTGTTAGAGGCAAGCGGAGGAATAACCGCCGAAAATGTTGTTGCGTATGCGTCAACTGGAGTAGACATTGTAAGCCTAGGGGAAATAACTGACAGCCCAAAAGCGTTAGATGTAAGCCTTGAAGCCAAGAAAATACGAACTGGAAATTTATCGTTGGAGAAGCGATAATGCTAGAATTATGAGGTTCAGTGTTGCATGGGCAATTGCGCAGATGGTGTAAGAACGTAGCCACTGATAGACAAGACCTACTGCGAGTCCTATGAGAAACGCGGCAATTATGTAGACTCCTTGCGGGTCAAAGTGAAGAAGAAGGCCGAACGCAAAGGCAGATGCGACTAAAGCTATCCATGACGGATACTTACCACTCATAGCAGTTTGCAAAAAGCCCCTAAAAGTGAACTCTTCACATATCCCCGCCGAAATTAAGGTAGCGGCAACAAAAATTAGTCCATCAACGGAGCTGGTCATTTCAGCTATTCGTCTGTTGCTTTCTTCAACAACTTTGCTTGGGCCAAATAATGAGGTTAATGCGATCACTATGAGGAAATCGAAATATACAAGAATAAAGCCGACAGCTACGCCTAATAAAATATTTCGGGGGTTAAGTTCAAGCCTAATGTATTTTTTAATGTCTATTTTCTTTGAAAGCATGTATCCGAGGGGAACAGCCGCGAGAAGCAGTTCTGCAACAACCATTGCGATGCCGTAATTTAAACTAGCAATTAATCCGGCCAGAAAAAGTGAAAGCAAAAGACTTGCAATCACAGCTAGTAAAGCTTCGCTGACTGGTATTTGTTGGCTATCTCTAACTTTGCTTGCCATTCTAAATCCTTTCCGGTGTTATCTTTAGTGTTCGAAATCCCCTTGCAACTGGATTTAAAATCTCTATGATATTAACCTTTTTTAGGGCTTCTCTGTTGTCGATTGCGTATCCTTTTACATCATGTTCAGCAGCCATCAATGAATTAACATAAACTTTGTTTTCAATAAACCTTGGTTGGCACTTTAGCGGTAAACCAAGCATTACTGTACTTTTTTCCTTTACAGCTTTTTCAGATGCGTATATTATGGCGTGGGCTCCGGCGGTGAGTTCCGCTACTCTTACAGGGATGCTGTCCTTCCCTATTGCCAAGGTCTCAACACCATATTTTTGTGTAATTTCACCCGCGATTTTTCTAAGCCTTGGAAGAATTTTTATTAAGTTGCTTTTCGCCTTACTGGAAATTTTCAAGTTTGAAAACTGTATGGGTGAAAGCTGCTCGAGAGAGATGGCTCCTAGCGATATGTCAAGATGCACCACGTCGGCCCCTACTTTTGCGACTAGCTGTTTGCATAGTTCTGCCTCCCGCACTATAACTTCGTGGCTATCTTCAGCATCTGCAAAGACCGCCTCAGCCAGACACTCGCTTGGCTCTCTGTAAGGCGGCTTAACCAAGACGGCCGCAGTAGCCACAATATGTATGGGTTCAAATTTTTCATTTAAAATGGCAGCCGAGGAGTCGGCAGCAATGATGTTCAAACATTTCACCTCTTATGAAATGGGTTCTAAGTGGATTTAGCTCTACCGTTCATCAGCCCTTCAAGCCAATTCCTAAAATGAAAATTTCAGAGCTTTTTGCTCTGCTTGCCTTAGGCTTTATTATTTTTACATCCTTGAAGTGTTGTTTAACCATGCTTATGAAGTCGTTTAGCATGTCCCCTTGGAAAATTTTTACAAAAAAGTTTCCGTTAGGCTTTAAGGTTTCTAAGGCTATTTCAAGTGCCTTTTGTGCAAGGTCTATTTGGCGAGCATGGTCAAGCTCCCATACTCCAGAAATGCTTGGCGAAACATCCGAAATAACGGCGTCTGCTTTTCTAGGCAACATCTCCAAAATTTGTTTCGTGGCGTCGTGTTCTGTTATGTCACATATTATGGTTCTAATGTTTCTCTCCGGAAACGGTTCAATTGGTTTTATGTCTGCTCCCAAAACAAAGCCTTTTGTCCCAACAATTTTTCTTGCGGCTTGTGTCCATCCGCCTGGGGCGGCGCCCAGGTCGACAACAACATCGCCATCCTTGATGAAGTGGTACTTTTCTACGGCTTGGGAAAGCTTGTAGGCTGCCCTTGAACGGTATTTCTCTTCTTTTGCTTTTCTATAATAGTAGTCTCTTTTGCGTTCTTGTATCCATGCTTTAGGCAAAATTAGCTGTCACCTAATATTTTGTACTCGCCTTCGCTTAGGCGTAAAAGCCAATCCGTCAGTTTTTCACAGCCTTGCGGCGTTATTGCGCCCGTGGATCCACATCTTGATGCGTCTGGACACATCATGCATGGGCAGTCGGCTATTGAGTCTATTGATGCTGGAAGCCTCTTTGGATAAAGCCTATACGTCCATCTTCCATTGCGGAGCTCCCTTTCGCGGCGTATTAAACTCTTACTTTCAAGTTTTAAGGCTATTCTTGAGCCTTCCCTGCTGCTGGCTCCAAGTTTTCTCCATAGTTCAGACTGAGGCAGACCCTCATTTCCAGAACTCATTATTATTTGAAGAGCCTTTTGCTCCAAATCGTTATGTTTTGGCATCTCCCTCTCACGCAGATATATAGGTGTTCTCAAATAAATTATGTGTGTCCAGAGATAAAATAATTTAGGTGGAAAAGGGGCGCTAACAGTGCTTGCAAAAACAAGAGAAGGTTACTGTCTAGGCTTTGAAAGCACAGCAGACGACTTCAGCGTTGGAATAGCCACCTTTAACGGGGAAATTTTGGCGAATGTAATAAGCGCCTACATGCCTCCAGAAGGCGGAATACACCCAAGGGAAGCCGCGCGACACCACGCTGAAGTTGCAAACAAGGTCCTTGAAGACGCGTTTCAAAAGGCTGGAATAAAACCTAAAGACTTAACGGTTATAGCCTTCTCACAAGGTCCGGGGTTAGGTCCATGCCTTAGGACTGGTGCTACGGTTGCAAGAGCCCTAGCCTCTTATTTAAGTATCCCATTAGTTGGCGTCAACCATTGTGTGGCGCATATTGAAGTGGGTAAACTAAAAACGGGTGCTGTTGACCCCGTCACGCTTTATGTTTCTGGCGGAAACACCATAGTGGCGGCTTTTGACTCTGGGCGCTACCGAGTTTTCGGCGAAACATTAGACATAGCCCTTGGAAACTGCCTAGACGTGTTTGCAAGAGAAGCGGGATTAAGGCAAAAACCGGGCAAGCCCTTCGGGGCTGTTGTGGAAAAACTCGCGGGGGACGGGCGGAGGTTTATTCCACTGCCATACACCGTGAAGGGCATGGACATGTCCTTCAGCGGTTTGCTTACGGTGGCAGTTAACTTGCTGAAGAAGGGCGAAAGGCTTGAGGACTTATGCTATAGTCTCCAAGAAACAGCCTTCTCCATGGTAACAGAAGTTACAGAAAGAGCCCTAGCCCACACAGGAAAGAAGGAGGTTTTGTTAACGGGTGGTGTAGCTGCCAACAAAAGGCTTCAGGAAATGGTTAGAGCGATAGCCGAGGGGCATGATGCCAAATTCTGTGTTGTGCCAAGTCAATTTGCAATAGACAACGGCGCCATGATAGCTTGGACTGGCGTCTTAGCTTTCACCCACGGCGTTGCCACGCCAATTCATGAAAGCTTTGTAAAGCTGAGGTGGCGACTTGAAGAGGTTGAAATTCCTTGGATGACATAAGCCAGCCGAGGCTCATTAAGAAAGGAGCGGAAGCATGCCTATACCTTGCGGATTGGCACGGCAAAAAAGTGATAATGAAGAGGCGCCTGCCAAAAAAGTATAGGGTTTCAGCCCTAGATGAGCAAATAAGAGCCTATAGAACAATTCATGAGCCGCAGCTAATGCATGAAGCAAAAAAGGCTGGTGTGCCTACACCAACAATTTATCTAGTTGATGCAAAAAATGCCACAATTATAATGGAGTTTATTAAAGGGGAGCAGGTAAAACAGCTGTTAACCAAAATTTCTGAAAGCACGAGGCAGATGTTGTGCCGTAAAATAGGCGAATTGATTGGCAAACTGCACAAAAGTGGGATAATTCACGGTGACTTAACAACCTCAAACATGATTCAAACTCCTGAAGGGAAAATCTTCTTTGTAGATTTTGGGCTTGGCGAAAAAACGTGGGAGCTTGAGGCAAGAGGTGTTGATTTACACCTTATGAAAAGAGCATTACAAAGCACCCATTTCCAGTTTGCCGAAAAATGTTTCAGCGCCATAATTGAGGGCTACGCAGGCGTTCTAGGGTCTGGCGAGGTGAAAAACGTTTTAGATAAAATAAGGGAAATAGAGAGGAGAGGACGCTACATAGCTGAAAGAAGAGGTGAATAAACACGATTAAAACCGTTTGGTGCATAACATTTTACGTTTCAGACTTGGAGAAAGCAGCACAATTTTATGAGGAAATCCTCGGCTTAGAAAAAAAGTATGAGTATTCAAACTATGTTGGTTTCGAGTGCGGCGGAGTCGAGATAGGGCTGATTCCAAAACTTAGGAAAGAAGAACATGTGGCTCCAACTTCACCGTCTGTAGAATTTTTGGTGGATGACATTGAAAAATTTTACAACAAACTAAAAAGCAAGAATGTGAAGTTTGTCAAAGAGTTGCATGAAGAACCTTGGGGTGGAAAACAAGCCACTTTCACAGACCCTGATGGAAACATTTTAGAGATTGTGCAGCTCAATTGGGAAAAATACTTTAGCGTATCCGCCGAAGGGGCTAGAAAAAAGTGAACGGCTATGAGCTTTCAATTGAAGGGTAAACTCATATTCTTTGCAACGAACAACATTAACAAGTTTAACGAAGCCCGCAAGGTCTTAAGCCGCTACAAAATAGCCGTTGGCATGATAAGAGTCAAAACTCTCGAGATTCAAAGCGAAAACCTTGAAGAAATCGCAAAAATAAGCGCCACTCACGCCTTCAAACAGTGCGGTCTCCCCCTAATAGTTGAGGATGCCGGTCTCTTTGTTAAAGCCTTAAACGGCTTTCCAGGACCCTACTCCTCCTATGTTTACAAGACCATAGGCAATGAAGGCTTGCTGAAGCTTATGAAGAAAAGCAGAAACAGAAAAGCAAAGTTTCAGTCTGTAGTGGCGTTTTTCTCCAGAGAACTGGATGCTCCAATATGCTTTAAGGGAGAAGTTGTAGGTGAGATAACCAGAGAACCGCAAAGGGAAAGCCACCACGGCTTCGGTTTTGACCCGATTTTTAAGCCATTAAACAGTCAAAAAACCTTCGCTGAAATGAGCATCGGTGAAAAGAACAAGTATTCCCATAGGGCAAGAGCCTTTCGAAAATTTGCTAAATGGTATAAAAGCCTAAAGGTCTAGGCGAATAGTTTAAGTCGCTTTTCACAGTAAATTTAAGTAGAAGAGTGAATCGAAGGTCTTAAATATTCGTCTAACCTCGCTTTTACAGAACTAAAAGGGATAGTGGCATGCCGAAACAGGAAAAGGGCAAATCCCATTCGACGAGACCTGTTAGCAAACGCCCTCCAAGCTGGTGCAAATACCAACCAGAAGAAGTGGAAGCCCTCGTCATTAAGTTGGCAAAGGAGGGACATCCTCCAAGCCAAATAGGAACAATATTAAGGGATCAGTATGCCATCCCTCTAGTTAAGCCATTAACTGGCAAGACCATAACGCAAATCCTTAAGGAGGCTGAGCTTGCACCTCCAATACCTGAAGACCTTGGGAATCTGCTCAAGAAGGCTGCTAGGCTTTCAGCCCATCTTGAAAAACATAGGAAAGACCTTCATAACAAGAGAGCTTTGCAGCTTGTGGAGGCGGAAATTCACAAACTTGCAAGATATTATAAACAAGAGGGTGTTTTGCCTCCCAACTGGAAGTACGAGCCGAAAATAGCATCAATAGCCTAGACTTAAGCCTCTTACCCCATCAGCCTATTTGCTCTTAAATTCTTGACCACGTATCAAATCGTGATGGAAAATGGGATTGGACGAGAAACAAGTCGCAAAATTCTTCGACAGCGTTTCAGATGCCGCCAAAACCATTTTGGAAGTGGTTAAAGAAGATGGTTTTATTCATGTCTTTTCGCATTTGGATGCTGATGGCGTCGCCGCTGCTGGCGTAATTGGAAAAGCCCTTTACAGGCTTGACGCGAGATTCCGCATTAGGATAACACAGTGGGTTGACGAAAGACTGGTGGCTGAAATACTGCAAGAAAAGCCTCAAATGGTTATTTTCACAGATCTTGGAAGCGACTATGCAAACTTGCTGAGGCAGAAAACCCAAAGCATAAAAGTTGTTGTTTTAGACCACCATCAGCTCGGCGAAGAGTTACGCAATGATTTTCTATGTGTCAACCCCCACTTGTTCGGTATCGATGGAGCACGAGACATCAGCAGCGCCGGTGTAACATATCTCACGGCTAGGGCAATTGACAAAGTAAACATCGATTCGGCTCCGATAGCTGTCGTTGGAGCACTTGGGGACTTACAAGACAAGTATGACCAGCGAATGCTCGGAGGGCTCAACGAGAAAATCGTTGAAGACGCAAAAAGCCAAGGGCTGCTAACGGTTGAAAAGGACTTAATATTTTTCGGTAGGGAAACCCGTCCAATCCACAAAACTTTGGCGTCCACAACAAACCCCTTCATTCCCGGCATAAGCGGAGAAGAAGACAAAAGCTTGGCATTTCTGGCGAGCATAGACATAAAGCCAAAATACGGCGATAAATGGCGGGCTTTAAGAGACCTTTCAGAAGATGAAAAGAGAAGGCTCTGCTCGGCACTGGCAGAATATCTACTCTCAAAGGGACTGCATTATGAAGTATCAAATCTCATAGGGCATGTTTACATCCTTAACAAAGAAGAGCCTTGGACATCACTTAGAGATGGAAGGGAGTTCGCTGTCTTGCTTAACGCTGTTGGCCGCATGGACAAACCTAGCGTTGGAGTAGCAGTCTGCATGGGTGATAGAGGACCAGCCCTAGAAGAGGCCAGCAAAGTCCTTGAAGAGTATAGGCGTACAATTAATAGGTATTTGGGCTGGATTATGGAGAAGCCCGAAAGGATAAGGGAGATGAAAAACATTTACGTTGTTTACGGCGAAGATTTTATAGACGACAAAATTGTTGGAGCAATCTCTTCAATTCTTACAACGAGCCTTCCGAACCCCGAGAAACCCCTCATTGCCTACGCAGACGTCAAAGAAGAAGGGATCGTAAAGGTTTCAGCAAGAACCATAGACACAGTAACCTACAAAGGCATCAATCTTGGAGAAGTTATGCAAGTTGCGGCTCAAAAATGCTTGGGAAAGGGTGGAGGTCATAACGTTGCTGCTGGCGCCCAAGTTCCAATGAAAAACGTGGAAACTTTCATAAAACTTGTCAATGAACTTGTTGGGAAACAGCTGGCTGGAGAGAACATTGGAAGCTGAAATTATAATAAGTTATGATGATATGAAAAGCGCCGAGGCGGTTGCAAAAGCTGTTTCGCCGGACAACTTTAAAGTGCCGAGTGGCTTATACGTTAAAACGGCGAGGGAAGACAAAAACGTTGTTACATGCATAAAATGTAGGCGGAAGCTTCAAACTTTCATTGCAACAATTGATGATTTGCTTTTCGCCATATCATTGGCGGAGAAAACTCTAAAAACTGCGCGGAAACTTGAATAGTTGGTTTCAAAATGCTGGACATAAAGCTGATTCGAGAAAAACCAGAGCTCGTGAGAGAGAACCTAAAGAGGAGATGCGAACCTGAATTTTTAAGGATGGTGGATGGGCTGATTGAATGCGATAAGCTTTGGCGTCAGCACTTGACGAGACTTAATGACTTGCGGCGGGAGAGAAACCGTATAACAATGGAAATTGCATCTTTGAAAAAGAGAGACGTAGACGCCACTCTAATGGTTTCTAGGGCTAAGGAGATAGATAAGGAAATAGCAAATTTAGAACGGTTGGTCGGCGAATACGAGGAGAAAGCACGCTACTACCTCCTGAGGCTTCCAAACCTTTTACATGATTCTGTTCCAATAGGCAAAGACGAGCATGACAATGTTACCGTGAGGACTTGGGGAGAAATACCGCGCTTCAATTTTCCAGTTAAAGACCATATTACGCTTGGTCTAAGCCTAGACATAATGGACATTGAAAGGGCTGGAAAAATAGCCGGAGCAAGATTCTTTTACCTTAAAAAGGAAGGCGTCCTGCTCGACATTGCATTGTTAAATTTTGCGTTGGAGGAGATGGTTAAGAAGGGCTACACGCCAATAGAACCCCCCTTCCTGATGAGACGCAAACCCTATGAGGGGGTTACCGCCCTCAGCGACTTCGAAGACAGCCTCTACAAAATCGAAAACGAAGACCTATACCTAATTGCGACTTCAGAGCATCCAATGGCGGCAATGTTTATGGACGAGGTTTTAAGGGCTGAAGACTTACCCATCAAATTTGTCGGCATAAGCCCAAATTTTAGGAAAGAGGCGGGCGCCCACGGCAAGGACACCCGTGGGATTTTCCGCACCCACCAGTTTAACAAGGTTGAGCAGTTCATATTCTGCAAGCCAGAAGACTCTTGGCAGTTCCATGAAGAGCTTATTAGAAATGCGGAGGAACTTGTTCAAAAGCTTGGCTTGCCATACCGCGTCGTAAACGTCTGCACCGGCGATATTGGAACAGTTGCCGCCAAAAAATACGATATTGAGGTCTGGATGCCAGCGCAAAACGCCTACAGAGAAATAATTTCATGCAGCAACTGCACGGATTACCAAGCTAGGCGATTGAACATTAGGTATAGGGAAAAAGAGGGGGAACCGCCGAAAGGTTTTGTACACACGCTTAACTCCACAGCGTTGGCAACTGGAAGAACCATTGTGGCTATACTGGAAAACTATCAGCAAGCCGACGGCTCAATAATCATCCCAGAGGTTTTGAGAAAGTATATGGGTGGCTTGGAAAAGATAGAGTCGAAAAGGTAAAGCTTAATACCCTCGTAATGTGACTTTTCTCCGCTATTAAGAATGGAGGGTAACGTTGTCAACTAAAAAGATAAGGGATAAGTGGCGTAGCAAGGCATGGTACACGGTAGTTGCCCCATCATACTTCGGAAACGTTGAGCTAGGCTCAATCCCAGCGGATGAACAAGAAAAAATCATTGGAAGGGTTATTGAGGCAACACTTTACGATATTACGGGAGACTTTTCCCACCAGTACTTAAAATTGTACTTCCAAATAATACAGATAGATGAGAAAACAGCCCGCACCGTGTTTAAAGGACATGAATATTCAAGGGACTACCTTAGAAGTCTTGTGAGGCGGAGAACAACAAAGGTTGATGGAATCTTTAACGTTTCAACAAAAGACGGTTACAGATTTAGATTGGCGGTCTGCGCCTTTACCCTTTCAAGGATAAAGACTTCACAAGAGCATGCCATACGTAAAATTATGGCGAAAATAGTTGAGGAGAAAAGCACCGCCCTAACAATGGACCAGTTTGTCCAAGAAATGGTTCTAGGAAAAATAGCGTCAGACATTTACAACGAAGCAAGAAAAATTGTTCCCCTTCGCCACGTTGGCATTAGAAAATCTAAGCTTCTGACACAAGTGGCTCAATTACAAGTGCCACTGCAGAGCGTTGAGCAGCAAAGTTAGCCTTCAACAGCCTTTTTGCCGTATTCATAGCCAATTTCAAAGGCTTTTAGGTTTAGCTCCTCTGTACCCTTTGGAACATTAGCCTTAATCGACTCTTTTAGGGCTTCCTTGTCCACCATTCCAGTTATTGCTGCAAAAGCCCCCAGCATAACGACGTTTGCAACAATCCTCCTTCCAAGCTCCTCAGCCATCCTCGTGGCTGGAACACGGAAAACTTTTACACCTTCAAGTTCCATCTCGTTGGGAATCATATCCGGGTCAAGTATTATTGTTCCTCCCTTTTTCACAGTTTCCGCATACTCGTTGTAGGCGTGCTGGGACATCACCACCAAGACGTCTGGCTCTGTGACTTTTGGAAAGTCAATTTCATCGTCCGCTATCACAACTTCAGATCGGCATGCGCCTCCTCGCGACTCCGGTCCATAAGACTGTGTTTGCACGGCGTGTTTTCCACTGTATATGCATGCAGCTGTAGCCACCATAATTCCCGATTTAATTATTCCCTGCCCGCCGAAACCTGCAAATCTGATTTCAACACGCATAACGCCTCACTTACTCCCCACAATCTTTCACTATTTGTGCCATTTTATTGTGGAGCAGCTCATCATAGGTTGGCTTCTGAATGTCAACAAATTCGCCGATAACTATTCTTTCGGAGTTTATTTCCGCCTTAGCCGGGTCTGAGAAGTTGGCGATAACTGCTGCCTTCTTAAACCACTCCATCATTTCAAGCCCCGTTCGCATTCTGTTGCGGCGTCCATAAATTTCTGGGCATGGCGATATAACCTCTATAAAGGAGAAGCCTTTTCTTTGCAGAAGTTTCTTTATGGACATTGTTAGCATTCGCACGTGAAGTGTTGTCCATCTTGCCACATAAGTGGCGCCGGCCGCCGCTGCCAAATGAACCAGGTTGAAGGGATGTTCTATATTCCCATAAGGTGTTGTTGTCGTAAGAGCATCTAATGGTGTTGTTGGTCCAACTTGTCCGCCAGTCATTCCGTAGTTGAAGTTGTTGGCGCATATCACCTTAATTCCAATGTTTCTCCTTGCGGCGTGGATGAAGTGGTTCCCCCCTATGGCAAAAAGGTCACCGTCACCGCTTATAACAGCAACTTCCAACTCTGGGTTTGCAAGTTTAACGCCAGTTGCAAAGGCAATGGGGCGCCCATGAGTTGTGTGAAAGGAATCAACATTCGTGTAGCCAGCTGCCCTTCCAATGCAGCCTATTCCAGAAACGACTACAAGCTTGTCAAGGTTTATCCGCAACTCGTCAAGTGCATGCACAAAAGCGTTGAGTATTATGCCATTTCCACATCCGGAGCACCATATGTGAGGCATCATGGCGGCTCTCAAATATTTTGAAAGGGGATGCTGCTCAACAGCCTCTATCATCTATCATGCCTCCTTATAAACTCGAGAATTTCCATCGGCGTATGCGGCTCCTCACCTAATTTTGGTAAATGAAAAGCCGACTTTCCTTTTGCGGCTCTTTCAACTTCCCTAACCATCTGCCCACAATTCATTTCTGGAACAATTATGGCTTTAGCTTTTTCAGCAGCCTTTGCCACATGCTTTTCTGGGAAAGGCCAAAGGGTGATTGGGCGGAGGAGCCCCGCTTTTATACCTTGTTGCCTTGCTTTTCTTACAGCGCTTAGGGCTGCCCTTGCAACTATTCCGTAGGCAAAAACCACTATGTCGGCGTCGTCCAGCATTTGTTCTTCAACGCGGATAATTTTGTCAGCGTTTTTCCTTATTTTGTCGCAGAGCCTCTGCACAAGCCTCGTTTGAGCCTCTGAGCTTTGCGTGCGTGGATGGCCATACTCATCATGGGTTAAGCCTGTTGCATGAAAACGAAAACCCTCGCCGAAACAAGCCATGGGTGGAACCAAGTCGTCATCGGGCATGAAAGGCGCATACTTTTCTGGTGGTGTGTTAGGCTTTTTGCGGTTAACTACCTTTATCTCCTCAACTGGTGGAATCATAACTCTTTCCCACATGTGGGCAACAACTTCGTCAGCCATCACCAATGTTGGAACACGGTAAGTCTCAGCCAAGTTAAACGCCTCAATCGTCAAGTTAAACATTTCCTGAACAGATGAAGGCGCCAACGCAATGATTTCATAATCGCCATGGGAACCCCATTTGGCTTGCATGACATCCTGTTGTCCCGGAAGAGTTGGTTGTCCAGTGCTGGGGCCTCCCCGCATTACGTCAACAATCACGCATGGGGCTTCTGTCATGGCAGCCAAGCCTATATTCTCCTGCATCAAGCTGAAGCCCGGTCCAGAAGTGGCCGTCATAGCCTTCAAACCCGCATAGGATGCGCCTATAACGGCGGCTATAGAGGCTATTTCATCTTCCATTTGAATGTAGATTCCGCCAACTTTTGGCATTCGGGCTGCTATGTGCTCGGCTATCTCAGTTGCTGGTGTTATGGGGTATCCAGCGAAAAATCGGCATCCAGCCGCGATGGCGCCCTCTGCGCATGCTATGTCGCCGCTCATAAAGTGCACGCCAGTTAAAACCGTTTTTTCGCCAGCCATCTAACATCCATCCTTACATTGTTTCTCCTTAACGAAGATTGCGAAGTCTGGGCAAACAGCCGTACAAAAGCTACATAATATGCAGCTTTTTTCATCAACAACTCTTGGGGGATGAACTCCTCTGGCATTAATTTCATTGGATTCTTCTAAAACTTTTTTGGGACAGTATTGAATGCAGAAGCCACAACCCTTACACTGGTCTTTCAATATGTGAATTTCAGCTTTCAGCCTCGAAACCTTATCAATATCTAGTGGAGTTCTCCAAAGCCTTTCCGGCATTTTAAGCTCCTCCAACTTTTGAAAAAACTTTTTTGGCATGTTCTATTTCCTCTGGGGTTACGCTCTCCACAATTTTTTGCATCTCATAAATCTTGGAAGCGTATCTTTCCCCTTCAGCCGCTGAAGCCCATAAAAGCTGAAGCCTCTCTTTGTTCAGCCCATTCTGTTCCATCTTCTTCCATAAGCGTTCCACACGTCTTTGTGTATGATAGTTGGCATTGATGTAGTGGCAGTCTCCAGGGTGGCAGCCAGCTACTAGAACTGCGGCAGCGCCTCTTGCGAAGGCTCTTTCAACGAATTTAGGGGCTACTCTTCCAGAGCACATGGTCCTAATTATACGAACGTTTGGCGGATACTGCATTCTGCTTACTCCGGCGAAATCTGCACCCGCATACGCGCACCAGTTGCAGCAAAAAGCGACAATTTTCTTGTCGGCATCATGTTCCGTAACGGCGTCAATTTGAGCCATTATTTGCTCATCAGTGAAATGGTTCTGAGTTAATGCGTCAGATGGACATTCTGCAGCGCATGTTCCGCATCCACCACAAGCAGCCTCAACAATTTCAACTCGTTTAAGATCCTTGTTGAGGGTTATTGCATTGTAGGGACAAACCTTTGTGCAAAGCCCGCAAGCCTTACATTTTTCCACATCTAAAATTGGCGTAATGGCCTCAACCGTAACTTTGCCTTTAGCCATTAGTATGCCGGCTCTGGCTGCAGCCGCGCTGGCTTGTGTTACGCTGTCCTTTATGTCCTTTGGGGCTTCAGCGCACCCAGCGAAAAATATGCCTCCCGTGGCGGCGTCCACCGGTCTAAGTTTTGGGTGGGCCTCCATGAAAAATCCGTCCTGTGTCCTCGAAAGAGTCAAAAGCCTCTGTATCACTTCGCTGTCTTTTCGCGGTTCCAGCCCAACGGATAGAATAACCATGTCAAAGTTCATTTTATAAGGCTCTTTCAAAAGCGTGTTTTCGCCTATAAGCCAAAGGTTCCGAGTTTTCTTATCCTCAATTATTTCTGCTGGAAGCCCCCGGATGAATATTACACCTTCCTTTTTAGCCCTCTTGTATAGGTCTTCAAAGCCCTTTCCATATGCACGAATATCAACATAAAAGACGTAGATTTCAGTTTCAGGCCAGTGTTCTTTGATGAGGAGGCCGTCCTTTATGGTGTTCATGCAGCAAACATTGCTGCAGTAGGTTCGTCCAGTCCTATTGGAGCGGGAGCCAACACATTGTATGAAAGCCACACGTTTTGGAACTTTCATATCATTAGGTCTAATTAGTCTTCCACCGGAAGGACCTCCAGCATTAATTAGCCTCTCAAACTCGAGGGATGTGATGACGTTTAGATACTTGCCGTAACCATATTGCGGCAGATTTGAAGGGTCGAAAATGTCTGCGCCTGTTGCCACTATAATCGTGCCTACTTCTAGTTCTACGGTTTCAAGTTTCATTGTGAAGTCTACGGCTTGCCTTTCGCAAGCCTTAACGCATTTGTCGCATACCATTACGCCGTCTTTGTTTAGGCATAGGTTCATGTCAATTATGTAGGTTGACGGAACTGCTTGTGCAAACGGCGTGTAAATGGCGTGTCTTAGGGCTAATCCAGCATCAAACTCGTTCGGCGCTGTCATGGGACAAACTTTTGAGCATTCACCGCACGCTGAGCAGTCTTCCTTCACATAACGCGGCTTTTTTAAAACTTTTACTCGGAAGTTGCCGATATACCCCTTTACATCGATAACTTCACTGTTGGTTAATAGTTCAATGTTTGGATGATGCCCCACGTCGGACATTTTTGGGGCAAGAATGCATATGGAACAGTCCATTGTTGGGAAAGTCTTATCTATTCGCGCCATCATTCCGCCGATGCTCGGCTCCCTTTCCACCAAATAAACCTTATAACCAGTGTCAGCAAGGTCTAATGCTGCTTGAATTCCTGCAACGCCGCCGCCAATAACTAATGCTTTTCGTATAATTGGCACTTCAATTTCGCTGGCTGGTTTTAATAGGGCAGCTTTTGCCACAGCCATCTTCACAAGGTCTTTAGCCTTTTGGGTTGCTGCCTTCCTATCATGTAGGTGAACCCAACTGCACTGCTCCCGTATGTTAGCCATCTCAAAAAGGTACTTGTTTAACCCAGCCTCTTCACACACTTTTCGAAACGTTGGCTCGTGGAGGCGAGGAGAACACGAGGCAACAACCACACGGTTAAGCCTATACTCCCTAATATCATTCTTAATTAGCTCTTGCCCTTGGTCCGAGCATGTATAACGGTAATCTCTTGCCAAAACAACATTAGGGAGCGTTGAAGCAAATTCTGCAACCTCTTTACAGTCAACAGACCCTGCAATATTCAAACCGCAGTGGCAAACATAAACCCCTACGCGTATTTCCTCTCTCGCCATTTTTCAGTCACCTCAAACCCGAGGATCTTAAATAACAGTCAATTGAATAGGCAGCAATTTTCCCAGCACATATCGCCTCAATAATTGAGGCTGGACCAGTTACAGCATCTCCCCCGGCGAAAACACCCTCAAGGGTTGTCTCCATAGTTAACGGGTTAACCCAAATTGTTCCGCCCTCATTCAATTCAATTTCCTTAGGCAGAAAATGGAGATCTGGGACTTCGCCTATCGCCAAAACCACCATGTCCGCCTCTTTAACAAATTCAGAACCTTCAATGGGGATCGGTTTTCTTCTTCCGGTCTCATCTAACTCGCCTAACTTCATCCGAACAAACTCAACAGCGAAAACCCTTTTATCCTCACCCAAAATTCTCTTCGGAGAGACTAAAAACTCAATTTTTGCGTCCTCATTTTCTGCCTCCTTAACTTCCCATGGGTTTGCGGGCATCTCCTCCCTGGACCTTCGATAAAAAATAATCGCCTCCTTAGCCCCGTGTTTGAGGGCGGTTCTTGCGGAGTCAACTGCAACATTTCCACCGCCAATGATGGCAACACGTTTATTCCTAACATTCGGCGCTATTCCAGAGTTAAACATCCAGAGAAAGTCTAGAGCATGCACCACCCCTTCTAAGTCAGCGCCCTCAATTTTCAAGTGTTGCCCTTTATTGGCACCAACGCCAACGAAAATGGCGTCATAGCTTAGACCCCGTAAACTGTTAAAATCAACATCTTTACCAACTGTCACACCAGTCTTTATTTCCACATCGAGGTCCTTCAATGCTTGTATGTCCATGTCTAAAAGTTCCCTTGGAAGACGATAGGCGGGCAAACACTTCCTTAACATGCCACCAGGCTCTTTCATAGCCTCAAAAATCGTAACTTCATAGTTTTTCAAAGTTAAATCATGAGCAACGGTGAGTCCTGCAGGTCCAGAACCTATAACCGCAACTTTCTTTTTTGCTGGTTCTGCCTTAATTTCCCTTTTTTTCTCCTCTAAAAATTCCTTTCTCAGTTTTTCGGCTTCTTTTATGACCTTGCTTAAGTCTAATCCTGCGCGCTCCGGATGGAAACAGGCATGAATCGTGACTAGAGGGATGGGAGATACCTTAACAATTTTTTGGATAGCGTTTTCAAATGCTTGTTTATATCCAGCTTTGATTGCGAACTTTCGGGCGTAGAGGAATATTTCTGGCGGTTTTAATGCTTGAGGACAATGCCTATAGCAGCGATAACACCAAGCGCAGAGCCAAATCTCATCTGAAACAAAAGCTTCTTTGATGTTTAAAAAAATTTTTTCAAGAATGTTTCTCGGGTTGTACTCCCCTTTTAGAAGTTCTGCCATGGGGCAGCTTGCCGTGCATATGCCGCATTCAAAGCAGAACTTAATTTTCTCGGCATCTGAATATTCGGCGAGGACTTCTCTGTAAGTTATGGTTTTTCCAGTGCTCAAACTTAGCCCGCCTTCCTATTATTGGGAAGGCTCAGAGATATAAACTTTACAAATGTAAAGCTTTAAATCATAAGCCAAACCTCTTTTATAGACCGCATCACCAAATAAACCATAAACCGCGAGGAGCACAACTATGAAAGATGTTAGAGTTGTTTTATATGGAGTTGGCGCTGTTGGAAGTTTAATAGTAAAATCTCTCCTTGAAAAAAGAGGCGTAAAGGTGGTCGGCGTAATTGATGTTGCAAAGGATAAGGTTGGCAAAAATTTAGGCGAAGTTTTAGGCTTAAACAAGGAATTAGGCGTAACAGTTTCAAGCGATGTTAACGCCGTACTCTCAAAAGCAAAGCCGGACATTGTCATTCACGCAACCTCATCCTATCTAAAAGACACCTATCCTCAGATAGCCTCTATTGTTAAACATGGCGCAAAAGTGATATCAACATGCGAAGAACTCTCATATCCTCACTATTCAACGCCAAAACTCGCAAAAGAACTAGACCAACTAGCCAAAAAGCATGGCGCAACAGTTTTAGGCGCAGGAATAAATCCGGGCTTCCTAATGGATACTCTTGTAATAACGCTGACGGCTGCCTGCCAAAAAATAGAGAAAATCGAAGCTGTCAGAGTTATGAACGCTGCAACAAGACGTTTACCATTCCAGAAAAAGATAGGGGCAGGCTTAACAGCAGAGGAATTTCAACAAAAAATCGAGAAGGGAGAGATAACCGGGCACGTAGGACTAGAACAATCCATTGCGATGATTGCAGATGCTTTGGTATGGAAACTTGATGAAATAAGGGCCGAGCCTGTTGAACCAGTAATAGCCAAAGAACCAGTGAAAAGCGACTTCATAAGGGTTGAGGCTGGAAAGGTTGCAGGTTTGAGGCAGAAGGCAAAAGGTATCATGAAGGGCAAAGAAGTTATCGCTCTAGACTTTCAAGCATATATTGGAGCTAAAGAAGAGTACGATGCCATAACAATCACTGGTGTTCCAGCCATCAAACAGAAAATTCAGCCGTGCATCCATGGAGACGCGGGCACCGTGGCAATAATCATAAACTCTATTCCAAAGGTGTTGAAGGCTCCAGCGGGCCTACTCTCCATGAAGGACTTACCAGTACCGTCAGCCGCGACCGAAGATATGAGAAAATACATTTAATCCAACGCCTTATCTGAGTGTGATGGACTATGCCCCGCAAATTTACACATGGGAAAGGAGACCTTAGCCTCGAAAACTTGATTAGGGAAGTGAAAGGCTGCGCCGAATTTCAGAAAGCTGGAGCTATAGCGATTTTCATGGGCGTTGTTCGTGGAGAAACATCGAAGGGCGAAAAGGTTCAAAAGCTTGAGGTGGAGGCTTATGAGGAAAAAGCTGATGAAGTGCTGTCGAGTGTATGCCAAGAATTAAAGGGGAGAAGAGGTATTATTGACGTCCAAATACACCATTTTCTCGGCGAGTTTAACGTCGGCGAAGACCTTGTGTACGTTTTAGTTGCTGGCACCCATAGAAAGGATGTTTTTCCAGTTTTAAGGAAAGCCGTTGAAAGGTACAAGAAAGAAGCTCCAATTTTCAAAAAGGAGTATGTAACCACCAAAGAAGGCAAGGAGAAGGCTTACTGGGTTGCAGAAGCAGAATAAGGATAGTACAAGTTTTGCAAAGCGTTATTAAGCATTTCATAATACCTTATTGTTAAGGGGATGAGTTTAACTTGGAAAAGAAAAGCTATGCATGGTTTGAGAGACGGAGGAGAACAAAAGCCCTTGACTTGGCACAAGAGCAGATTACAAAGGCTTTGGACACGGTGACGCTTCTGCATTATGCTATGCAGAAGATGGCTGAAGGCAATAGAAAAGAAGCCATGCAGCACATAGAGAACGTTTTCAAAGTTGAAAAGGAGGTTGACAGTCTCAGAACAGAGGTTTTTAAGGAACTTTCGAAGGGTGTGGCTCTTTTTGCAGATTACCGTGAAGATTTGATGCACCTTGTGAAGAGGCTTGACACCCTTGCTGACCATGTGAAAGATGCGGCGAGATGCATTAAGATGCTTGAAGGAGCTAAAATTCCGAAGGAGCTTTGGGAGCACACCGCCCACACCACATTGTTTCTCGTGGATTGTGCCCAAGCCTTGAGGGGCAGCATTGAGAAAATCGCTGTAGACTCTCCTGCGGCTGTAAATGGGGCGAAAAAAGTTGAGGAAATCGAAAGGAAAATCGACGATGAATATCTTAAAACTAAAGCCTTATTCGTTAAATATGGAGGGCAGATAGATAGCGGCTCAATGGTTATTTTCGATGACCTAGTGGAGTTTATTGAGCATGCTGCCGATATGTGTGCTGACACGGCAGACTACATAGTTATACTTGCAAGCAGAGAATAGCTAAACAGTCTATCCTATTTTGTTTCGTCCTCTTTTGATATTAAATTGCCTAGGGCGTATGCTGTAGCCGAAACTATGATTAGTCCGAAGAAGCCCGCTGCCAATGTCGAGAGGTATGGGTTTTCGATTGCTGGTAGGGTGTAGTCTGGCATCAACCCACCCCAGAATGGTTTCGCCTCTTCCACTTTAAGAGTTTCAGCCACCGTTTCTAAGCCGTCTGGGTAGGATGAGGCGAAAGGTATTAGGATTGCAAGCCCGACAGCTATTAGGATTAATGCTTCAACGTAGCCTTTCAAAGGGCTTCCCTCTTTAGGAAAGCTAAACCATTCAATACTGCGGGTTGCACTCGGTACAGTTGTGTTATGGCTGTCGTTGTTATTGATGCTTCGCCGATGCCTATTAGCACATGCCAAAAAAGCATAGCTGGGACTGTTACGGTTATTCCACCAGCTTCCGTGAAGACTGGTGAAAACCCTATTTGCAAGCCGCATGCCAAAGCCCCTAGAACAACTGATAGCCATGAAGCTGTGAATACGCCTATAAAAAAGCGTTTGCCTCTGGTTGAGTTCCCAGCTATAAGTTTAACTATGAAGAAGCTTAAGCCGCCTATAACCGCCATGTTAAAAATGTTTGCTCCTAGGGCCATTATTCCGCCGTCTGCGAAGAACAGCGCCTGCATTAGTAGGACTATTGTCATGCTTAGGATTGCCGCATAAGGGCCTAAAACCACTGAGAGGAATGTTCCGCCCACCAAGTGTCCGCTTGTTCCATATGTTATTGGGAAGTTAACCATCTGGGCTGCGAAGACGAAGGCGCTTGAAACTGCCAACAATGGGGCTAATGCTTTCGGGTATATTGTTTTTGCCTTTTTCCATGATAAAACAAGGAAGATGATGGATATTGCAATCATCATGGCGGCGATTTCTGGGCTTATGTAGCCGTCTGGTATATGCATTTAATCGACCTCGGTATTACTTTTTAATTAAAAAGTAATACTTATAAACTTTGCCACTTAAAATGTGGAAATTGAAGGTTTAAGAGAGTAATTCTGTTAGGATTTGGTTCAGCTGGTCTTTATCTTTCACTTTTTTGAAGATGGCTTTCCCAGTCGCATATAAGCGTATTTGGGTTTCTTTGTATGTTAGGTCGAAGATTATTTTTACCACGGTTTTTTGTAATGCGGCTTTTTTCAGTATTTTTGTTATTGCCTCTTCTTTTTTGTCATATTTGAAGTGGATTATGTAGTCTTTTTCTTCTCCGCATGCCTCTTCGATTCTTGCTATGTAATCGTTTGGGACAGCGCTCATAGGGATTGTTCGATCTCCTTTAGGGCTTCCACTAGCTTGTCGATTTCTTCGCGGGTGTTGTATATGTAGAAGCTTGCTCTTGCTGATGATTTTAGCCCGAATCTTTGATGTAGTGGTTGGGCGCAGTGGAAGCCGCTTCTTATCATTATGCCATAAGTGTCCAAGAGCAGAGCCAAGTCGTGGGAGTCGAAACCTTCAAGGTTGAAAGGCACTATGCCGCATTTGGCTTTCACGTCCTTTGGTCCATAAACCTTGACTTTTTGGCATTCTTGGAGGCGTTTTATGGCGTATTCGGTTAGGGCGCATTCATGGGCTTTAACCTTTTCCATTCCAAGATTTTTTAGGTATTTTACAGCTGCCATTAAGCCTACTCCGCCGCATATATTTGGTGTTCCAGCCTCGAATTTCCATGGGGTTTCATTCCATGTTATTGTGCAGCTTTTGGTTTTTGGGTTGTAAGAGACTTCACGTATCATTTCGCCCCCTCCATGGAAGGGCTCCATTTCTTCTAGGATTTCCCGTCTGCCATATAGGACGCCTATGCCCGTAGGTCCAAGCATTTTATGTCCAGAAAAGGCTAGGAAGTCGCAGTCTATTTCCTTCACGTTTATTGGTATGTGGGGTACAGATTGGGCGCCGTCGATGAGGATTAGGGCGTTGTTTTCATGGGCGAGTTTTGCAGCATACTGCACATCATTTATCACGCCAGTGACGTTTGAGACGTGTGCCATGCAGACTATTTTTACTTTTGGAGAAAGGGCTTCTTCAAGGGCTTGTTTGTTTAGGGTTCCATCTTCGTTGACGTCTATGTAGCGTACTTTGAAGTCCTTTATTTTTGAGAGGATTTCCCATGGCACGATGTTACTGTGGTGTTCCATGAGTGTGACTAGAACCTCGTCGCCTTGTTTGAGGTTTCGCAATCCCCAAGAGTAAGTGACAGTGTTTATGGCCTCTGTTGTTCCTTTTGTGAAGACTATTTCTTCGGTGCTTTCCGCTCCTATGAATTTGGCTGTTTCCTCGTGGGCGCTTTCATAAAGCTCCGTTGCCTCCAACGAGAGGGTGTGCACTGCTCTGTGGACGTTGGCGTTATGCATTTCATAGTACTCTTTTATGGCCTCTATCACTTGTTTTGGTTTCTGGGATGTGGCGGCGTTATCAAAATAGATGAGTGGGTGATTGTTTATTTTGCGTTTTAAAATTGGGAAGTCTTCCCTAATCTTGTATGGGTTGAACATTATTTTCCCTCCGCCATCTTCATCTTTTTCTCGAGGATTCTTGCCAGTTCCTCCTCCTCTAGGGCTTGTTTTTCCTCAAAGGTTAGGTCTTTTGGAAGCCATTCCGGCATTGTCTGCTTGTTTTTGTAGTAGGCTCTTATGGCGCGTCTTAGAGCGCCGACGGCTAGAATGCCACAGTGGAATTTTACCGCTGGGAGTCCGCCAACTTCTTCCGCTACGCCTTTCCATGTAATTTTCCATGCGTCTTCAAGTTTCATTCCCTTCACTTTTTCTGTTACTATACTGGATGTGGCTATGTTGGCGGCGCATCCATAGCTTTCAAAGGTTGCCTTTTCAATTATGTCCTGCTCGTTTATTTTTAGATAAAAGGTTATCATGTCTCCACACTGGGGGTTTCCAGCTACGGCTGAAACTGTAGCGTCTTCCATTCTTCCAAGGTTTTTAGGGTTTCTGAAAAGTTCAAGGATTTTTTGGCTGTAGGGCAGAGGTACGCGCGACATCTTATTCCACCACTGTTGTGCCAGTTATCCCCCTAAGCCTCTCAACGGCTTTTGGCAGTACTTCCAAAACGTAGTCTATGTCCTCTTCCGTGTGATAGCGGGTAACCTTCATGAGTATGCTTCCATGGGCTTCCTCGAATTTTCTGCCTATGGCTGTTAGGACGTGGCTTGGCTGTAATAAGCGTCTTGTGCATGCGCTTCCGCTTGAAACATAAACGCCATTTAGGCTTAACTCAATTGTTAGGGCTTCGCCTTCACAGCGTAGGAAGCTTATGTTGGCATTGTCGGGCGCCCTTTTCTCGCTCTTTGGACCGTTTAGGCGCACGTCAGCTACTTTCTCAAAGATTCCGTTTATGAGCTTGTCCCTCAGTCTCCACATGCGTCGAACGTTGTCTTCAAAGTTTTGGAAGGCGAGCTCAGAGGCTTTTGCAAAGCCAACTATTAGTGGCGTGTTTTCGACGCCTGGCCAAAGCTTTTGTGTGCCAAGCTGCCCCTCCATTATTCTTTCTATGTTTACGCCTTCCTTTACGTAGAGGGCGCCTATTCCGCGGGGTCCCAGGATTTTGTAGCTGCTTATTGTTGCCATGTCCAAGCCTAAGTTTTGCACTTTGAATGGTATTTTTCCATAAGCGTCTGAGGCGTCTGTGTGAAATATTGCGTTTGGATTCTTGTCCTTAACGATTTCTTGGGCTTCTTTTATGGGTTGTATTGTTCCTATTTCGTGGTTTACAACGGAGAGGCTTACGAGAATAGTTTCGCTGTTAATGGTTTCCTTCAATTTTTCGAGGTTTATAAAGCCCTCACCGTCAACTGGGATTTTTGTTACAGTAAAACCGTATTTGGCGAGCATTTCAGCCACGTGCATAATGCTTAACGGCTCAACTTCAGAAATCACAATTTTCTTACCCTTCCTCCGCATCTGAAGAGTTGCACCTAGCAAGGCGAGGTTGTTAGCTTCTGTTTCGCCCGGCGTAAAATTAACCTCTTCAAGGTTTTTGCAACCCATGAAGCCGGCTATTTCTTGGGCTGATTTCATTATAGCTTCGAAAGCTTCCCATCCAGGCTTGTGGGTAAGCGTCGGATTACCATAGGCGCGTTGGTTAAAGTATGGGAGCATAGCCTCAACGACCTCGTTTGGAACCATGCTTGAGTTTTCAATGTCTAGGTAAACCTCACGTCTCAATCCTTCATGAGCTTTTAAGAGCTCGCGGACATTTTCCGCCATAACCTTTCAAGTCCATTTAATGCTTTCAACCTTTAATAGGTCTAAGCTTATAGAAAAAGCTATTCAAATGCTTGACCATGCCAAAAGATGTTCTCTATAGCTTTTCTCAAGGGGCAACTAGTATTTTTAGACATCAACTTCTTAACCGCCCTTTAGAAATCATGTCGCTTGTTAGAGCGTTACGTAAAAGCTTGTGCTCAGCCGCGCAAGGTTCATGACTTCTCATCATGAATGAGGTGCATGCTTTTTGCAGGCGCTTTTCTATGGTTAACGAAGCCATCAGCAAAACTTAAGCCTTAAAAAGCTGCAAGATTTATTGTGGACGAAATCCCGGAGCATCAACGTCTATATTTCGTGAAAAACCTTAGAGGGATAATCTACCTTTCAAAAGGGGTTTCTCCGGAAAAAGAGCTTGAATGGCTTAAAAGAAAATTTAGGTATAGGCAACTTGGCGTCTCTGAAACTTTAAAGCTCGATTTGAGCTGGAAGAAACTCTTAACTATACCAAAAATGGTGGAGAACCCAGTTTTGGATTCACTTTTTCAAGCTTCCAGCTTTGTATGCCCCTTAATAACTTTGAAGGAGGAAAGCCTAAAAGACTTTGAAAGCGCAGTGGTCGCAGTTCTCAAAACAAGGGAAAGGCTTGGAGACAAAGACTTAAAATTTAACCTTAGGCTTGTGAACTATGCCATAACAGACTTTTACATAAAATCCATAGAGCTTGCACTCCAATTCGATTTGGCTGAGAGGAAAAGGCTTGCTGAAAAAGATTTGAAGAGGTTTTGAAGACTTCCAGAAGATGCCAATGGAAAAACTTTGGTCGCCTACATTGACCCGCTTCTTGTTAAGCGTGAAATACGGAAACCGTCGCTTATGGGTCTTATTCCAAGCTTGGTTCTTGATTTAGGCTAAAGTATCACGTTTATTGGAATTCAACTTTAAAATATTAATGATTCATATCCTAAATTCACACAACTTAAGTCTCCCAACACTAAATCTTCTATCCAAAGAACCGCGAGGCATAGAAGAGTTTGGGAGAACAGTACTACTGCATAATAGAAGTTATAGTTCCAAGTGGCCCTAAAGGGTGGCAGGAAACTGTTAATGGCAAAATGAGGCAGGTTTTGGAAACACTTAAGGCTAGCGTTGAAGAGCTGGGCGGCAAAGTCTACATCAGATATTAACACTGCTATTGCAAGGTTTCTTTTGCTGCTTCCCTATAAACCTCAAAGTCATGTCTGCTATATAGGACAAGCACAACTTTTTCCAACTTGTCCTCCTTCTCTAAGAACTCTTTAACTGTTTTTAGGGCTACTCTACAAGCCTCTTGGATCGGGTATCCGTAGGCGCCCGTACTTATTGACGGAAAAGCTATTGTCTTTAAGCCTTTTGAAATGGCTAGTACCAATGAGTTGTGGTAGGCTTCCGCCAAAAGTTCCGGCTCTCCGCTTTTTCCTCCCCGCCAAATCGGTCCAACAGTGTGAATGACATATTTAGCCTTTAAGTTTCCGCCTGTGGTAATTACGGCTTTTCCTGTTGGAAGCCCGTCGGGCCATTCGGTTGCCCTTATGCGCTTGCATTCTTCAAGGATTTTTGGTCCGCCCTTTCTGTGGATGGCTCCGTCTACTCCACCACCTCCCATTAGGGATGGGTTTGCAGCGTTGACTATGGCGTCTGTTTCCATTTCTGTTATGTCTCCTTGAACTAGGCACAATTTCGCCTTCCCAATTTGGTATTCAATTTTCCCCGGCATAATCAACCCTCAATTATTTTCATGGCTGGCTTGCACTTTTAAATGTTTAAGCTTATCAACAAGCACCGGCATACAAGAAATGGCGAAAGGGAGTGTCCAACAAAATGGATTATGGCACACTGGAAGAATTCATCTTCGAAAAGATTTCAAAAACCCGCCTTCCGGGGCTGAGCTTGGCGATAATTGAGAAAGGTGAATTAGCCTATACAAGAGGTTTTGGCTTCCGCGACTTGAAGTATGGATTAAGGGCTACACCAGAAACCTTGTACGGCGTTGGCTCGGTCACGAAGTCTTTTACTGCTTTGTCCATAATGCAGCTTGCGGAAAAGGGAAAGCTAAGCCTCGACGACCCTGTTAAGAAGTATATTCCGCTAAACTTGGAATCTAAAGGTGAAAAACCAGTTAAAATTTGGCATCTGCTTTGTCATGCTTCTGGTATACCAGCACTGGCTTATGCTGAAGGCTTAATCCGTTATGTGACTGGAGCTGGTGGCAAGTGGGTGCTCATCGCCAGTGCGGAAGACCTCTTCACATTCATGCGGGACGCGAACCGGTGGGTTTTGGCAAAGCCTGGTGAAAGATGGTTCTATCTGAATGAGGGCTATGTGATTTTGGGCCACATCATCGAGAAAGTTTCTGGTGTGAGTTATGACAAGTACGTTAGGGAGAACATCTTTAAACCCTTAGGGACGGATAGAAGCTTCTTCCGTAGGGAGGATGTTGAGGCAGATGCTAACGTTGCAACGCCGTATATTATCACACGAGACGGAGAGCCTAAAAAGTCTGTTTTTCCTTACGGGATTTATGCGGATGGCGGATTGATAAGCAACGTTATTGATTTGGCACGCTATATAATCATGTACCTCAACAGAGGAAAACATAACGGAAACACTTTGGCTTCTTCAAAATCCATCAAAGAGATGGAAGAGCCACGGGTTAAGGTGCCGCTTCAAGTTTTCGGCGGAGAATCTTACGGCTATGGATTAAGCATAATCCCCAACTTCTTTGGCTATAAGCTTGTTGGACACGGCGGGTCGGTGCTTGTTTACACTGCTTACATGGGCTATATACCCGAAAAACGGGTTGGAGTGGCGCTTTTGGCTAATGGAAGTGGTTACCCGCTTTCTCAGATGGGTTTGTATGCGCTAGCCCTATTGCTGGACAAAGACCCCGACGAGCTTCCCTTTATCAAATACGAGAAAACCTACGAGTTGTTAAGCGGATTATACCAGACTTATAAAGGAACTATGGACGCCAAAGTCGTGCCTAAGGGCGGGCTTCTCCAAATAGAAATCTGCGACAAATACACTGATATGATAATACTATTAATCCCAGAAGATATTGAAGGCGGTGTGAAAAGGTTTTACGCCCTACAGGCTGGCGGCAAAATCCCAGTAGAATTCATTGTTGATGGAGAACGCGTCGAATTGATTTATGAGCGTTATCGACTCAAAAAGGTGAGCAACCTACCGCAGTAAAGCTGAAATGATAAACCATAAACCGAAAACCACGAGGACTGCAAAGCAGAAAAGAAAGACTATTGTAAAAACTCTTTCATTCCAGAAGCGCCTCGACTTGAAAACAGTTACGGAAACGAAGGTGTCCCATGCTAGGTCGCATAGCCAATGAACAATGGCGAAAGCCAACAATCCAACAGTGCCGAATGTTGAGGCCGTCAAAATGAGGGCTGCGCCAACCGTTGCCCACCAAAAGAAGAAGTATGGGTTTGCGCTGGTTGCAACTAAACCCGCAATGAAGGAGGCATGCCCAGAATGGCTTGTCTCTGCAACGGCTTCTCTTCTCGTTTTAAAGGTCTGAAAACCCATGTAAATCATCACAGCTCCGCCGACAAAGCCTATAGTCTTTTGCACGAGAGCATAAGCGAAAAACCATGAAAGCCCAAAATATAGGAGAAGGATTAGCGGGAACTCCACAACTCCATGTCCAAGAGCTATTAAGACGCCAGCGGTTTTGCTTCTATAACCCTTCGCTATTGTTACGGCGAATACTGGTCCCGGCATCATAACTCCTGAAAGGGATATGAAAACCACAGAAGCCAAGAAGAGGTAAAAGTCTGTTATAGACTCCATGGTTGCAGCCCTTGGGCTGAGAGGATTCTATCTTCAGCAGCTTTCACTCCGCTCCCAAGACTAATATCGTATCCGAAGCGCTTCAGTGTTGCTTCTATTGCGGATATTGCGGCGGCTATGTCATTTTGGTTCACGTTTCCCATGTGTCCAACCCGGAAGCCCTTTCCCTTCAACGGTCCAAGGGTTGAAGCCGCAACAATTCCACTCTTCTTCATTTCGCCTCTGAACAGGTTGTCATCTATGCCCCCTGGATAGTAAATGGCTGTAACAGTATCCGCCTCGTATCCCTTTTCTGCCACGATTTTAAGGTTTAAAGCGTTCATGGCGGCTCTAAAAGCTTCAGCCAAAACATGATGCCTTCTAAAACGGTTTTCCAATCCCTCGTCAAGTACAAGCTTCAAAGCTTCATGTAAGGCGTAAATCATGTTCACTGGCGGAGTTGCAAAATACTTCGTCGGGTCCCGCATAACTGGAAGCCAATTCTTAAAGCTGCCGTACCACGAGCCAACCAGCGTTTTGCGTCTCTCCAAGTACTCTAAGGCTTTTTGGCTAACAGCCACAAAAGCCAATCCAGGTGGAACGCCTACACATTTCTGTGAACCCGAAACGCAAACGTCTATGCCCCATTCGTCTACGTGGACCTCCATTCCGCCAAGCGAGCAGACGGTGTCAACGATGTAGAAGGCGTCGCTGTACTTTCGCACCACCTCGCCAATCTCTTTTATGGGGTTCGCCACCCCTGTTGAAGTTTCCACATGAGTAACAGTGACGGCCTTAAAACCACCCTCCTCTAATGCCTCCTTGACTTGTTCCGGCTTTACAGCCATGCCATATGGCACCTCTAAAACACGAGAAGCCGCGCCATAAACCTTGCACATTTCAACGAAATACTGCCCAAAAAACCCTGAAACAGCATTAAGCACCTTGTCGCCAGGCTCCACAATGTTTGCTACCGCCATTTCTAGGGCTAGAGTTCCAGAACCAGCCACCACGAAAACGTCACTTTCAGTCATGAAAACCCTCTTCAAACTGTTTAGGGCTTCCTTAAACATATTGGCAAATTCTTGGCTTGTGTGGGAGACTGGAGGCTTGCATATGGCGCGCAAAACTGAAGGCGCAATGTTTGTTGGACCTGGAATCATGAGGAGCTCTCTTTCAAGCATATGCCTATATCCCCCCAACTTTGATGCTGAAAATTTAGATGCTCCAACCTTTATAAATGATAGAGGCTTTAAACTCTGGAACGGTGGCGCACCATCATGAACGTGGAACACGTCGGTGAGGTTCCCGCCGAAAAATATCTAACCCTAGGTTTGTCACGTGAAGATTTTTTATGGCTGTTAAGAAAGATGTGTGAAATGCGAAAATTTGAGGAGGGCGTTGAAAAGCTATTCTTTGAAGGTCAACTGATTGGTCCGTGCCACCTATACTTGGGGCAAGAGGCTGTCGCCGCTGGCATAGTCAAGGCTTTGGACAACGAAGACCTTATAATTTCCACTTACCGGGGACATGGACACGCCATAGCCCGCAACGTCCCATTTGAAGCTTTGATGGCTGAATTGTTCGGCAGAAGGACTGGCACTTGCAAGGGTTTGGGCGGTTCTATGCATTCTGCCATGAGCACGGAGCATAATATACTGCTTGCTTCGGCGATTGTTGGCGGAGGCATACCAATAGCCGTAGGCATAGGATTAGCCCTACAATACCGAAAGCGAAAACAGATTGTGGCTGTCTTTTTTGGCGACGGCGCTGTAAATACGGGCGCCTTTCACGAAGCCCTAAACTTGGCGGCTGTTTGGAAGCTTCCAGTCTTGTTCGTTTGCGAAAATAATTTCTACGCCTTTTCAGTCCCCCACAAGAAGTCTTTCGCCGGAGAAAGCATAGCTGCCCGCGCCTCAAGTTATGGAATAAAAGCCTATTTGGCGGATGGAAACGACGTATTAGCCGTTTACACGTGTGGAAAAGCCGCTGTGACCCATGTCCGCGGCGGCAACGGTCCCGCCTTTATCGAGTGTAGAACATACCGGAAAAAAGGACACGGAGTCTATGACAAGGCTGAATACCGCCCCAAAGATGAGGTTCAAGAGTGGATGAAAAAGGACCCCATAGAAATATTTGCCAACAATCTCATGCAGCTTGGCATCATAACAGAGGAGCGGTTTGAAGCATTAAACATGGAAATAGAAAAGGCATTGGATGATTGTGTGGAGAAAGCGAAGGCAGCGCCACATCTCGATTTCAGCGAGCTTTCGGAATGCGTCTACGCTGAGGAGGCGCCTTATCATGGTTAGGGAGGTAAGCTATGCCGAAGCCCTAAACGAGGCACTGCGGGAAGAAATGGAACGCGACGACCGCGTAATAGTCTTCGGTGAAGACGTAGGCGTATTTGGAGGTGTCTACAAAGTTACAAAGGGACTGCTGGAAAAATTTGGAACGGAAAGGGTCAAAGACACGCCCATATCAGAAGCCGCCATAGTTGGCGCAGCCATAGGAGCAGCACTCGCTGGATTAAAGCCTGTTGCAGAGATAATGTATATGGATTTTATCACCATAGCCATGGATCAGCTGGTAACTCATGCGGCAAAAATGAGGTTTATGAGCGGTGGGCAAGTAAGCCTCCCAATGGTTGTTCGGACGCAGTACAGCCTTGGTAGGGTTCATGGTTGCCAGCACAGCCAGTTTTTGGCTTCATGGTTCCTTAACGTTCCGGGTTTGAGGGCAGTGCTTCCTGGCACTCCTAGAGACGCTAAGGGTTTATTGAAAGCCGCTATAAGAGGCGAAGACCCTGTTCTTTTTGTGGAGGCTGGTGTGCTTTACAGTTGGAAGGGTCCAGTGCCGGAGGACGAATACTTAATCCCTATTGGGCAAGCTGATGTTAAGCGGAAGGGTTCAGACTTGACTATTGTGGCTTTTTCTAGAACTGTTAAGGAGGCTCTTGCCGCGGCTGATAGGCTTGCTGCTGAGGGTATAGACGCTGAGGTTGTAGATTTGATGACGCTAAACCCTATGGATGTGAAAACTTTGGCGAATTCCGTTAAGAAGACAAATAGGCTTCTGGTGGCGGATGACAGCACAAAAACTGGGGGAATTTCAGCCGAGATAATAAGCCGCATTGTAGAGGAAGCCTTTGACTATTTGGATGCCCCGCCAGTACGGGTTAATTCGCCGGACCTACCGGTGCCCTTTGCCCAACCGCTGGAAAACCAGTATTTGGTTAATTCTGATAAGATATGTGAGGCAGCGAGGAGGCTGGTGTGCTAATGCCGGTCATTGTCTTTCCAAGAGTCGACCCAGTAATGACCGAAGGCATAATTGCCGAGTGGCTGAAACAGGAAGGCGACATGGTTCAAGTAGACGAAGTTATAGCCATAGCTGAAGGCGAAAAAACCACATTTGAGGTGCGTTCCCCTTACACTGGAAGAATAACAAAAATCTTGTGCAAGTCAGGCGAAGTCGTCAAGGTTGGTCAGCCAATATGCCAGATTGAAGGCGAAGAGAAAGTGCCAACTATTGAAAGGGCTGAGAAACCGGCACCCGTTGAGGTGAAGGCTTCTCCATTAGCCAAGAAGCTGGCAGCCCAGCTTGGCATGCCCCTAGAAGAGATTAGGGGTACTGGTCCGGATGGGCGAATAACTAAGGAGGATGTTTTGCTTGCGGCACGGGAAAGAGGTATAGCCATTCCGGAGGCAGAGGCTGAAGCCAAACCAGTTGAGCGCAGAGTGCCCTTTGCCGGAATTAGAAAAGCCATTGCCCGGAGGCTTGATGCTGGTTTTCATGAGGCTTTGCCCGTTGCCCTAACAACAAAGTTTGCCGCAGACAAACTTGTCAAACATAGAATGGAAATGGGCGACTCTTTCACGGCTTATGCTGTTAAGGCTGTCGCCCTAGCCCTCCAAAAGCACAAAAACCTAAACGTGACGCTGGAGGACGGAGAGCTCGTTTACCATGAGGAGGTTAATATTGCTGTGGCTGTGGACACGCCAAAAGGCTTGATGGCACCAGTTATAAGGGGCGCTGATAAGCTTTCCATTCAAGAGTTAACACAGCGGATTAACGATTTTCAGGAGAAGGGCTTACGGGGCGAAATAACCCTTGAAGAGCAATCAGCCCATAGTTTCACAGTGACGAATCTCGGAGCATTAGGAATACAGTATTTCACGCCGATAATCAACCCGCCGGACCCGGCGATTCTAGCTGTCGGGGCTATAGAAACAGAACCCTTCATCACTGAGGATGGGCATGTTGAGCCTAGAAAATTTGGCTATTTAACCCTAGTTTTTGACCATAGGATTGTTGACGGCGCGCCGGCGGCAAGGTTTCTCGTCACCGTAAAGGAGTTTTTGGAAAACCCGGAAACTATGGAGAAGAGCCAAGCCTAAGCGGTTTTTATCCACTTTTTTTGCATTTCCACTATTTCGCCGCTGTCTTTTGCTTTCGCGTAATTTTCAAGCCTTTCCTTGTTTAGTTCTATGAAAGTGTGTCCCCACTTGAATATGGACAAAAGCCTAAAGGCTTCTTGGCGGTATCCAGCTATGTAGAGGGCTGCGGCTAGGGCTTCAGCCGTGCTGAGCTTTGTTGGGCAGCCGAAGTTGACTGGATTGCCAGCTATTAGGTATGGTAGGCAGCGCGATGTGCTACGCACGCTTTTTAGTAAGGGTTTTTCGGCGTGTTCCCAGCTGAAGTCCAAAGCCGCCAAACCAAAATTGGCTACGCGTTTCTTGTCTGCTGGCGAAAAAGCCCTTTTCGAATATGGATTTAGAACAACAGCTTTTCTTGGCAAGTGCTTGATTTGATGCACCAGCTGGATTAGTCCGTGGCGTTTAAGTTTTAGGGCTGTGCACTTTTTTGGGTCGCATTGCCCAGCATGATAGACGACTATTCTAACTGGTTTTTGCTGTTGCACCCGTCCTTTGCACCTTCAAGTGGCTCATTGGGTTGTCCAAAACTTTTGGAATCCAGTCTAACAGGTCTGATGCCACCATGTGGTAGCCCTTCTCCTCAAAAACAAAGTCTCCAGCAGCCCCATTCACAAAGGCTCCGGCAACAGCCGCCTCAAAAGGGTCTGCGCCCTGCACCAAGAAAGCACCCACAATACCTGAAAGCAAATCTCCAGTTCCGCCAACCGTCATGCCAGGATTACCCGTAAAATTAAGTTTGAAGCGTTTTTCATCTGCGACGATGTCCACTGCGCCTTTAAGGAGCAGCACAACGCCAAGTTCAGCGGCTATTTTCCGTGCTTCTAAGGCTTTCTCCTTTAAGTTTTCCGGCAACCCTTTTCCAGTCAGTATAACGTATTCTCCAGCATGAGGCGTGAGCACCGCTGGCACTTTAAGCCTTCTCTTGAATTCTGCAAAAGCCTTTAAGCCGTCAGCATCCAATAAAAGGGGCTTGCCAGCACCTTCAACAACCTCCACCAGGGCTTTAACAGCGTCCTTTGTTTCCGCGTGAAGTCCCAATCCGGGACCGACGACTACGGCGTCCACTTTTTCCACGTATGTTTTTAGGGCTGGAATGTTGTCCATATTCAAGTGTTCTCCATCAAGTTTTAATGTTATTAGGTCTGGTGTGAGAGCGGCGATGTCGTGGGCTGTTTTGTAGGGCGCGGCGACATAAGCCAAATCAACGCCTGTTCTAAGGGCGGCAAGAGCCACCAGGGCTGGGGCTCCGGAGAAGGTTTCGCTTCCTCCTACCACGAGGAGTCTGCCAAAATCGCCTTTGTGGGATTCTGGAGGGCGTGGTTTTAGGACGAGGCTGACGTCTCCCGGTCCAGCATAGTTTTCCAACTCTTTTGGCAAGCCTATATCTTTAACGAGCAGTTCGCCAACGTAGTCCTTGGCTTTTTCTAAGCCAGCCTTAGCCTTGTAAAAGGTTATTGTTAAATTCGCCTTCACGGCTGTTCCTAGAACTTCTCCGGTGTCGGAGTCTATGCCCGTTGGCACGTCAACAGCCACCTTGAAAGCGTTCAACATGTTTATTTTTTCAACAAGTTGTTGTATTGGCGGCTTCAACCTTCCCTTTGTGCCTGTCCCAAGAAGCGCGTCAACAACCACCTCTGCCTCTACGCTTGGCGTTAATACACTGTCAGAAACCTCGTGAATGGTGATGCTTTCCTTTAGGAATCGGAGAGCCTTCCAGTTCTCCAAAGCTGCCTTATGGGAAATTTC
>JAVZNT010000001.1:0-186575 GCA_038882655.1 Bathyarchaeia archaeon | reverse complement strand
TAGGCGTATAGATGTCCTTACAACACTTGCACATAGGCTTTGACGATACAGACTCTCCGAGAAAGGGATGCACAACCTACGTTGCGGCACTATTAGTGGAGAAACTGCAAAAATTAGGCGCGGTGTTCACAGACTATCCGAACCTTGTTAGGCTTAACCCAAACGTTCCATGGAAAACAAGGGGGAATGGGGCGCTTTGCCTAAGAATAAAATGTGAAGAAAACCTTGTTGACGTTGTTAAGGAAACGGTAATAGAAACCGTCGAAGAAAACTCCGACCTAGCCTACAAAGGAACAGAACCCGGAATAGTCTTCTTTCCAAAGACGAAAATTCCAAGGGAGGTTAAAGCCTTTGCAAAAAACGCCATAACTGGCATTGTGAACATGAAAACAGCCCTAAAAATCCTAAAGCGTTTTAGAGCTGAAGCCATTGGCTTCAAAAATGGGCGCGGAATAATTGGCGGCTTAGCCGCTGTAGGCGAAAACCTTGAAGGTGACCACACTTTCGAAGTTATAGCCTACCGTGTTCCGGAAAACTATGGCTTGAAAAGAAGGATAGACATGGCATCTGTTGTGGAAATGGATAAGGCGACAGCCCCATACACTTTCAATAATGTTGACCTTGAAACTGGCAGAATCCTAATAACGCCCCGTGGACCGGACCCGATACTCTTTGGAATAAGGGGTGAAACTCCGGAAATTGTTAAGAAGGCTTTTGAGATGGTTAAGCCCCTCGAGCATGTTGAGCGCTGGGTCATTTTCCGCACAAACCACGGCACAGACGCCCACCTAAAACGGGTCAAAAAACTGAGCGAGATAAAATCTTACTATCCAGTAATAGCAAGGGGAACAGTGGCATCAAACCCGAAAATAATTCCAAGAAGACATGCCATTTTCCAGATTAAAGATGACAGTGCTTCTGTCGACTGTGCTGCATACGAGCCTACTGGCACACTGCGAAAAGTAGCAAGCAAACTCATAGTCGGCGATTTTGTGGAAGTTTATGGCGGTGTACGTCCACCATCCGAGAAGCGTCCATTAACAATAAACCTTGAAAAATTGCGCTTGTTGAAGCTTGCACCAAAAATTGTTTACCAAAATCCAGCTTGCCCGCAGTGTGGTAAACGGCTAAAATCCATGGGAAAAGGCAAAGGCTTCAAATGTGAAAAATGCGGCGAGTGTTACACAGAACTTGAAAAGGTCGCTTTTAAAGTTAAGCGTGGAGTGCAGAAGGGACTGTATATTACTTCCCCCCACTCCCAGAGGCACCTCACAAAGCCTTTCATCCGCTATGGGATGGAAAAGCACCATAGGCATACTGATAAATTAATTGGGGACTGGCATCTCCCTTAAAAAGAAACTCAAAAGAACAATGACTTATTCTGCGGCTTAGAATAGTTTTAAGTATTGGCGTTAAAACTCCACCATTTTCAAGAGATAATGCTCAAAATTTGAGGAATAGGAAGAATTGATTTAGAAAAAAGTGGGTTCGAGCGTAGGATTTCAGTTTTTTGCGGTTCGTTTCTTTAAGTAAATTAAGAAGATTGTAGTTAATGATATAAGGCTGATGAGCATGGAACTTTGTGGAAACTCGAGTATTATCCATTGATTAATCAATGGATAACGATCCTGATTGTTTGTGTTTATTATGTATGCAGTGTCGCCTATGCCATCGCCGTTATTGTCTATCCCTGTGTAATCGCTCCAATAGTTCCCTCCGGAAGGATAACCGTCATCCCAAGCGTTCACCGAGTCGAAAGAATCAATCTGATCGGCGTTGTTGATAAAATTGTTATGATAAATATTGTTATTTGAAGCGCTGGTGAGCACAATACCATAGTTATTTGTCATTATATCATTTTCATTTATGTTATTCTCTGAACAATAATCGATTTCAATGCCATAATTATTGTTTGTTATGGTGTTCTTAGTTATGCTATTGTTTAAAGAATTGGCAACCCATATGCCGATTTCACTGTTTGTTATGATGTTTTCGGCTATGCTATTATTTGAAGAATAGTAAAGCCTAATGTCACACCAGTTGTTCGTTAAGTTGTTCCTGAAAACATTGCAATTATTTACATCTTCTATCCGAACCCCATAGCTGGGCCAACCACCGCTGTTTCGTATTGTAAAGCCTGTGACTTGGACGTTATTTGCAGTTATGTAAATAACTGTTCCACTTCCGCCCCCGTCAATGATTGCGGTTGCTGCGTTTTCTCCTACAAGTGAGACGCTTTTGTCTACAACCACGTTTTCAAAGTATACTCCAGCCCTTACGAAAATGATATCTCCGTTATTCGAAGCCTCCAAAGCTGCTTGAATTGTTGGATAATTGTCTGGCACAGTAATTGTTCCAGCTTTGACCTGTTGAATGTTAAACACCATAGCCAACATGTAAATTAACAACAGTAGCGTTATAACCCCCAAAATTGTTTTCCTAGGCATTTCATTCTCTCCTGATTCTCCGTGATAATCGCAAAATATACAAAATAAAGTTTTTGGACAATTTCTGACTTGATCCATACTAAGAAATTCTGTACATAAGCAGTCTTTTTGCCAAAATTACTTGTTGATTTTAGTTTTCTTTAACTTTGAAGATTTCGCAGAGCAGCCTATAAAGCTCGTCTCCCCCCTCAACCTTCGAGAACAACTCCCTTTCAGCCTTAAGTATGCGCCCCACAGCTTGATAGGTTTGCCTCCACTCCAACTCCTTCCACATCAACTTATAGTTTTTCAATTCAATCCAAGCCCTAAAAATCAAAATGACAAACATGCCTAAAGTTAAAGCCAAGTTTAACACGTATATTTCAAGCAATTCCAGTCTATTCACCTCCGCCTAATATTAGATTGTGCTAAAAGGTTATTAAGGTGATAAATTTAACAGCTAGCAGAACGTTTGGAGAAACCGTTAGATGAGCGAAGTTTTCCCGTCGATACTTTTCCAGTTGGGCGTCGGCGGAATAGGCGGCTTCATTTTAGGATTTGCCCTCAAAAAGTTGAGCAAGCTCATACTGCTTTTGATAGGACTTTTTATTGTTGTTCTCCTTTATCTTGGCATGAAGGGAATCATACACGTAAGCATAAATTATGACGCTTTGTTCGAGGTTATAAGCAACTTTTTCCACTGGACTGGCTCAGCCATTTCTTGGCTAGCTGGCGTGGTGGCTTTGCTACCCTTCGCTGGAAGCTTTGTTGCAGGCTTCCTTTTAGGCCTAAAACTCGGATAGCAAAATAGTTTAAATGGAAGACTCCCCCTTGTTAATCCATTAAAACCTCTTTAGAATAAAGAGCCTACAGAGGCGTCTAGAATTGGAGAGATTTCCAGCTGAAGAGTATGCTCTCCCATTCTTCAGGGAGAAAGGCTATGTTAGGAAGCTCTGCCCAAAATGCGGCGCATACCATTGGACCCTTAACCCAGAACAGGAAACTTGTGGGGAAGCCAGACCAGAAGGCTGTGCCCACTACACCTTTATTGGGGATTCGCCGACAAGGAGGCGTTACAATCTGCGGGAGATGCGGGAGTTCTTCCTATCCTTCTTTGAGAAGCGAGGACATACGCGAATAAAGCCCTACCCTGTTGTGGCTAGGTGGCGAGACGACATATACTTGACACATGCGAGCATAATCGACTTTCAACCGTATGTTACCGAGGGAATTGCGCCGCCCCCGGCGAACCCGCTTGTTGTGGCTCAGCCATGCATTCGCCTCGTGGACATAGCCAACACTGGTCCAACCTTCGGCAAGTATGTCACAATTTTTGAGATGGGCGGGCATCACGCCTTCAATTACCCTGACAAAGAGGTTTACTGGAAAGACCAGACGGTTCGGTACCATGACGAGTTCATAAGGGAGTTAGGTGTAAAACCAGAAGAGGTAACTTACAAGGAGGAGGTTTGGTCTGGGGGTGGAAATGCTGGTCCATGTTTAGAGTGTATTGTCCGCGGCTTGGAAGTCGCCACCCTCGTTTTTATGCAGTATAAGGTTGTTGGCAACCAGTTTGTTAAGCTGCCAATACGAACCGTTGACACTGGCTATGGACTTGACCGCTACGCTTGGCTTTCGCAAGGCTCTGTGAGCGCTTTTCACGCAATCTACGGCGAACTACTCGAAAAAGTCTTCAAAATGGCTGAAATAAGCGTTGACTATGATTTGTTGGCTAAGGTTTCCAAATTTTCAGCCACGATAAGCCTTGAGAAAGGTGGCGGTAGGCTCGAAACCAGAAAGAGAATAGCTGAGTTGGTAGGCATGGACGCCAAAAGACTGGATGAGGTTTTGCTCCCAGTTGAAAACGCCTTTGCAGTCACAGACCACACGAAATGTCTGACTTTCATTCTTTCTGAGGGGGTTGTCCCGTCCAACATTCAGGAGGGCTATTTAGCTAGGCTTCTTTTTCGCAGAATTTACCGCCTATTGAGGATGCTGGACATCACGGAAAGACTTTACGACATTTTTGATCTGCAGATTGATTATTGGTCTTCGGATTATCCGCATTTAGGGGAGATGCGCAACGAAATAATGGAGATTCTCGCCGTTGAGGAGGAAAAATATAAGGAAACCATTACAAGGGGTGAGCACATGGTAAAGAGGCTTGCTGGGGACCTCAGGGTTAAAGGTGTTGGGCATGTTCCAGTTGAAATCATGACTGAGCTTTATGACTCACATGGTGTTCCGCCTGAAATTGTTAAGGAAATAGCCGAAAGTGAGGGTTTGGAGGCATCGGTTCCTGAAAACTTCTATGCTTTAATTGCTGAAAGGCACATGCAAACCCAGAAGCTAACTGAGGAGGAGGCTAAAACTGAAAAGTGGCTTGAAGATGAGGTGGCTGGTCTCCCAGAGACCGAGGCACTTTACTATAAGGACCAGTATAAACGAGAGTTTGAAGCCAAAGTCTTGAAGGTTATTGATGGCGAATACATTGTTCTTGACAAGACTTGCTTCTATCCAGAGGGTGGCGGGCAACCCTCAGACAATGGTTGGCTGTTTTTTGAAGGTGGGAAAGCTGAAGTTATAGATGTACAGAAGGTTGGCAAGGTTATTGTCCACAAAATTAGCGGCAAGAAGGCTCCGATGGAAGGCACCACTGTTAAGGGAGTCATCAACTGGGAGAAGCGCTATACCCTTATGAAGGCGCACACAACCACCCACATTGTTAACGGCGCAGCACGGCGGGTGTTGGGACAGCATGTCTGGCAGTTCGGCACACAAAAGGGTGTTGAAAGCTCAAGACTTGACATATCCCACTACCGTAGACTAACAAGAGAAGAAGTGCAAAAGATAGAGGCTTTAGCCAACGAGGCTGTTTTCAGAAACATACCAGTTGAAATTATGCAGCTTCCAAGGGCGGAGGCTGAAAGCCAATACGGTTTTAGACTTTACCAAGGCGGAGCTGTTCCCGGGAAGGAGATCCGCGTTGTGAAAGTTGGGGACTGGGAGGTAGAAGCTTGCGCCGGAACCCATGTTGGGAATACTGGCGAGATAGGCTTCATAAAAATAATTCATTCGGAAAGAATTCAAGATGGCGTTGAAAGGATTGTTTACGCCGTTGGAATTCAAGCCTTAAAGGCTGTTCAGAAGAATGAGGAGTTTCTTTGGCGGGTTTCAGAAACCCTTGGCGCACCACTGGAAAAGCTGAATAAAACTGCTGAAAAACTTGTCAAAGAATTGAAGGAAGCTAAGGCGGAGAGGAAGAAGCTTGTAGAGAAGTTGGCTAAACAGGCTGTTGTCGGCGTTGGAGCTGAACCAAGCCTTGAGGTTGTCCGTGAAATAGGCGGAGTTAGGCTTGTGGCACGCGATTTTAAGGATGAGATAAACGTTGATCTGATGGTTCAGACGGCAAACGAAATAATAAGGAAGAACGACACGGTAGTTGCCGTATTTTATGGCTCTGATGGCAAAACCGCTCGGATAATGGTTATGGCTGGAAAGAAGGCTGTGGAAAAGGGCGTGAACGCGGCTGAAATTGTCCGAGAAGCTTCGACGATAATTGGCGGCGGTGGTGGTGGAAGAACAAACTTTGCACAGGGTGGAGGCACACAACCAGAAAAGCTGAAAGAGGCCCTAGAAAAAATTGAGGAAATTTTAAGAAGGCAAATAGGCGCGTAACCCTTCGGTTTTTGTTCTAGAAAAGATCTCTAAAAGAAAACTTCAGAAGGCATTTAAACAATTTTGGCAAAACTAGTAAGTATGCTGGAGGAGATATCAACGGACAAGTCTATTACAAAGATTCTTGAACTGCTTGAGGATGGTGATTGGCACCTTTTAGCTGAGATACGGCGCAAAACAAGGCTTAGTCGTCGAGACCTTAAAAAGGCGATAGAGTTTCTTGCTAAATATAATTTTGTGGTTATAAATGAACGCGGCGAAAGATTGAGGCTTAGCGATGTTTACCTCAAAACTTTACTCCATAAGCCCCTGTAAGCCTTTATAGGTTTCTAAGAAGCGTTCGCCTTTCTCTGTAATTCTAAAAAAGCTTTTGTTGTTGCCGTTGTCTTCTATGGCTTTTAAGAGTTCCCTTTTTAGAAGAAAGCTCAAGTAGTTCTCCATTTGTTTGAAGCTTAGGTTGCAGCGGTACATGAGGTATGTTTTCTTTGTTTTCCCTTTTGAGGCTTCTAGGATATCTGCGATTATGTCTAAGCTTCCTCGATGTTTGTTGCTGCGCTTCTTGTTTGTTTCCCGCAAGTTCAATAAACTGCCCCCTTTTCGAGGGCTTTAAAAGGTCCCTTCTCCATAGAATAAGTTGCAGAGGTAAATTTAAGTGTTCTGAAAGAGAAGAAGCAAGTTTAGAAAATGAGGGATCGTGTCCCTAAGCTTTTTTAAAATTGGAGTTTTTTGAGAGGTTTCTCTACGTCGGCGTTTTTCTCGAGGAATATGCTTATTCTGTTTTCACCTATTGTTAGGGAGAGGATTTTGACGTCTTTCCCCTCCAAGAGGATGTTTTCGAAGTCGCCTAGGCTGAAAAGTTCTGAAAGTTCTTCTGCTGCATCCAGAGCCGATGAGGAGAGGATGGCATATTCTATTAGTTTTGTTGGGTCTTTGAGGTCTATTGCTGCTGATGTGGCGTTTCGCAGTATATATCCTATAACGCCTTCGTAGCCCTTAATCTCTTCTAGGCGTGTTTTTAGGTCTTCTGTTGTGGCTGTTTCTATGGCTATTGGTTGAGCTAATGTTTCTGCGGTTGCGTTTTCTTCTAGGCTTTTCTTTTTCTTGGTCATGGCTTTGCCTCCCTTTTTACTCTATTATTGGTTTAACTCTAACGAGTTCGCCCTTCTTAATTTCTAGGGTTAGCTGCATTTTCTCCGGGATTTGTACTATTCCCTTGCCAAAATATTTTGAATCCTTTATAGGTTTGACCTTACATTTTGTTGTTTTTCCGTCGAAGGTTTCTATTTCAACATATTCAACTTTTTTGCCTTCAAACATGTTTTCCCACTGAGTTAAGGTTTCATTATCTATGCGGACAGTGTCAGATGGCACTAGCAAGCCTCCAATGTTTTCCACAATCAGCTGGATGACTGACGCTTCAAAGGATGGCAATTTATATTCAATCTCCTCCTCTTTCGGCTTCTCTACAATTGGTTCTTCGGCGACTTCCTTCTCTAGAGGTTCGTCAATTTCTGGTGCTTCTGGCTCGCTTATAATTGGTGGTGTTGGTCTTGCTGCCTTCTGTGAGGGTACGTTTTTGAGGGGGGCAGGGCTGATTTTCTCTAGCAGTTTAAGAACCGTTGGGATTAGAACGCGTGTTAAAGTATTTATGTAGTTTAGGTCTGCCTTTGCAGACGTGACCATGACGAGGTGATTTTCGCCGAAACTATGGAGGGTTACTGTGCCGCCGCTGCATTTTAGGGTTATGGCCTCAATGCCTCCTATGGCTTCAGCTCTGTTAAAAATGCCATTGAAGGAGTCTAAAACCCGAACAATGACTTTTTGTGGAGTTTCTGCGTCTCCAACGATTAACTCGTCTGTCTCTCTGAAGATAAAGGCGTGCTGTATTTCTGGGCAAGCGTTTCGCATTTCGTTTAAGGCATTTTGTAGCGCAATCGCGTAAACATCATTTTCCATAATCTTTCACCACTTGAAAAGGAGGGCTTTGGCTACGTTATCTTGAATAGGATACGCTCTGGCACACCGTCGTTTTCGACAACAATGTATTTTAAGCCTTCAGTGTCACCCAGCTGATCAAGCCATTTTAAGGCTTCACGTGCTTTCTGCAAAACCAAAAGCCTCTCCTGATAGCTGCGCACCACCTGTTCTATGGCTGTCAGCTCGTGGAATGGATTGGCATCCAAAACAATGCTTAATGTGCCAACTGTTATTTCGCCTAGGCTTTCAGCAGCCGCCTTCTTGCCAGCCAACTTCATGACCACTTCTCGGATTTTCTTCGACTTTTCAGCCAGAGCCCTAATCTCATCTAGGCGGCGCAGGTACTCGCCTAAGGTGCTCTTGGTTTCGGCGATCTGCTTTTCTAGGGTTTCGGCTATGTCTTCAGCCGAAGCGTACTCCTTTATTTCAACTACCATATGACTTTACACCTCCAACACGAACAATAGAATAGGGAAATTTCGGAGTGGCTAACACCCTACCCCCAATCTCAACAAGTCAAAGGAAAGCTATGGTGCGGGCAGTGAGTACGGACCGAACACATTACCCCTCGAAGTTAACACAGAGAACCTATAAGTAACTCCGCGTGAAAATCCACCAGTCTTTGTAAGGTTGATCGCCAATGTGCTTCCTTTATCCAGCGAGTACGGTAGCGTCACGTTATGATAACTGACTGCGACATCGTCTACTCGAATTTCCTGTATTGATGCAGCAGAGTCACCTATATTTTTGATTTTAACTACAACCCACGGTACAGTACTAGTTCCTGGCGATGCCCACTGGTAAGATACGAAAGATATCTTTTCTTGTACCATTTGTCCTGTTGTGAGTGAGCCCATCCATACGGCTACGGCTAGGCTGACTGCGACTGTTACGGCTATGAGTATGATGGATGCTACTACGGGGCTTAGGGCTTTCCTGCTCTTTAGTATTTTCATTTTCTTTTTAATCCCTCCCTTTTTGTTATCGTGTATGTTAGTGGAAGCTTAGAATTTAAATCTTACGACTTAATACACCATATTATTCATTTGTAAAACAAAGCAACAAAAACACCACACAAAAACCCTAGAGGAACTAAACACTATTGGCTAAAACCACAACCAAAACAACATAAAAACCCTAGAGAGGCTATCCAATTTAGCTCAGTCCGACTCCTAAAATTAACCACGCCATAACAAACCTTTCTAGAAGAGGAAAGGGGACAGAAAAATAACTTGAAAAACAACCAAAATCTATAGAGGGGTAACGTATTTGTTAAGCCAAACCAACAACAAATATGACTTAAGCGCCAAAATTCTAGAGGAAGCTACCAATTTTGCAGTTCAACACTAGCAACAAAATTGACATTTATATAACTAACAAATCGAAAATTGTTAGAAGTTTCCGCCCTTTTTTAACGCGATCAAGAGGAGAAGCCTAAACGCCAAGCTCATCAAAGAACTTCAGCAGAAGCCTAGCCACCTTCTCGCCAAGCACTGTCTTCTCATACTTCTTCTTCAAAGGGTCTAAACGCTCGCTCTTAGCCAAGCCAAGCTCCTCAATTTCCATCATCCTAGCCCTAAAAGTGCCATCACTCAATGTTAAGCCATTCTCACGCATAAACTCTTTAGCTTCCTTCCACTTCCCCCGCCCCATATACAATAGGAAAATGCAGTCAATAGCATGGTCCTTCTCCAACATAGCCTTAATCGCCGAAAGCCTAGCATCCGTCAATATACGCCTAATCTTCTCCTCTTCCCCGCTCCTAACCATCTCAAACAACCATCCGTTTACGCTTTCTGTTATAGGCTATTCTGCTTAAAAGATTTAACCTATATTACGATTTATGACTTATTATTCGGATTTATGACATAATGGCGGTATACTATTTCCCCTTTCGAAATATTATAACACCATCAAATTTGTGGGCAATTTCAAAGCTCCTCAATAAACTTTGTTGTTTCTTTGACCCTTTTTTCTGTCTTCATACGAAGTTAACCATGTCATTTTGATAAGAGCATTTTGATGTGATGTCTTTGTGTACGAGGATCTCTTGTTTTATGGTTGGCTTCTGTGATTGAAGTGGAGTATCGTCCATGCTACGTCTCTGGCGTTGCAGACACGGTCGCCGTAGGGGTCCACTCCACCGTGTCCGTAGGTGCCAACCCACCTGGGGTCTTCGCCTCCGGGGACGGGTGGTCTTGCACCAAAGTGTAATATGAGGTACGTTACATCTCTAGCGTTTGTTACGTCATCTGGCGCGCCGGATGTTGGGCCGCTAATGTCGAACCAGCATGTATCATCCTTATACATCGAATAATAATAGTCTCCGGGATATAGCGGATTATAGTACCAGCCTTTAACCCAGTACCACTGCCATCTGCGTGTTAACGGTTGTGCAATCGGTATGAAAGGTGCATCTTGATAATATATCCATTGCAAGTCTTCGTATAGAATTTCCCTTTCCGGGCCATCTGGTGTTTTTAGGGCCCTGTCTATTATTTCGTCCTTTGTTAGACCTGTTTTTGGACCTTTGGTTCTCCATCCGTTATTTGCTGTGTAGTTTTGGATGTAGGCAATGTCTCCGTAACTGTGCATATATGTCCTTGCAAAGTTGTCTGCGTCAGCAAAATCCACAAGCCATCCTACGATCCATGTTGGCCAAGACCCATCTACGAATCCGCCAAAAGGAGCATTTGCGTAGATTTGTATTTCAAACCGTGGTCCTAAGTTTTGGAAGAACGCTTTTATCATTTCACACACTTTCCTTTCACTATCACTTCCTACATAGTAAGTCAATGTTGCTATAAAGCCCGTTTCATATAGCGTTTTGCCATCTGGGAACACTACCGCCTGTAGTTCCTCCATGGCTTTGGTGGAGTTTATATCGTACCCTGGGATTGTTGTGTTGTAGTAGTCTGGAACAAGCCCATAGATTAGCATGTTATTTCTGCATACAGCCTCGCCGAAATATACTTCGTCTATGTATTTCTTGTGGTCAAAGGCGTAGCAGAAGGCCTTTCTAACATGGGTGTTGTTAAAGAAGTTTGGCAGCTCTTCGCCTGTGTCCTTCCTCTTTGCTGTGAATGGACTTTCCGGAGATAGTGTGAATTCGAAATGTAGTGCAGACATTTCTATGACTGGGCTAATCCTCTTTATTGTTATTATGCCCGGTTTCCATGGTTCGCCTGTCACTGGGTCTAGAAGGTCAAACATTACTTGCCTTGGCACTGCGCATACGTCTACTTCACCATTGAGGAAGGCGTCACGCCGCTTCGTCCACTCTGTAATGTACAGTATGACTATTTTTTCTAGGTGTTTGCCCTCCCATCCGCCCCAGTAGTATGAGTTCTTTACTAATTCAATCTTGTAGTTTGTTGCGTCAAAGGTTATTACGCGATATGCGCCTGTTCCAACATAGCGATAACCGTTTGTGAAGGTTACACCTGGAGGCCTTGGTATAGTTTCTATTTTGTCGTATGGTGATCTAAGTATACGTCTAACATTTATCCACCAGTCTGGGTAGCCGTCTCCGTCGCTATCTGTACATAAGTCTCCGTCCCAGCATCCTATGCTTATTGTGAATTCCTTGCTTATTATAGATCCCCATGTTTGGCTTAGGATTTGTTTAAAGGCTGTTTCTGGGAAGAGTATACCAAGGTTGATTATTAGGTCGTTGCCATCAACCTCTATGGCGTTGTCTATCAAGTGAGCTAAGTCCATAGCTGTTGGGTGGGTTATGTTACTGTCGAAGGGATCGCTGTTCATTTGATCGAATAAGGGTTTGTAGAACATCCACATCGGAAGCTGGTCCTGGACTAGACCGCGCTCAAGAGAATATTCGGCATCATATACGTCGAAAGTATCCGCTACGCTTCCGCCTTCGTCAACGAAGCGTATCGGGTTTCCATCTAAGCCTTGTGTTCTGATGTGAAATATCCACTTCTGCCTAATCAGCGTGACAGAAACGGGTGGACCAACCGTTAAGGTTTGAACTTGCCAAGTCCTATATGTGCCTTCTGGTTCAATTACGTATATAGTGTCTATTTCGTCTAACTCGCCGTTATCGTGGCTGTCAACCCACCCTATGCATGTGGAACCATCGCTCCAAGTCGAGCCCGTCGGATCAGCCAAATCCACATCTGTTGAAGTAACAGTCTTTGTTACATCAACAATTGTGTCATCAGCCTTGCTTGGAACATTCGTTGCAAGTCTAGGCTCAAACTCCCAATACAATTCATCCTTAAAGAATATCAGCGTGTCATAAACATTTAATAGTAGCACACAGCTGGCAGTATCATAAGCCCTATCAGGATCAGCCCTACGAGGACCGAAAACACTAGTACCAACATACATTGTCGTCGTGTCAACTGGAGGCTGAGCAGGCTGCTGAGCAGTAATTTCAGGGATAGACGTCATACTTATAACGAGGGAAGCAATTAATAGACAAACAATAAATGCGCTCTTAAATTTCATTCTCTTTCCTTCCAATGTTTTACATCTTGCAAGATTAATAAACATTTGCTTTATTCTAAAATTGCCTTAAAATGAAGGGCATAATGTCTCAATGTAAATTCTCCATATTTTCCTACATGATTTATTTGACTTATTACACGAAAATTACTGTTTGCATTTAACAGTCTATTTTCACGAGGAAATATGCTCAATAAAAGTTTCTGGAGTGTATTGCAATATGCCCCTTGCTTGATAAGCAAATCCTCTAGCCACGAGAACCTTCAATATTTTCTGCGGGCATAAGCGCTGCTTAATCAAAAGTTCCAGTGCATGGGTATAGTTGCGGTTAAGCTCCCTAACAGCCAAAACCTGTTGTTTTTTGGATAAGGCGTAATCCTTGCATTCTACGAGGTAAGCCAAACTCATGTCTGGCTTGACAGCTAAAACATCACAGTGATTATGTCTCGTAAAAACTATGAAGCCCCTCTTACGGAAGGCTTCTGAAATAGTGTCCTCAAGCACTGTGCCGCTCATTTCCAGCCCAGTTTAAAATGCTCTCCAAAAGCCTTGTTAAGTGTTTTTCGGTTCCATAAGACTAGGAAAGTTTAAATAAAATATGACTTACTTCTAGTTTGCAAACAAGGAATGGATGCGGCAGATGTCAAGTCAAACCACTAGAGAATTCCGTCACATACTAAGAATAACGGACACGGATGTAGACGGCACTCTAAAGGCGCCCTACGCTCTAAGAAAGATTAAGGGCATAAGCCTAAATCTAGCCAACGCTATCCTCAAAAAGGCTGGAATAGACCCAAACATAAGGGCGGGCTTCCTAACAGAGGCGGAAGTTGAAAAAATAGAGGAAATAATCACAGAACCAACAAAATATGGACTGCCATGTTGGCTCTTGAACAAACGGAAAGATTTAGAAACTGGAAAGGACATGCACCTAATAAGCGCCGACCTACTCCTCAGAACAAAAATGGATATCGAAAAAATGAAAGAGCTGAAGTCTTGGCAGGGATACAGGCACGCTTACGGGTTAAAGGTTAGGGGGCAGAGAACAAGAACAACTGGGCGAAAAGGCAAAGCTGTTGGAGTTAAAAAGAAAGCTATCGCAAAACCCGGAGGCGGTGGCGGATAACCATGGGAGACCCTAAGAAACAGAAAAAGAAGTATGAAACTCCTCGTTTCCCATGGCGGACAGATGTGCTTCAAGAAGAGCTTAAACTTTTGGGGCAGTATGGCTTAAGAAATAAACGTGAGTTGTGGCGCCACAAAACCATGCTTTCAAAATTTAGGGGTATAGCCCGTTCCCTAATAGGCAAGGCGCAGGAAGAAAGAAGGAAAATGGAGGAAGAACTCTTATCACGCCTAAAGAAGCTGGGCATAATCCACGAAACAGCCGTTCTAGACGATGTTTTAGACTTAACAGTTGAAGACATACTTGAAAGGCGCCTCCAAACAATAGTCTTCAGAAAAGGACTAGCCAAATCAGTTTATCAAGCTAGGCAGCTAATAACGCATGGACACATAGTTATAGGCAGTCAACGAGTAACAGTGCCAAGCTACCTAGTCACAAGGGAAGAGGAAGAGAAAATAACGTATGCACCGGACAGCCCCCTCACAAACCTAAGTCATCCAATACGCCAAATGATGGCTGTAGCTGCCCCAACGCAAACTGGAAAGAGAACTGGAAGGGAGAGAGGTGAAGAATAAAATGCTCAATGGCAGTGAAAGCGGAAGCGGCAGCGGAACATCAGTTGCAACAGCCAAAAAGACTGAAAAATGGGGTGTAGTCCACATTTACAGTTCCTATAACAACACAATAGTCCACATAACAGACCTCTCAGGCGCAGAAACCATAGCCCGAACCTCCGGCGGAATGTTTGTGAAAGCTGATAGGCTAGAATCATCGCCATATGCTGCTATGAGGGCAGCCTCGGCAGCAGCCGAAATAGCCAAAGACAAAGGAATAACCGCCATCCACATAAAAGTCAGAGCTCCAGGTGGACCAGGCCCAAGAACACCAGGACCAGGTGCCCAAGCAGCCATAAGAGCCTTGGCCAGAGCCGGATTCCGCATTGGACGCATAGAAGAAGTTACGCCCATACCGCATGATGGCACACGAAGACCAGGCGGAAGAAGGGGAAGAAGAGTCTAACTAAACATCACTTTTGCCCTTTTAATCATGCTTTCCAATTTCCAAGCGAAATCGCAGAGTCTTAGTCATTACATTAAAAAATTGTATTGGCATCGAACACACGAGCTCATTTTCATCCAAACCTACAATGTATCTGCCCCCGGGATCCCTAAACTAAATGCTGGTTTCCCCTTCAAATGCGATTTTATAACAAGCGAAACACACATAACCGTTCCAGTCTCACCCTTTACGATTTCTCCAGTTGCGTAAGAGTACGCCCAAAGCAGGAGCATGGTCTCTTTCGGATGGCATCTAACCAAAATTAAGTCCGGGAAGAAATTGGCCTTTCCAAGTGATGCAACACAAGTTATTCCAGTTTTAGCTTTCGAAATTTTCGGGACATTTTTGAGATATTTATCTACGACATCATAGTTGCAATAGGCCTGAACTTCGTCAACTAAAAAGCGGCGATCCCTCTCTTTCTATTTTTCTGAATCCTAGATAATATTGGCCAGTAACACAGTCATGGTTTTCTTCTGTGGCGAAGAAAGCGTTACCTTCGAATGCCATTTTCCACATTCTGCAGAACTCCATTTCTTCGCCAAGTTTTCGCAAATTTTTGGCCTCTGTCTCCGCTAAAACTATTCCAATTAGGGGATGTTGAAGCTTTAACAGCCTTTCCAATAAATGCCGCCTTCCACAAGGCCGCTAGATTTTTCTTCCATTCCATCCTAGCCATTTAAGCCTTGATGTTGATAACACTTTTTATAGATCAAAATCAGAATTAAAGGCTGGTGGAAAATTGGGCTATTTAGCTGTCTGGAAAGTTTTGGAAGAAATGATCACAGACTTAAAGAAGAAGGGCGTAACCATCCCAGCAACCATTCTTAACGATTTGAAATATGCAAGAACACTAGCCAATGTTTTAAAGGCTGACCCCACACGCCTTGAAACAAGCCAAAAAATTGAGGAGTATCTAAACAATGTTGAGGCTTACCTCGTTTCAGAAGGGCAAAGGTTCGGAGATAAATACGTCGAAGATTGGGTTAAAAGGCTGGAGGAAGCAAGCAGAAGAATTTTAGATGAAGAAGAAGAGGAAACCCGCTTTGTTCCAGGATTGCCGAGGGAACAACGTTGGATTCGTGTTAAACCTTCCGATGAAATGCCCCTCGAAACTGTAAAGGCTTTAGCCAGCAAATTAAGCTTGTCCTTCGAAGTTCAAAAGGACGGCTGCTTACTTGTTTACGGTGAAGATGAACGCCTCAAGGATTTTGTCAAAAAGATGGCTACAAAATATGGTTTTAAAGCTGAAAAATAGCGTTAAAAAGTGCACAACCATTAAAACATGCCGATGCAACACTTTTATAGAGAAAACATATAGAAATCACTTCAAACATGAGCGGAAAGGCTTACCGTTTCATTCCGCCGGGTGAGGGCTTAGCCTAATGCCCTATATCAAAAAAATAGAAATTAAAGGTTTCAAATCGTTTGGGCAGACAGCAAAAATAGTTTTGGATAAAGGGTTTACATCCATAACGGGACCAAATGGAAGCGGCAAAACAAACATTGTTGATGCAATTTTATTCGCCTTGGGCGAATTAAGCACAAAGAGGCTACGCGCGGAAAACGCTGCCAAACTAATTTTTCACGGTTCAGAGAAGGCGGGGCTGGAAAAGGCGAAGATGGCTAAGGTAGTCATACAGTTTGACAATTCTGATGGGCGCATACCAGTTGACACGGCAACCGTGACAATATCCCGTGAAGTTTACCGGAATGGACAGTCTGTCTACCGGCTTAATGGAAGACGAATCTCAAGAGTTCACATAATGGAAATCCTTTCGATGGCTGGAATAAGCTCCACAAGCCAAAACATAATCTTGCAAGGTACAATCACACGGTTAACCGATATTTCTTCGATGGAAAGGCGGAAAATCATTGAAGATCTTGTTGGGATAGCCCAATACGACGCGGAAAAAGCTGAAGCTGAAGAGAAGCTTAGGGTTGCTGATGTTTCCATCCGCACTGCCATGGGAAGAATAGATGAAGTGCAAAGACGCGTTGAAGATTTAGAAAGGGAACGTAACGAACTATTGCGCTATAACTTCCTTAAAAACGAGATCAAAAAGTTTGAAGCCGTTAAACTTTCCAATGACATTGCCCAAATACAAGAGAAGATCCAGTATAATTCAGTTCAAGCAGAGAAGATTAAAAACAGATTAGAAAAGATTAGGGCGCTCCGCGACCAGCATAGGCAGAGGCGAAGAGAAATCGAAAGTGAATGGCGGAAACTAAGCTCAGAAATAGTTGAAGAAGGCGGTTCGCAGGTTTTAAGGGTTCAAATGAAGATAGGCGAGCTGAAATCGAGAATAACAGAGCTAACAACAAAAATAAGTTCTGGGAAAGCAAGCCTTGAAGGGCTGAGAAAGGTTAGAGAAAACAATTTTCAACAATACCAGTCTATAAGAAATGAAATCCATGAAAATAGGCTAAAAATTAGGCGTTTAAGAGGCGAATATGAACGCATAATGAGCCAAATAAACGCTAAGCAAATGGAACATGACGCCCTTGCAAAGGAAGCCGCGCAACTCTGGGAGAGTATCGGTGAAAATAGCAAGAAAATACGCGAAATAGAGCTCCAAATTGACAAGAACTATAAACGGCTCGCGTTTTTAAGGTCTGAGCACGCGAAAAGTCAAGCAGCCATAAAAATTCGTGAAAGAAGACTTAGGGATTTAAACGAGCGGAAGGAGAGGTTTGCCTCAACCCTAAGTGAGCTTGGAAAGTCTCTTGCAGAGCTGATAAAAGTTCAGAAGGAACAGAGGATGCAACTTAAAAATTTAGAGCGCATGCTGGAACGCCGCATATCCCAAAAAGACTCCATAGAAAGGGAAATAGCAGAAGCTGGAAAAATAGCCGAGTCAGCCCGGGAGGCGGTTGTTGAATTTGCAACGCAAAGGGAGCTCGCAGAAACGGTTGCCGCGGAAGAAAAAGCCCTAAAAAGCATAGAGGAACTCGGCGAATTAGGCGTTATTCAAGGCGTCTACGGACGTCTACGCAATCTAATCAAAATCGATAAGACTTATCAACAAGCAATTGAGGTTGCGGCTGGAGGATGGCTGGACGCTCTAGTTGTTAAGGACTTCGACGCGGCTTTCACATGCACAGAAACCCTGCGCAGAATGAAACTTGGAAGAATAAAGATAATTCCACTAGAAGTAGTTTCGATTACAAAGCCGGTAAAAGTTCCAGAGGGCATAAATGTTAGCGGCGCAGCCTTCTCCTTTATAAAGTGCGCTAAACAGTATGAACCGGCTGTTTACTTCGTTTTTGGCGACACTGTAGTTGTTCCAGAAGATAAAACAGCCTTTGAGCTTTCAAGCAGAGGTTACCGCGTAGTAACGGTGAACGGCGACCTATACGAGCCCGGCGGCGCTTTGGAAAGCGGTTATTACCGTGCACCCCTAGATTTTTCCGCCATAATACCAAGCGAGGCTGCGATAAAAAGCCTAGACGAAGCTGTTAGGGCTTTGCAACAGCACCTTTCTAGACGTGGAAGCGACATCGCAACTCTTGAGGAGGAAATAGACAGAACCCGAGTTGAAATCGCCCGTTTATCAGAGGCTATGACAACGCTTGATAGAGAAATCGCCCGCGTAAAAAGAAGTGTAAAAAGAACAAAATTAAACATTAGAAGAGTAGAGGTTAACATAAAACGCATTGAAGGCGAAATCGAAGCTGAAAAGGCGAAAATATGGACTTATAGGGCTGAGAGAAGCACGCTGCAAAAGGAGGTGCGCAAGCTTCAAAGCGAATTGGCTAGCTATAGACGGAAAGTTGACCCAGCAAATATTCAGGAAATGGAAGCAAAACGTGAAAAACTAGCAGAAGAAATAAACACTTTAAGGCAGAAGCTTGGGTCTGTGCAAACAGAAATCTCAACACTTCAATCGCAGTTTGACAATGTTTTAAGAGTCGGCTACAAAAACGCCAAGATTCAGCTGGCAAAAGTTGAGCAACAACTAAGAAAAGTCGAGGGTGAAGTTGAGGAGGCGCTTCAGGAAAGGGAGAAGCTAAAACAGGAATTAACAGAGCTGGAGAAAAGCCGGATTGAGCTATCAAAAACTGTTTTATCCGCAAAGGAGGAAGCTCAAAAATTCTCAACCCAAATAGATGAGATAGACAAGGAGCTCCGTAAAATCGAAACTGAATATGAGGAAACCGACCGTCTGTGGAATCAGTATCAGCTGAACATTCAGACATCCATGATACAGCTGGAGCAGTGGCAAAATCAACTTAGACAGTTTGGCTACGAAAAGCCTTTAGAAGTTACAGCCAAAGAAGTTGAGGAGGCGGAAGCCTCTCTACGGATGCTCCAATTCGAACTTGAAAGGATAAGTGGTGTTAACCAGCTTGCCCTTTCCCACTATGCAGAGCAAATTTCTCGCTACAAAGAGCTCTCCCTAAGGATGAATGAGCTTGAAAAAGAAAAGCAAGCAATCCTGAAGTTTATGGAAGAAATTGAAAGCAAAAAGCACAAGGTTTTCATGGAAGCCTTTGGAAAGATAAACCAAAACCTACAAAAATACTTCTCTAAGCTTACTGGCGGTGGTGCAGCCAACCTAATCTTGGAGAATCCAGAAGAACCCTTCTCCGGCGGCATAGATATGATTGTCCAGTTCCTCAATAAGCCATCCATCGTAGTCAGCGGCGCAAGTGGTGGCGAACGCTCAGTGGCAGCCGTAGCCTTCCTATTCGCCATAAAAGACTTCACACCAGCCTCCTTCTACATACTCGACGAGATTGACGCACACCTAGACGCCTTTCACGTGTCAAGACTTGCCGATGTTTTATTAGAGGAATCTGAAAAAGCCCAATTCATCGTTATTACGTTAAAGCCTGAAATGGTTAACAAAGCCCAAAAGGTTTACGGAGTTTACGGGCGCAACGGCATCTCGTATGTCGTTTCAGCCAAGTTCCTAGAGGTGCCAACCTAGAATGGCTACAACAATCAAAAAGCCCTTTTATCTCCGCCCGCCATGGAACATTCTCTTCGAGTTCCACAAACTTGAGAAACTCACACCATGGAACATAAACATCACATATCTATTAACAACTTTCCTTGAAGAGATGGAAAAAACCGGGCAGATTGATTTTAGGGCTTCAGGCGTAGCCTTAGACTCTTCAGCCCTCATATATCTGATGAAATCGAAGCTTCTCCTAAAACTTGAGGAGCCGCCACCACCGCCAAAGCCACCATTAGACTTTATTCCTCCACCGCTCTTTCTGCCGCTTAGACACGAGTTGACGTCAACAACTATACGCCATCTACTAGAAGTGTTGGACGACGTTTTGAAGGGGGAGACGCTTTTCCGTATGGAGAAAGTTCCAGCCGAGCCTATTCTGCCGACCCCTTCTGAAATTTTCCCACAAATAGACTACTATCTCATGGAAATAGAGCTTCAAATGGGAAAGCTTTACAAGTCTCTTTCCGAAATGGTGAAGGGCGCCGGAATAATCCAGTTCTCAACCATAATTAAGGGGTTGGCGCGCCTAGAAGCCATACGCGCCTTCATTCTCCTACTCTTCCTAGCTCAAGAGGGAAAAGTAAGCTTGTGGCAAGACGAAGAAACAGAAGAAATATACATCACAATTGGAGGAACAGACAATGCAGGAGATGAAAGTCCAACCCCGTAACGCAGCAGAAGATTCGCAAATCAAGCAGGGAAAATCCATCAGCAACCTTGCACTAGTTGAGGCTGCTCTATACGTTGCCGGTCGCCCTCTAGACCTTTCAGAGTTATGCTCAGTTTTGAAAACACGCTCAAAAAATAAGGCTAAGAGACTTGTAAAGATACTAGCACAAGAATATGCCAAGAGGGATACAGCCCTTGAGATTCTTGAATTAAAGGATGAAAGATTTGTTTTACAACTGAAAGCAGAATTTACGCCACATGTTCGAAAGCTTGTCAAGAGGCCGCTGCTCTCAACTGGCCCTTTGAAGACGCTTTCTTATATAGCCTTAAGACAACCAGTCTCCCAAAAACGGGTTGTGGAGGTTCGGGGTCATCACGCCTATGGGCATATTAAACTGCTTAAGGAAATGGGCTTAGTCGCTGTGGAGCGGAAGGGACGTGCCTCCATTTTGAAGACGACGGAATACTTTGCCGACTATTTTGGTTTAAGCCACGACATCCCAACGATGAAAAGGGAGCTGAAAAAGATTCTAGAGGGAGAAAAAACTCCAGAAGACACAACCCAAAGCTCAATTCTAAACCTATAGAATTTTTGAGATGGATAGGTTTATATGCAAATTAGCGTGATAGTGAACAAGCCTATAAGGCGTTAATCGCTAAAAGAGAGGATGAGAATGTCCGTTTGGCACGGTGACCTACACAAGAAGAAACCCACGGGAGGAAAAAGACAACCATACCGTGGGAAAAGAAGATTTGAGCAGGGCTCATTTCCAGTGGAAACATTTTTGGGCGAGCCTAAAAGAAAAATTGAGGGGGGAAGAGGCGGCAACATCAAAATAAAAGTTTTAAGCGAAAAATACGCGTGTGTAACAGGCCAAAAAACTGGCAAAACGGAAAAAGCTGAAATTCTGCGGGTTGTCAAAAATCCAGCGAATGTTGACTATGACAGAAGGGGCGTAATAACAAAAGGCGCCATAATGGAGACGTCGCTGGGCTTGGCGCGCGTAACATCCCGTCCCGGTCAAAATGGTGTAATAAATGCTGTTTTAATAGGCGAAGAAGAAGCAGGCTAACAGCTAAAGGCTAAGCAGATTTCGTTGCAACTGCAGCACCGCGAATTTTCTGCAACTGCCTTGCAATCTTCTTAAGCAACTGATTTTTCGCCTCTTTTTTGGCTACCAAAAGCATGCCGGTCTTAAGCCAAGGCGTCTTCGAATAACTCGCATCCACCATAAGTTCACATTCAAACCCAAGCTTTTCCACAGCCTCTTTAAGCTCCGTGATTTTCGGCGAAGGCACAGCCAAAATCTTCGGTATTTTCCTACCTGCCCCCCTCGTTTTTGTTGAATCAAAATATGCCGGCCACAAAATGACCTTATCTTGTTTACGCATCACGGATCCTCCTATTTATGTGCGTAAAATGCTGTGACTTTAGCATTAATTTTGTCTATTCTTACGAAGCCGAATCTTTCAAACTGAACCACATCGTTTAGCTTTAGGTCCTTACATGCTTTCTCAGCTATACCCTCAGTTGTGGTGGCGTCTGGCATTACAACTTGACAAGGCACGTCCATTCCTATTGGCACCCAATGAATTAGAGGGGCTTCAGCCTTTCTAGCCTCTTCATAAGACTCGCTTTCGAAAGTGGCTTCAACTGAGTAAGCTTCTACTCGTTCAATCCCTATATTGAACAACTCCATTAACCGAACAATTTTCCCCACAGCCAAATTTTTCAAATCCGTTTTTGAAATCCAAAAGAAGGCTTTGCCATCAGGCTCAGATGGTCTTATGACGTATTCTTTGAAGTCTCTTTCTGGATATTCTGGATGCAGGCGAAGCCTAACCGTAAATGTTCTTGGTATACTCCTAACCAAAAGCTGGATTGGGTTTGGCACAAAGAAGTACCTGTTCACTTTTGGGTCTAAGATTTTGCGGTTGTAAGCATAAAGGTTTTCCCAGCTTAAAATAACGTCAGAAGTTTTCGGACCAACATCAATTATGAGCCTCTTGATGGCTGCTGGGGTTATCCCACGCTTTCTTAGTGCTGTAAATGTTGCCAACCTAGGGTCATCCCATCCCTTGTATAGGCCTTCCCTTATCCCTTGGACGATTTTCGACTTGCTCAAATGTGCGCCCTTAATTTTTAGTCTGCCGTAATGGATTGCCTCTGGATAACGCCAACTCAGATGTCTATACATGTATTCTTGCCGAACCATGTTTGTCAAGTGTTCTTTGCCTCGTATTATGTGGGTTATGCCCATCAAATGGTCGTCCAATCCACACGCAAAATTGTAAAGCGGCCAGACACGATATCTTGTTCCAACCCTTGGATGTGGGTACTGTTCGATGTCTATTACGCGGAGGGCCGGCCAATCTCTAACGGCTGGGTTTGGATGGGTCAAGTCAGTTTTAACACGTACTACGGCTTCACCTTCTTTGTATGTGCCTTCAAGCATGCGGCTCCATCTTTCAAGGTGTTCCTCCGGCGGTAGGTCGCGGCATGGACAAGGCTTTTGGGCTAGCACTTTTTCTCTGAAGGCTTGCGGTTGGCATGTGCAAACGTAAGCGTTTCCGCCCTCAAGTAATCGTTTTGCATATTCATAGTATATGGGAATTCTATCGCTTTGAATATATTCTTCATCCGGTTTGCATCCGAGCCATTCTAGGTCTTCCCTAATTCTGTCATAGAACTCAAGAACAGGCCTTTTCAGCTTGGGGTCGGTATCCTCGAAGCGTAAAATGAACTTGCCATTGTACATGCGTGCATATTCATAACAGAGTACTATGGCTCTGGCAGATCCTAGATGCAGGACACAGTCGGGGTTTGGCGAGAAACGTGTGACAATTTCCTTGTACTTGTCAACGTTTGGTAATGGAGGAAGCCTCTTCTCCTCTTCTCCAACTTTTTCTTTTGCAAGAGTTTCCGGCCACTTCTCCTCCACAATGTGCATCTGGTCGCTTAACGCGAGGCTGTTAACTTCATCGACAACCTCTTTTATTAGGGCTGTTAGCTCCCTTGCCCTAGTTCGCAATTCGGGTCTTTCAGCTAAAACCTTCCCCACAACCGGTCCTATCTGAGCTTTTCCGTCATGCTTTATGGCATTTAGTAACGCAAACTTTCGAATGGTCTCTCTTAATTCCGTTTCCTCTCTAATTTCATTCAAGGTTTAGCACACGTTTCAAATTTTTCTTTCAATAAGGAATCTTGCAAAGGCGCTTAACTTTTCCTTTGCCTCTGTTTCTGGAAGAAGTTTCTCCACTTCTTTCCAGCTTTCTTCAACAATTTTTCTTGCAAATTTTTTTGCATACTCGATTGAACCGTACTTTTGCATTATTGCTATTGCTTCATCCCTTAACTTTTGGTCTGAAGTGTGCATCTTCAGAATCTCAGTCAGCCTTTTTCTGTCCTCGGCATTTGCAACCTTCAATGTGTGAATCACTATAAGAGTGCGCTTTCCTTCTGTTATGTCTTGCCCACGTCCACCTTTTTTCTCAGCAAACTCTTCCCCCGTCAAATCCAGTACATCATCCTGTATCTGAAAGGCTACTCCTATGCTTTCTGCAAAGTGTCCAAGCTTTTCAACAAGCTTGTCGGAGGCATCAGCTACTACGGCGGCGATTTTGGCAGCCATCCTCGCCAAGGTTCCGGTTTTGTAGGCGCACATCTGCAAATAGTCTTCTTCTCCTAGCTGGTCGGCGTTCGCCAAGCCCTTGTGCCAAGCTATGTCCATGGCTTGTCCTAGGCTGAGGTTTATCATCTCCTGCACGTAAATCTCATAAATCCTCGCCAGCTTCTCGGAACCCAGTTTTTCACGGTTTTCCATTAGTGGCAACAGCGGGAGGTAGTACATGGCGTTGCCAGCATTTATGGCTATGTCTAAACCGTAAATTTTGTAGGTGCATGGTTTCCCTCTACGAAATTCAGAAGCATCTTCAATGTCGTCTATCATCAAGGTTCCGTTATGCACAACTTCGGGAATTATGGCGTAATCTACATAATCCTCTGGGTTTTTGCCCAAAGCTTCACATATAAGTAGAAATAGAGTTGGGCGCCATCTTTTTCCACCCCTATCTAAGAACTCCCAAACTGGTTCAGCCACAGCCTTGTTTATTGCTTCAACGTTGTAGGCATACTTAGGCGGGCTAACCTTAAAGATGATGGCTTCTCTTGAGAAAATTCTCGGGATGTATTTCTCAATAGCCTTATTTATGATGGATGCCTTTTCCTCGAGAAGTTTCTCAATCTGTATGCTCAAGTTTGTCCCTCACTCCTTCTTGAATAAACCTCAATGTCAAAGCCCCTTAACCTTAGCCACTCAGCCGTTTTCCCAACGATTACGAGGGGCGCTTTGCGCATTTGTTGAGTATTTTCTGCTCCAACGAGGAACATTGTATTCCTAAGCTCTTCTATCAATATGTGCAACATTTTCCTCGTTTGTCTGATGCCTTCAACAGCCGCCTGCAAAACTGGTTGCGCAAGAGCAGCGAGGCTTGCTCCCAAAGCTAGGGTTTTAGCAGCATCTAATCCACTGCGCACTCCACCAGAGGCTATAATTGGGATGCTAATCGTCTGTGAGGCTTCAACTATGCTTATCGCCGTCGGTATTCCCCAGTCCCAAAAAACTTCACCCAGCCTCCGGTTGTAAGCGTTTTTTCTACCCTTTGCACGGAAATACTCAACCGCAGCAAAGCTTGTGCCTCCGGCACCGCTTATATCAATGCCTTTTACACCCGCAGCTTCAAGCTTTTTCGCTTCCTCAGAAGCTATACCTGCCCCGGTTTCCTTTACAATGACTGGCTTAGCGATTTCTTCGGCAATTTCACCTATCTTTTCGAGAACTCCTTTGAAGCTTGTTTCCCCCTCTGGCTGTACAGCCTCTTGGAGAGGGTTCAAGTGTATGGCTAAGGCGTCAGCATCAATCATTTCTATGGCTTTCTTTGCCTCTTTAATGTTGTATCCTTTGGCAAGTTGGATTCCGCCGATGTTCGCCATCAAGAAGGCTGTAGGCGCCCTTTTCCTAACTATTGCAAAAGTTTTCTCAAGCCTCCGATCTTCCAATGCTGCCCTTTGACTTCCAACACCCATTCCCAGCCCAAATTCTTCAACAACGGTGGCTATTGTTGCGTTAATTTTCCTAGCTTCGCTTGTTCCGCCAGTTATGGCGCTTACTATTATTGGTGCAGAAAACTTGTGGTTGAAAACTGTGGTTGAAAGATTTATCTTGTCCTTATCGATTTCCGGTAGGGCTCTGTGAACAAAGTGCACGTCTTCAAATCCTGTTGTGATGTCTTTTGCTTGGACATTGTAGGTTGTGGCTATGCGGATGTGGTCTGCCTTACGCTTTCTTGTTTTTTCAGCCAAACCTTATTCCTTCTCTATAAGTGTGCCCTTAACCCGTTCTCCCTTAAGGGCTTTATAGATATATTTGGACTTTGTAGCATTTACAATTAAAACGGGAATACCGTTCTCTATCGCGGGTATAAGCTCAGCAATTTTATTTGCCATCCCCCCAGTCACGTCACATGCGTTTGACCCGCCAAGAAGTTTCTGAATGTCTTTAAGCTCATCTAAAGTTAAACGGTCGAACATTTTGGCTTTCTCATTTGTCTTTGGGTCAGCATCATATAATCCATCTACATCAACGCCGACTACAATGTTTTTTGCGTTGAACCGCATGGCTAAGAAGGCGATGAGCTGGTCTCCAGATAATATTGTGAAGCCCAACTTTGTATCAAAAACGGCGTCTCCGTAAAGAACTGGAATAAACCCCATTTTTATAAGCTGTTTTAGGGGAGAATCCTCGAAACACGTTATTCTGCCATTTTTTGTCATTGTACATGAAGAAGGCGTGATGCTCACTGCTGGGATACCCCGCCATATTAAGGCATCCATGAAAAGTCCATTAAGCACAGTCATGACATGGTGAGTTTCTGCAAACCCTATTATTTGAGACTCTTCCTTAAAGCCCTCTTTTATGGCGTGTTTTTGCGCCACTGGGTGACCAAAACTTCCGCCGCCATGTACAATTATCAAGTCTTTAGTGTTTGCTTCAAGTATTTCATCTGCTATTCGGCTTATGGTTTCCATTTGAACGCCCAGCTCTTTACTCTTGTCTGTTATGACGGAGCCGCCTATCTTCAAAACTGTTGGTCTAGGCTGGCTCAATCCTAACTCCCTCATCTGTTTTTCTTGATAAGAAAGCATTTCCCCCAGCCCTTTGCACAGCCTCCAAAACACTTCCAACCCTATCCCTGCTTGCAAGGGCTATCATACACCCGCCGCCACCCGCACCAGTCAGTTTTGCGCCTAGCGCGCCTGCCTTACGGGCAGCGTTAATAAGCCACTCCAGAGACTCATCTGAAACTCCTAATCCATAGAGCAACGCGTGGTTTATGTTCATCAATTCCCCAACAGTCTCCAAGTCGCCTTCTTTTAGGGCTTCAATGGCTCTTAAGACTATTTCACGGGCAGCTCTCATCATAGGCTCAACAATCTGTGGGTAACGATCCTTTAAGCTTCGAACCTTTGCCACTTGACTCCGCGTTGATCTTTCAACACCAGTATTGCCTATAACAAGCGGTATGTCCGCCTTAACATCCAAAGGCTTAAATCCCGTGTCTATTTGGAAAAGCAGTGTGCCTCCAAAAGTTGATATCGCCGGATCCACGCCTGAAGGCGTACCATGCATGATTTTTTCAGCATCATAGGCTATGCGGAAAACATCCTCCTTTGAAATTTTCACATTTAATAATGCACCGATAGCCGCAGCTACAGCAGCAGCCACAGCTGCTGAAGACCCTAAACCAGCGGCAACGGGGACTGTTGAGTTAACCTCTATGTTTAAACCTACCTTTTCACCCGAAATTTCTAGAACCTTTTCCACAGCACATTTAAGCGGTTCAAGCTTCATTTTCGCCTCTTTTGGGCTTCCCTCTTCAACCCTAAAGTTTCCATTTTCAAAAAATCCGGCGACATTTAGGTTTAAAGAGCGTAGAAAAAGCCTCTTATCCTCTCGTAGTTCTGCTTTCGCGTAGGCCCTTTTGTCTATGGCTAGGACAATGGCGGGTTCACCATAGACGACGAAGTGTTCTCCGAAAAGTATTATTTTCGCGGGAGCCGAAGCAATAACTCCCATCCTAAACCACTATTTTGTGAATTGCACGGCGGCGTACCCAACAACAGCTGAGTAGTCGCCAGTAACATCTCCACTGGTCTTGTAACATAATAATTTTGCCTCTCTTGCATCCAAAGTTTTTGCAGCTGTAATGAGGGCAATTATGGGACCATAACCACACGCGGTAATCCGGTGTTCTTCAACTATGGAGTAGAAGCGCTCCTCCTCCATCGCTTCAATAGCCTTAAGCGCCAACATATCCTTCTTTTCAGCGATTCTCTGCGGCTCGTAGTGGGTCATATCTGAAGAAGCTATAATTAAGGCGTTTTTTCCAGCTACAACTTTTGCAACAGCTTGTCCAACTTCTCTTGCAGAGTGCAAATCCTGCATTAAAAAGCCTATGGGCACAATTTTGAATGCTGAGCCGAAAAGATATTGCAGAAATGGAAGCTGCACTTCAATGGAATGCTCATATCGATGGGCGGAATCATCAACATCAACGGTGCGAGCTTCTTTAACAATTTTGTTGGCTGTTTCCCCGTCTACCTCAACATCGCCTAGTGGCGTGCGCCAAAAACCTTCATTCATCAAAGCCAAGGCACTGCCATAACCCGTGTGATTCGGACCAAAAAGAACCACGATATCTGGCTTGCCATCAGAAGCCAACCTGTAATATGCGTGGGCTGCTACTGGTCCAGAATACATATATCCAGCATGGGGACAAATAAGCCCAACTATGCGCCTTGGCCCCTCAACAACTGTTGGAATTTTGCCGGGTCCCAGCTTATGAAGAAAACATTCTTCAATTTGCCTCTTCAACGATTCGGCTTTTCCAGCGTAGAAGGCTCCAGCCTGGCTTGGAAGCCGAATCTTCACCATTACGGCTAGCTCTCCTCTTCCTCTTTTGAGATTTTAGCTTCAAAATCCTCAATAGTTAGCGACATGTCCTTGTCTAGTGGAAGCTCTCCCTTTTCACGTAAAACTTGCCTCGCAAGAAGCCAGTAAATAACTGCTAAGGCTCTTCTGCCCTTGTTATTCGTGGGTATTACTAGGTCAACTCCAGAAAAGTCGTTGTCTGTGCTGCATAAAGCTATCACCGGAACGCCTACTGAGGCTGCCTCCCTCACAGCTTGAGAATCTGCCCGGGGGTCTGAAACTATCAGCACATTGGGTTCAATGCGGTTGGGGTAGAGCGGGTTTGAAAGCAATCCAGGAATGAAGCGTCCAACAATTGGGGTTGCGCCAATTGCCTCGCAGAACTTTTTCACTGGTTCTTGTGCATATAGCCTCGCAGCGGCAGCAGCTATCCTTGAAGGTTCAAACCTTGCCAAGAATTTGGCGGCCACTCTTATGCGCTCATCAGTCTTTTTCACGTCCAAAACAAATAGGCCGTCTGGTCTAATGCGATATATGAACTGCTCCATGTCTTTGGTCTTCATTCTAGTTCCAATGTGTATTCCAGCTGAGAGAAGCGTGTCCCTAGGCAATAAGAGCTCTTCTTCTACACTTACACTTGTTTCCTCTTCAATCTTATCTTTTTCAGCCAAGTTCGCTTCACTCTCCGTTATGGAATTTGGAGTTTAGCCATTTTAGCTCTCTCTCCAAGAAATTCCTCAATCCTCAACAACTCATTTATTTTTGCTATTCGCGTTCCTTCCACCACGCCAGCCTTAATTATGGGACATTTAAACGCTACAGCTAAGTGGGCGATGTGCCAATCACAAGTATCGCCGGAACGATGGGAAACAACTGGAACGTATCCAGCCCTTTTTGCCGTTTCAATAGTGTCCAACGTATCTGTGAGCGTGCCAACTTGGTTCACTTTAACTATTATAGCGTTGGCTGCATGCATTTTAATTCCACGAGCTAGTCTTTCATTGTTTGTGGCGAACAAGTCGTCACCGCAGATGAGGCAATTCTTAATCTTTTTTGTGAGTTCTGCGAAGCCTTCGTAATCTTCCTCATGTAATGGGTCTTCCACATAAACCAGATGATACTTTTCGATAATTTGCCGAATAACTTCCAACTGTTCTCCGGAGTCTAACTCTTTTCCAGTTCTTTCATACACGTATTTCTTCTTTTTAGCATTCCAGAGGGACGAAGCCGCAACATCAACGCCGAAACCACATTTGAATCCTAATTCGTTGCTTATCTCTTCGCATACCGAAGCCATAATTTCAAAGGCTTCCAAGTTTGTGACATTTGCAATCCATGCACCTTCATCACTTCTGCCACCACTGAAAAGTTTATCCTTTTTCTTCAAAGCTTCCTTAACTTTGCTATGGATTTTTACATTGGCTGTTGCCGCTTCCAGAAAAGAGTCAGCGCCGTAAGGAAGAGCTAGAAACTCCTGTATGTCCGGAGATTTTCCACTTGTGTGCTTTCCACCGCTGATGATGTTTCCAAGGGGGTATGGGAGTTCATGGGCTGTGTAGCCGCCTAAATATTGGAATAGAGGTAAGCCATAAGAGTTTGCGGCAGCCTCTGCGTTCGCTAAGGAAACTGCAAAGGCTGTGTTTCCACCAATAATTCTGAAGTCTTTCGTGTTGTCTACCTCGTGAAGCGTTTTATCGATTTCTTCTTGGAAATCTGCGTTTAGCCCGATGAGTTCCGGAGATATGAGTTCTTCAACTTTCTTAATCGCCTCGTCCACTCCACCTCGCGGATAATAAACCACTTCGGCTTTTCCTCGGCTTTCTCCAGCTGGGGCTGAGGCTCTCCCAAAGCCAGAAGCGGTGATAACGTCAACCTCTATCGTTTCTTCTCCACGACTGTTAAAAATTTTCCGTGCAATTACATCCTCAATAACTGTGGACATGCCTTACCATGGCTCCCTATTGCTGGTAATACTGCATTCTAGCTTCCCTTCTCTTTTCTGCTTCCTCATAAAAGCGTAAAATCTCGTCGACAATTTCAATATGAGAAAGAAGCATACGCCTGCAGCAATACCTCTTTATACCCAAACTATCTAAAACGTCGCCAGCATCTTCCCCCATCTTAACTCTTCTCGCGAACTCCTCCCACTTATCACCAATTAACTTGCCACATGTAAAACATCTTATAGGTATAATCAATTTCGCTTTAACCTCCAATTACCTATAGCTCTTCTGATCCCTCGCTCTTGCACCAGGGCCTCCAAACTTTTTAGGCTCCTTTCTTCGGGAGTCGCCCACAACCATTGTTCTGTCATACTCACTAAACGCTGTGCGTAACTGTGTGCTCTTAGTCCATTTTAATAGGGCATTTGCAATGGCTATCCTAACTGCCTCCGCCTGTCCCATGTAGCCTCCGCCGGAAACCTTAATATCCATATCTAACTGTTTCCAAACCTCATCGCCAGCTTGTATAAGCGGCTCCATTATTTTTTGACGTGCGACTTCCGGGCGGTAAATTTCCAGCGGAGTCATGTTAATTCTTACTCTTCCTAAACCGGGCTTGACAACTGCTCGTGCCGTGGCTGTCTTTCTTTTTCCACTGACAACTAGAACTTTTTTTGCAGGCATAACTATTCGCCACTCCAACCTATTTCTTTTGCAAGCTCTCCCAGTGTGAAGTAGGAACAACTTAGCTTTTTGGCTTGCGCCTCCTCTATGGTTTCCATTTCTAGATTTTTAAGCTCATCTGGAACGCCAATAAAGACCCTAAGCCTCTTGTAGGCCTGCTTCCCCTTAGGCTGCCTATAGGGAAGCATCCCCCTAACGGTTCTTCTAAGAATTCTGTCTGGTCTCCTAGGATGCAAGGGGCCTTTTCCGGGGTGTCCAACTTCAAGAAACTCTTTTGCTTCTCCAGCTTTACTTTTCTTTTTACCGGATATTATGGCTTTTTCAGCGTTTACAACGGCTATTTTTTCACCCTTTAGTAAGCGTTTGGCGATTATGCTAGCCATTCTTCCAAGAATTAGTCCATCAGCATTAATGAGTTTGTAATCGCTTTTGAGCTGCATTTTTTCACCCTATAATCTTAACTTTTGAACCCTTTGGATTCTTTTTGACAAGTTCGATTATGGATAGACATTTCCCTCGTGCCCTCTTTATTTTTTCCCGTGCTTTCTGTGAAAATGCGAAGGCTGCAACAGTTATCGGATGGTCTATTTCGCCAGCGCCCAACACTTTGCCTGGAACAACCACAGTTTCATTCTTTTCTGTATATCTGTTCAATCGGCTAATGTTCACGGCTACGCGTTTTCTTCTAGACTTCGCCAAAAGTTCAGCTATGCTTCTCCAAATTTTCGCCTCATTTTCAGCGCTCTGCTTTTTCAAGAAGCGAATGGTTTCGATGAGCTCTGGATTTGTCGCCTCAACTTTTCTCAAGACTTTTGCACCCCAATCTGTTTTGTGAGCTCTTTTAGGTCCTTATCCAAAATTTTTGCTGCTTCCATCATAATTCTTTCTGGTGGAAGCACACCAGTTGATTCGATGCTGAATATAAAGGCGTTTTTCTCCCAGTTGACCTCTATTGCTGGCGGTTGTTTTGGGCAAACGTCCACGCAGTCCTGGCATAGAGTGCAAGCCAACAAGTTGCGAACTTCTATTTTTCCCTCATTTTTTATCAAAACTTTTCTTGGGCATATTTCAACGCATTTTGCGCAAGCATCACAGCTTTCATCAGCTATTTTTATTTGTGGCAAATGTTTGTAGGAGCATAGCGAAACCGGTTGCCACTTCGCGTGGTTTTTTCCTTTCCCAAGTCTCGCGTAGGCTTCAAGCCTCAACTTCTGCCCTTTTGCAAGCTTAACTATTGGGATCTTGTCGCTAACGGGAACAATGTTTGGGTTCTCGGAAACGAGCTCGCCGGAATAAACTGTTATTGTTCCTTCCTTTGCCTCTCTATCCAATGTGAATGTAACTCTGCAAAGGTTGCATCCAAACTCGCTTTTACATGAGCATTCTTCTGGAAGATTGTAGCCGTCAAGGTCGGTCCTTAACGGGATTAATCCAAGCCTATGGGCTATAATTTCATCATGAAAAACTGAAGAATTCTCAATAATCACAACATCATCTATTGCCATACAAGGAACTTCTGTGATAACATTCCTTCTCAAGGCGTTAATAAACGGGGTGTCGACTCCCTTTATAAGCAAGCGCAAGTTTTTATCGTCTCTTTCAAGCACCTCTATTTCCATTTACCGAAACACCCCATTAACGTGCAAACTGATATAGTGCCGTTGAATAGAATATTAGTGGGCAATATAAACTTGGCGATTACATCGCGAATTCTTTAACTCATATTATAATTGATTCTGAGAATTAACAACTACAAGTGCAAAGCCCAACCCCAACTGCAAACGATTTATTTCCCTCTTTCCAGTTGTGAAAGCGAAACCTCTACATAGTGTACTCTAGATGTTGAGCAGCTGCCAGACTTTTGCTGGCTCGAATGACTGCCCAACATTGTGGCAATTAAAACCAAAGAGCCTTTAAGGAGTTTTGTTGGCTTTTAGCTTCCTTGGCCTTTTTCACTTTTCTTTTCAGTTTCGCTTGCTATTTTTCTGCTGGTTCCGTGGTAAAGTTGTTGTGCCGATAGCTTGATCCTCGCTCAATTTTGGATTTAGACGAATTATGTATATTCTGTATTTATGTTGAATAAGTTAACAATAACGTTTATTAAGACGCACGATTTTCGAAGATTAGAAGGTGGGAAAAAATGGCTATGCAACGAATCAAGGTAGGTATGCTATTGACCATCGTTACAGTAACATTTGTTGCAGTTGCTTTAAGTGCACTTACAGCGTTATATTCATTCCATAATACTGCAACTATTAAAGCAGCTGGGGTGAGTGTTTACTGGTATAGTAACGGGACAAGTCCTGTTACAACCATAGATTGGGGAATGCTAGCACCTGGAGAAACTGTGACCAAAACTATTTACGTACGTAACAACGGAACAGTGCCCGTTGTCTTGAGTATGACAACTTCTGGGTGGTCTCCCGCTGCAGCTGCAAACTATATCACAGTGACATGGGACCGTAGTGGCTACGTCTTAAATGCCGGCCATATTGTCGGCGTAAATTTAACTTTAAGTGTTAACCCAGCCATCAGTGGAATAACAAACTTTTCATTTAGCATAATTATATCCGGGACAGAGCAGTAGCTCCCCTCCTTCTTTAATTGTAACTTTGCATCTCTTAGAATGTCTGAAATATGCGCATGATAACTGTGGACATGAACCCTAAACCCAAAGCTATAGCAACTATTCTAAGCCGCTTTTTTTCAATAACTAGGTAACTCGAGTACTCTGTGACGGCAGATGTTATAAGTAAGATCATTGCCATAACTGCAAGCCATAGGCTTATGTCCGACAACGACATTGGAAAATTCATTTTACGCCTCCATGAAACGGTACCAAACCTCAATAGTTTGGCCATCGGGGGAAACATTGTCCCTCTGGATTGTAACAATTTTTCCTGCAGCCTTAGACAGCGCACATGCTATCGCACTTATAATAGGACATCCAAGGCGATGGATGCTTATCAGATTTCTTTCTGCACTATAAAGGTTCATATATACAGCGTCCAACATTTTTAAGTAAACTCCGCGGTCTTCAACCTTGATCTCCATTTCTTTTGCTAACTGTAAGTTCTCGGTAATTATTGACGGAAGGATTTCACATAATTCATTTAACGGAAACTTTGCCATATCCTTTCTAAGCTCATTCTCGAACTTGGTCAACAGTCCTAGACCAGGTGGGACTATACATATTCCCTTTGGGTTTGCGAGTAGAAATTTGCTTTTAGCAAGTTCTTCTATAGATGGCATACCACCAGTGTCGGCCGAAATGAAAACTACTGGTTCTTTTAGTCCTTTAAGATATTCAGGAAGGTAAACTTCTTTTGGGTACGGTGGTATGTAGTAGCTTTTGCCTTTAAATTTTAGGTCCTTTATTATTCTGTCGGTTGTTGTATAAGTGGAGACTGCTGTTGAATCTAATAGACTACTTTGGGCGTATTTTGCTGGTCTTATAAAAAAGAAGAGAGCACCCCAAAAGGTTAAACCTAAACCTATAAAGGCTAAAATGTTTGAGTCATATGACATAGCGAAGATGAATGCTAATACGCCTAGAATTATGAAGGCTAAACCTATTTTTCCAGTTGGGATACTCTTAACCTTCTTCAATTCTGCTTTTAAATCTTCGATTTCCGTCTGAAGCTGCTTAATCGTTTCAACTAGATGCTGCGTGGTTGTTAATTCGTATAATTTATCCTCAGATTTTTTGATTGTTCTCTCTTTTTTCGGTTTTGGGCACATTTTCTTAATTAAAAATATTGCAGGCCATCATTTAAGGTTTCTAGAGGTTTACTAAACTTTTCCAAACTAGTAGAGGCTTGTTATTGTTCGCGGTTATATCCATTTTTACGAAATTATATTCTTGTAGGCGGTTTAACCGTTCTACAAGCCTTTCAAGTCTCAATGTTTTTCCAGTTTTGTTCTTGATTGCAAAGCTTATTTCAGCTGTTGTGGCGGTCCCTTTGGCTTTGCTCAGTTCGGTGATTGTCTGAAGCACAAGCTTATCTGTTGGCGAAGCGAGATTGTTGAATATTTTAAGGTTATTCATTTTTTTGCGCCACTCGTGAGTGGACTGGGCTACTTTTGTGATTATTATGAGGGCTATTGAAAAGACGAGAAGGGTTTGTTGCGCGGTTATTCCTAAAGAAAACAAGGAATGTGTCTTTATTGGTTCCCAGTGGTGGGCCACGGCCTCTCCAAACTCTAGAAGCTGGCTTTCATATTGTTGATGACTGAAAGCATTCCCTGCTAATATTATAAGGCTTATTCTAACGTACCGCTGCTGCACGGTGGCGCCTAATTTGAATGTTGCCTTTTCATACCAATAAAGGGTGAATTGCGTATAGTTTTCCTCGGAATTTTGAAAAACTAGGTACCTTGCAATCAACTGGTTACCTTCAAGTAATTGTATGTCTTTAGAGACTAGAACTTCAACCAGCGGATAACGTCCGTAAGCTGTCTGCCATGATATGAGGCAGACTTCCCAATTGTGAAGGTTTGAGATGCTGCTTGCCACGCCTATAAGGACATAAGTAACTGGCCTTGAAAGGTTTGCTGGAAAATAGGCGTAAACCAGCGACGCATCCTGTTTCGCTATTCGTTCATAGTCTGTATCCCGATATAGAAAAACGAGTCGGTGCTCTGGAATCTGCGGCAAAATTTCTGTTGTTCTTTCCCACGAGGTTACTTCCATTGTTTCCTTAGAGATCGCGAAAACTGGTGCGTTGACACTCAAGGATATTAGAAAACAGCCGACCAGCAGCAGTATTAGTTTTGTCCAAAAAATTTTAGAGGGCTTCTTTTTAAACGGGTTAAAGAACCTTCCACAGTTTAAGCAAAAGTTCTGGAATTTCTCCCGCAGTTTATTACACTCTGAACATGAAGGCGTTTCGATCTTGCTGGTGGCAACTTTTATCCCTAATAGCTTTTCAGACACAATTAGAGTGATGAATATTCCAATAAATGTGAGGATCAAGCCTGCCGCTGAATGGAAAATCAGCATGGCGACTTCTTCGCTGAAAAGGTAGGCTGCAGAAACTATGGATGTTATGCGGATTATGTTTAAAACCTCGAATATGGCGAATCCAAGCATGAAAATCCAAGCCTTTTTAAGAGTTGAGGCTTGCACAATCGCCGCTAAGAAAACGGCGAACATGGAAAAGGCGGTTAACATATAAATTCCTGAGCATGGAATGTCCACCGTAAATGGAATAGGCGGCTCTTGGGGTTTTACCAACATTATGGTTGGAGAACCATACGTTGTGTTTAATGTTACTGGGACTCCTAGTCCCTTCAGTAGTGTGTAGGAGGCTTGAGTGTTAAAGTTGGCTAAGCTTCCGCCCAAAGTGTATGCTATCTCGTTGGGAATTGGAACCAGAAAAATGAGGAGAACCACAGGGACAGTGAGCGCTTTCAAGGCTTTTAGGTTAAAGAGAATTAGTATAATGCCCGCCACGAATATGGGTAGGGCGAGCATATGATATTCCAACGGGTAGAGCGTGTAAGAACCATACCAGTAGACGAGAAAGGCTATGAGGCATAGGCTTAATCCGACAAGCTCGTCAAAAAACATGCTCCCCGATTTCTTCCGCAGAGAATTTAAAGCAAACGAAGCCTTAAACACATCTCTCTTCAAGTAGAGAAGAACGCCTACGAAAAGAGGTATTAAAAAGACGTGGGAAAGAGCTTCAGTATGAAGAGCTTCATTTGCCAATATTTCTAGGTCATGCCAATAAACCACCCAAATTATTGACAGAAAAAGAGATACGGCTAAAATGTGTTGCCAATAATCCTTCAATATACTGGTTACCCACCTAATTTTGTCTAGAACCTTCTTCACGATATCAACCCTTCAAACAAAAATAAAACCGAAAGCAAGTTTAAGAATAAATTGAGCCCGCTAAATGGGCTTTTGTTTTTTCTTATTTAGGAATAAACTTAAACTCACAAGCATGCTTGTCACGGCGCCAGCGGTGCCAACCACTGGATAATCTGGTACTTGTTGTTGGATTCCAGTGACCCTAAAGCATGCCCACCGCATGGCGAACAACCATCCACATTTACATGAATCAACATATCTTTGCTCAAACAAAGCGAACACCCACCATGAACCTCGCTCGTCAGGGTTGTATGTGCTTTCAGCTTTTTTCAAACCGTTTTCCAAATAAACTGGAACAGTTTCTATTTTTCTGATTCCATCAAACGCTTTTACCCACACGAATGTGACATGGGTCACATGTTTATTATCTGTTTCCGCTATTGCAGTTACCTGTTGCCCAACGGTAACACTTTTCGGCATCACTGTTAACCTGTAAAGCGTGTAATTTTGGTCATATTTTATTTCTCCTTCATTAAGACCTGAGTTAACAGTGCTGTTGATGTCATTAATTACTTGTTCCGCAAGTACATTGTCATAGTCGTTTATTTCATCCTCCGCTTTGACACCTAATATAAAAATAGAACTAGCAGCAAAAGCAACAATTACAAGCGCTAGCAGCAATTTTTTAAGGTTCAATCCTTTCCCCTCTTTGTGCGTCGATAAAATATTTGAAATCGCACTCTTATAAATCGACATGGAAAACAAGTATAGACCCTTTAACAAAATTTTCTATTAAAAACCCATTATCTTGGTACAACCGCATGTTTTAAAATCGTTCTCAAGAGTTTTATTGTTTCTTTTTCTGGAAAAACAATCCTAAACCTAAAAGCATTGCTGTTACCGCGCCTGCGGTACCGACTACGGGAAGGTCTGGTATGACATTAAATGACGTTGCCCTTATAGCTATTGTCTCTTCGACGCCTGCTTTTGTTTTCCCGCCTGGTCCTCTGAAGAAAGCTTGAACGCCCCAATCGCCAAGCGTGTCTGGAGTTTGCGTGTTATTTGCGTAATAGACGTTTATGCCTGGGTTACTGTTAGCCCAGTTAATAATTTCTTGTGGCACGCCTTCAGGAACGTTGGGCGTTGTGTACGGACCAACTACTGGAACGTTAATCTCAACAAATATTGTTTCATCTGGCCTTTTCCATCGGAACAGCACTTCTTGAACATTCGAGTCAGTTGTTCCTGCCCATACGGTGACGCTTTCGCCCAGCGGAACTTCTTTCCCATGCCAGTTTGTTGTTACAGCATAACCTGAGCTTAACGCAGGCCATTGTGCATGGGCTATATTAGCTGTTGCTAGAAATAGTCCAATTAATAGAACGGCCAATGCTACGTAAACAGTTTTCATTGGTAACCACACTAATAATTTATCAGAGCGCTATATAAGAGCGTATGGAGATGAGATATAGAAGATTTGAAACAATTTTCTACACTTCCAAAATTTTCTAAGAATCACCATTGTTGTTTTTAGCAACGGACGTTAGAATTGTTTTAAGAATTTTAAACCCATCTGAAAGTATCCTTAACCTGGAAACGCTGTGCTCTCTCTTCTGGCAACTAATCGGGATTTCTTGAAACTTAAAGCCATTTTTTAGTCCCTTAACGGTTATTTCGGTTTCAATTTCATATCCGTAGGATTCTAAATTCACTTTTTCAAGTAATTTTCTTTTAAAGGCTCTTAGACCTGTTTGGCTATCTGTGATAAGCTTTCGTGTCAGCAACATTATTGTCATATTGATTAGATGGTTACCAAGCATATGAAGTTTGGATGTATAATCTTCCCCCTTACCTAAGAATCTTGAACCAGCTACGATGTCCGCCCCGTTAAATAGCGGATAAAGCAAATCCGGGATTTCCTTTGGTTTATGAGAACCGTCAGCGTCAATTGTTACAACTATTTCGCCTCGAGCATGTTGGAAACCCTTCCTTAGGGCGTAACCCTTTCCTTGATTTCTTCCATTGGATAATACTCTAGCCTTATATTTGCTTGCTATCTCTTTAGTGCCGTCTGTTGAACCATCATCGACAACAATAATTTCATAGGGTAAACCTAAGCTGTCCATTACTTGAAGGGTTTCTTCAATGACGCTTCCAATGGTTTTCTCTTCGTTGTAGGCTGGAATAACCACTGAAATAACATTGTTTGGCGTATTTTGCATTGATGCTCTCCTTTCTCTATTTAGAATTTTCAGAACTGAAAATTAAACCCCTATGGATTAATGATATAGAAAATTTGCCTTAAAGTTATAGAACAGAAATTATTCTATCGGCTTTGCCTCAATGCGGATATCAAAATTAAACTCAACCACATTATAGTTTATCAAAAACTGTACAAAACCGAAATCTCTAGTTACGTTTAGAGTTAATGTTGCAAAAGTTTCTTGTCTAGGGTTTAAAACAACGCCACCACAGTTCCATGTGATGTTTAATGCTTCTGTTGGGGGTAATGGTAAATAGTCAGTGACATTTTCTCCTTTTGAATTTAGGAGTGTGAAGTTTAATTGTTTTAGGCTTAAAGTTACTGGCGTGTTACTTTCGCTTTGAACGTAAAATGAGCGGTTTGTCAAGGTTCCCGGGTAAATAGTTCCCCAGTCAAGTTGTGCACCGTTGGTTAAATTGCCGCCATAAACTTCAACGCCAATTGCTCTTATAGTTCCTAGAGTTGGCAAGCGCACGTTGTGAAAGTTGTTGAGCCATATGGAAACTATTGTGCTCACCAGCAATGTTGCTGAGGAAACGGTTATGCTTAGGAGCAAAGTTTTCCGATGCCGTCTTATGAAACCGATCAGAGTTTTTAGCGGCATTTTCATATGTTTCCAGTCCAATTTTTAATTCGGAATATTAGAAGTTTATCGGTTTATATTAAGTTATTTTTGTTCTAATATTTTCTAGCAATACTAGTACGATTTCGATTGTTTTTCCCAATCTTTCTTGTGTTGGAAGTCTAAGTTGTTGTAGTTGCAAAGTTATAAAGCTTTACAGCTTTAGACGCCCTCTAAGGCTTGCCAGCTCTTGGGATGATTTGTCCATTTAACTGTAATTGTTTGTTTATATTGTGCCGCCAAAGTTGTTGTACGCTTCTAGAGTGTTCTTCAATGTTGCTGCGTCTGTATAGTCAGCGTTGCCGATCACTTCATTGACTGCGTTTATTATTTCGGCTATCGTCATTGGGTAGTCCACGTTGGGGTGGGCTGCGTTTAGAAGGGCTGCAACGGCGTGCCTTGCTAATGCGTCATATACGCCTATTTTCTCGTTGATTCCGCCTGTAGCGATTATTACTTGTCCTAATGTGGGATTTGTGATTGTCTTTTTACCAATTCTTATTGATATTGGGTCTTCGAAAACATCTTTCCAAAGCGTGCTTGGAGTGTAGGTGACCCAGATTTCTAAGTGGTTTCTCCAGAAGCCTGGCGTGAAACCTTCTCCACATATGCCAGGCAATTTGAAGTCGATCCTATAATGATCAACATTCATTACCCATAGTATTGTTGTTTGGTTTAAAAGTGTGATGCCATCTGAAGACCAAAGTTCTATTCTGTACTGTTCATTCCAGTAGGGCAGGTGGAAATCTATCCTATAATATCCGCTGGAGTCTGTTATGTCGGTTCCTACTAGCTGTTCGGGACCGGGAATAACTGATGGTATGTAGTAGACTTTGATTATTAGGCCTTCTGCAGGGGTACATCCGCAATATGTCACATATCCTTCTACGTAGACGTAGCATGCTAATGCAGGTTGAATAAATGCTGAGGCTATAATTAAAGCGATGGCTATAGAAATGTATACTTCTCCTCTTTTCATATTCATATATATTTTCACCTAATCATTGTAGCTGGGAAGAAGATAAGAAGGTTTCTGAACATATGCTATAGAACATTCCTTTGAGAGTTCTAGGAGTTTAAAAACTTATCCTTACCTATCTGAGCAGAAAGGTGAAAAAGAAACTTTGTTTTGTACGCTTGTTGCTGCATCTAAGACTACTGGGTCTTAGTTTGCCATTATCAGTGCGCGGCTAAAAACATTGTTATAGATATTTTATTCCATTATACGATACCAAACTTCGACTGTCTGCTTATCGTTAGATACTTTTTGTCCTTCTACTGTAACAGTTTTTCCAGAAGTCTTGGCTACTGCGCAAGCTATAGCGCTTATGAGTGGGCATCCAAGGAAGTAAATGCTTTTCAATTTTTCCTCTGTGATATATAAATCCATATAGGTTGAGTTTAATATTTTGAGGTAAACATGGCTATCTCTGGCTTGCATTTCAATATTTTTTGCCAATTGCAAATTATCAACAATTAATGGTGGCAGGATTTTGCATAATTCAGTTAATTTAAGCTTCGATAAGTCCTTTCTTAATTCTTTTTCAAACTGTTTTAGAAGCCCAAGTCCTGGTGGAGTAATGTATATTCCGTGGGGGTTCTTGAGTAGAAACTTGCTTTCTACAGCCTCCTCTAGTGGTAGTATTCCACGCGAATCGCCAGCTATGAAAACTACAGGGTCTTTGAGGCCCTGAGAGTATTCATGCGAATCTGCTTGTGGAGAAGGTGGTATGTAATAGCTTTTACCTTTGAATTTTAAGTCTTTTATTATTCTGTCGATTGTTGTGTATGTTGATGTTGCTGTTAGGGCTAACAAGCTGCTTTGAGCATATCGCGCTGGCTTCACGAAAAAGAAAAGGGCACCCCAAAAGGCTAAGGCTAAACCTATGAAGGCTAAGATATACAAGTTAATTAAAACAGAAGCAATTAGGGCCGATGTGCTAAGAATTATGAAGGCTAAACCTATTTTTCCGGATGGTATGCTTTTGGCTTTTTTTAATTCTTGTTTCAGATTTTCAACTTCTGTTTGAAGCTGATTTATTGTTTCTATTAAATGCTGGGTGGTCATTATTTCAAATGATTTTTCTTCGGCTTTTTTGCTTGTTTCTGGGCACATTTCAAACTGAAAATGGGTTGAGCAAGCATTTAAGGTTTCTAGAGGTTCAATAAACTTTTTTAGAGCGGCATAGTTTTCCAGTTTGTTCGGGTGAAGATGATGAAAGATATATTTTATTCTGAACAAAATTGTTATTATTCTATTAATTTGCTGTTTGTTATGCGCAAGTTAGGTTTATACTGAAGTGTTTTTGGTTCGTAATTGTGTAGATGACTGGTTATAAAACCCGCGTACCATGCAGCTGATTTAAATAAGTACTGAAGCGAGTGTAGCTTGTGAAATGCTTTAAAATTTACTAAGGCTGGTTCTGTAAAATTTCAGCTCCTCCGTTTGTGTATATTTTGTTCATGTTTTCTAAGAATGAAATCTCGTTTGTGGGGGGAGTGTAAACACGTCCAATAGCCATTGATCCGGTAACTGTTACGTTGTGGACAGTGTTTAGCGAGTTTAGGTAGACTAGTTGCCCTTGTGACATTATAGTTGTATTAGAAACAGAGGTGACATATCTATCAGGTATAAGGCCGTAAGCGCGCAATAGGTGCCTTATTGAAGATAGGTCTGCAAATATATGGGTTTGCTTAAAGTTTACGTTTGCGGATAACCATTTAACACCGTGCACGCTTGGGTCGTCTGCGAATCCAGCCCAGAAGTAGAGGCGATATGGGTCCATTCTGTGGAGGCTGAGGGGTGCATAGCTTTCGTTATTTACTAGTTCGTAGATGAAGCCTGACTGGAATAGAAAGTAGGGCACCAAAACCATGAAGAGTAAGCTTGTGGACGCGAGATTATGCCTTTGTTTAAATATTAGTTTGGTTAGGAACTCGCTTCCTAATACGCATAGGGGCGCTAGTATGAACAGCAAAATGTGATAGAACCTTGTTGCGTTAAGGGTTTTGGACATGCCCGGCATTACTATAGTTAAGCCTAGGAAGAACATTGCCACTATTGTAAAGATGAATTGTTCGTTTTCAAGTTTTATATCTGTTCGTTTTGTGATCAGTGCTATAAAGCCAAGGGCTATTAAGAGTTCGGTAAGATAAAAGAAAACTCTGCTTGCAAGGTTCCAGATGGTTTCTGGTTTTTCAAGTCCAAGCGCTCTCAGTATTGTTGGCTCTCTTGATGATAGGTTGAAGAATTCGTCTAGTTGTTCAAGCACGTAGTTTCCGAAGGATACTGTGCTTTCGAATACTGTTGAGTGGGAAGTATATATGTACCATGTGAACATTACGACGAGGAAGAATGCGGTCATGGTTATTGTGGCTTTTCTGGTTGGTTTCCTTGTTAATATTAGCACAATTAACGTTGTGAGGATGATCAGCCCTAGGAAAATTTCTGCTAAAGCGTAATGGGATATCACCAACGCCACGCTGAAGATTGCGTAACATGCGTTATCGAAGAATGTCCTTTTTCTGTTGAAAATTATTATTAGCAGTAGGGCAAAGAAAAGCTCGGCAATCATTTGTCTGCCAAGCCCAACCATTTCTGTAAAAAATGTTATAGATGACATGAAGAAGAAAACTGCGATAAAGGATCTTTTATATCCGAAGTTTTTTTGCCAAAATTGAAATAGGATTAATGGTACAAATGAGAAGATTACCGCGTATAGAATTTTCCTCACGTATAATGGATCTAAATTTAATATTGTCGAGTAGATTGTTGGGAGAACTGTAATGCTTGCCATTGAGTTTAGTCTGCCGTGCAACTGGTCTCGGAAAAGGGTTGAGTTCCAGTAGGCTTTGTTTTCTGTGGATTCGTAGATGTAAAGTTCGTATGATGTGTCAGATCCGTAGGGAATGGGGTATTTGTATATTAGCGTTGCGTGGAGGAGGATGGCGAGCGCTATTCCTAAAATGGCGATTTTGTAGCTTTTTGGTGGAAAGACTTTGTTTGAGAATAATCCTATGGAGAAGGTTATGGCTATTAGGGCTATGGTTAACATTAGGATTGTATTGTTTCTGTAGATAGTTACCCATATGGCGCCTAGTATGCTTGTGGTGATTATTAATAGTATGAGTAGGTGGATTGTATGGGGTTTTTCATTTATTTTTATTTTTTGTAAAATGGTGTAGTCTCCTTTTGAAATTACGAGGATGGTGCTTGCGAGTATGAAAATGTTTAGGGCTGTTAATAAGGGAACAAGTGAGAGGGGGCGAGTTATGCCTATTGAAAATCCGAGTTCGTTTACGAATAGGCCGATGAACATTAGTAGGGCAACGCTTATTCCCACAGAAAAAGTGAGGATTTCGGTTTTTCTAAGGTCCTTGGGCTTTAGTAGTTGAATGATGAGTAGGCCCGGCATTAGTGTGAAATATGCGAAGATGAAGGTTTGTCTTACTATTGGAATATTAAGGAGTATTAGGGCGTTTGCTGTGAGTTGGAGGGCTATTAATGTTAGGAATGTTTTTAATTTCGTTTTGTTTTGCATTTCTTTCACCATTTTAAATTGTATCGTAATACATAAGATTAATTAGTTTGAAACACAAATAACCTTATTAAGGGATTTGTGGATGTTTAAAGCCACAGCAGCTCAAGGCGGCTTAAAGTTGCGGGATTTACGCTTTTACAAAGTTGCTTTAATTCTAGCGGTTCTTGTTGGAGTTGTGGGCTTTTCTTTTGCTGCAGACATTGGAAGAGTAATTATATCCAATACTGGGAGGATAGCTCCAGAAATCACAGCGAGAAGCGGCTATTGGCGGGATATACAAGACGCTGTAAACCTGGCCGCTTCTAACGGAATAGGCATAGTCCGCATCCCAGAAGGCACATGGAACTTTGTTAATCTAGGAGAAAGCTGGTCCGGCGCAAGGGTGACTGTTCCAGAGGGGGTGAGTGTTTTTGGTGCACCCACGGAAAGATATGAAAATGGTTCAGTTAAAGAATGGAAAACGGTCCTCGTTATGCCTTGGGATATGCCTGGTAGTAAGGCTGGTGACCCGCCTCATTGGTTTTTGATTACAGGGACCAGTAATCCCGTCAAGTCGTCTAGGTTTTCTGACCTTAAATTGGTGGGGTATAAATGGTTCAACGCTTCTGCTGTAGGTTTCTATAAAGCGCTTAAACTTAATGCACTTTTTAATTTTCGTGTAGACCATTGCGCTTTTATATCGTTTGGTGAGGGAATAACTGCTTGGCACAGATGCTGCGGAGTAATAGACCATTGTATATTCCATAACGTCAACGTTTCATGGACTATGGACTGGGCTACTAGGGAGGTTGGATATGCTATATCTGTTTGTAGGGAAGATGGATGCGCAGTATGGGATGATATAACGGAAATTTTAGGGAAATACCTCAGTTACACAGTTTTTGTGGAAGACTGTCTTTTCACAAAGTGGCGTTCATGCGTTACTACAAACTATGGAGGGCATGTGGTTGTTAGGCATTGTGTTTTCACAGATGGTCTTGGACGCGGGGAAGTAGATGTGCATCCAGCGTGGAATTCTCCATATGCTAGTGGAAGGGCGTTGGAACTTTACGAGTGCACGTTCGCCAACCCAGTAGATTCAAGCGACTGTGTGATAGAATTGTATGCTGGCAGTGGCATAATATTCAATAACACCGCATCTGGATACAGATACTTCATACGAGACTCTCCTACATCTTGGAACCCTGACGTGCAAGGACCTAAGGACTTCTACATTTGGAACAACAATATTGGCGGTATGACGTTGGAAAGCGGACCAATGGAGCCTGGCGTTCACTATTTCCTATACAAACCAGACTGGTATACGCCATACCTATATCCACACCCGTTAACGATGCCTTAACATTACCCGTTTTCACCATATTTTCTCTGGTGTATCGATATAACTGTTCTACTACTAAACTTAAATTAAGTTAATGAATGCCAAACACATTGAAAAATTCCTTATTAAAAAATAAAAATTCTCCAGATTTATGTTAAATAAAAAGAGAAGCGCTGCTCCTATAGTTGATCTAACAATGTCTCTAAACAAGTGAACACTCGAGCGTGCATATTTTCTTTTCATTAAATAGAGACTTTTGCCAGAGTAAAATGCTCTCACCAAAATATATTTCACTTTGATTCTCTCTGGGTTAATATTATGATAAACTATGGCTTTAGGATTGTATACAAGTTTATATCCCATCCTCAAAATTCTTTCGCAAAAGTCGATATCTTCGTTATCAAAAAGCATGTCTCCCTTTCGTCCTAGATTCTCATCAAATCTTATTTTCCGGAAAACTTTACGCTTTACCGCTATGTTACTTGTAACCAAATAACCTACAAATTGCCTTCTCTCACCAAGATCATACCCGCCTAAAGCAGCTTTGACTAAAAGTTTACGTGGGATTTTCCTTGTAAAACGGACAGGCCCCCCAACAGCCCCAATTTCGGGCGAATCAAAGCTGATTACCAAATTATACAACCAATCCTTTGTTACAATACAATCGTCGTCTGTAAACGCGATAACCTCTCCCCTTGCGATTTCTAACCCTTTATTTCTTGCATAAGACACACCACTCCGTTTTTCAACTACATACTTAACACTGGGAAATTCATTCTTCACCATATTCTCTGTTCCGTCTACAGATCCGCCGTCAACAACAATTATCTTATATTGTGATTCTGGATAATTAACATTAAGTAATTCGTTAAGGCATCTTCTCAAAAATTCCTTTCTATTTAAAGTGCAAACAATTACGGAAACAAAAGGATAACGCATAGTAGACATCTCAGTAATTATTCGGTCAAATTTTATATTTTAAGTTGTTTTCAAAAGTTGTTTTGTATTGGTTGAAAAAGTCGATAAATTTCTTGGAGAAGTTTTCTTCTTTGAATCTTTGAGCAATTTCGATCATTTCATTAGCTTTCTGAGGAGTCCAACCACAGATTTCTTTCTCAATTTTTTCTGCTGCCTCTTTAACGGTTTTATATCTAAGATTGTCTGGAACAAATTCTCTTGGTCCTCCGGAGTCGTGAACTATTGAGATACAACCCATCGCCATGGCTTCAACTATAGATATTCCAAAATGTTCGCCAACCATTGTATGTAAGTAAACTTTCGCACTTTTTAATATCTCCTTTAAATTGCCCCTAGAAATATTTGTGAAAAACTTTATTCTATCGGTTAAACCAAGCTTTTTAGTCAATCTTTGTAATGAAATCAACGTCCTTAACGTATCATTATCATAAACGCGTCCAATCAACGCAAACTCCACACTAGATCTTGTAAACGAAGCTATGTAAGGAATCATTTCCAATTGCTTTGGCAATGAATAGCGTGAAACAGTGACTACCAGATCTTTTCGCGGTTTTTTGACCAATTTTTCTGTTTTACTCTCAAAACAAGTAGATTGAACCGGTGGATAAAGCACTTCCGCTTTTTTACCCAAAAAAGTTCTTATTTCCTCAGCCGTGTACTGACTATTGGCAAGTATTAGTTTTCCATCATCGCGCACTAGCTTTTTTTCAAATATGACGTACGGTAAAATGGCAGCTTGCATGAAACGCGGGCGCCTCAGATATGGAAACTTCGGCCTATACCATTGACTACGCGAAAACGGAAAGTGAATGTACGTAATATTCGTCCATGGGAAAATACGACGAGAATACACATCGATCCATAAATCACACTTCAGTCTAAAAATGTAAGAACGAAAAATCGTTTGATAAAAATCCAGAAGATAATAAGGTCGAGCTAATGATGGAAAAACGATACATTTAATGGACGGATTTAAACTTACACCCAAAAAATTCCGTATTTGATAATGATTTACCGGCTCATTCGTAAAAAGTACAACCTCATAAGATTGCCTAGCTAATGCATTTGCCATGGCAATCGCCACATATTCAGCCCCTCCACAAACGTTCAATGTCGGAATAAAAATGCCAACACGCAATAATATCACCATAAAATGCACGTTTTTAATTAAAAAGCAAAGTAATTGCGTTCTTGCTGTGAGATGTTTGTAGCGTTTTTCAAGTTTCGTCTTAGCCATAGTTCTGTAAATAAGGTTCCCCAAAGAAAATGGCAAAGCGAAGGCGAAATATTACGTGACTTTGATAACCGATTAACCAACTTTGCCGACTTTTCTTGAGAAACAACCCTGCCAACTATAATCTCTTGATCAACCAACGTTTCCCTAAAAAATTTGTAAACACTCTCGTCTCTTAACCATCGTTCCAACGGTGGGAGGAAAGCACTCTTCTTCCGATATACAAACTCTTTTGACATATATTTTTCTAACAAAGACTTCAAAGGCCACTTTACAATACCATTTCGAATTTTTATCGTCCAAGAAATATTACCCTGCTCTATCAGAATGTCCCGCCATAAATATGGGTAAACTACTTGGATTTTACTACTAAATAATCCATAAGTCTTTGCAGTATACAATTTACTGCAGGTATGAGCTATATCAGCCACCGTAGCCATCGCGTGAAATGAGAGGTTATGTTCCTCTTTTTTGATTAGATTACTGAAAAGGCGTAAGTAATGCCCTGTAATGTCCGTTTTGGAAACATAAGATTCATTGAAAACATTATCTGCAGGACACAGAACAAGCGGACTTAGCGTCATATATGGTTCACAGCATGCAGCAAATGCCGCTAAATACCTTACAAAAAAAACGTTGGCATCCCAAAAACCTGGTGTTGAATACAACTTCCTAGCCAGCGCCTTAATGAAAAACGGAGCGTTAAATACCCTAATCCACCTGTTAGCGTTCAAAAGAGTGCTAAAACCAAAACAAGCATCACCACCTGTCCCCTCAACTAAAATCCCTGACTCCACTTTGTTCCAAATTTGCCTCAACAGATAGTATGTCGGAATGGTAGAATAATCGGAAAATGGATGAGAGTACATTTCCACCATTTCACTTATTGAATCAACCACATCGTTCTCTTGCATTTCAATTATCTCCAAGGAGCAACCAGATTCCGCTGCTGCTTTTTCAGCAAAAGTTATCTCGGGATCATTTTCTCCAAAGCAAAGATAAAAAGCTCGTATCTCATCGTCTGCGTTTTCACATAACAAATGCGCATATAAAGTTGAATCAACCCCACCACTTAACAAGATAGACGCCTTTAATGAACCCAACAGCTTTGCAGAACCAAGTAAATACTTTTTGACGGCTTCTAAATTACCATTATGTTTTTGTGGAAAGTCAAACTGGAAGTAGGGCTGAATGGAAATATTAAACTTAGGAATGCTGCAGATCCCATAATGTCCTACCGGTATTGAAAATATGTCTTTAGAAATGGTCAGCGGGTCTGGAGGCGCCCCATATTTAATAATCGCATAGACGGCATCCCAGTTTAGATCTATTTCACCCATTTTCATTAAGCAAAGAAAATTATTTGAAAAAACAAGGCCCTCTTGAATACGTTTATAATATATCCTTCCCGCGGCAGCTCTATTTGAGGCAAGCAAAAGCTTACCCTCATTCGCATCAAAAAATATGGAATTTACATTAGAAACTATTTGTTCAAGCAGATCTAGAAAACGTTTCACTTTAATTTGTTTTTTAATATAGTCTTCGTTTTTGTCCCATACATCGTAATCATAAGGCGAGATTTTTAAAACAGGAAGCCCATCAATTAAAAGTAGTTGATTATTTTCATATATCACCTTATCTTTTTTGCTAGCTAAGAACCACCCTATAAATTTCCTCCGCTTATAAATGAACACTTCAGCTTGGGGATTCACTTTGCAGAGAATATTTTCTACCGTAGGTTGCTGTGTGCTGGCTACATAGCCACAAATCATTTAATTTATCCTCGTTAATTTCAAAGTGAACATTTAGAATGTTAAGATTGCAACATTGCCATTGGTTTGTTACTGTCAAGTGATTTTTCTATACATTCTAATAGGGCTATTGTTTGTTTTCCGTCTTCTGGTGTGACTGGTGGTTGTGTATCCTTTTTAATTGATTCGATGAACTCGTTTAAGAGGATATATATGGGCAGCGTTTTACCGTTTTTGAGGTACCTAACGCCATATTTTATCCATTTTTTAAGTACACGTCCTTCATCCACAAGTACATTGCGAAAAGTATACCAAACGTTGTATGGCGGCTTCTCCATCTTCTCAATCAAATAGTCAAAGTCACGGTAAATCTCCAAACGTCTTCCAGTCTTATCCCTCAACTCATAAGAAATTTCAGTTTCCTTTGAAAGCCATGAAAGCTCAATAATCCCAAAGCGGCTATCCGCTGTTCTCAATAAAACTGCAAAATCGTCGTAAACCGGATACTTAACCTTATTGCCAACCGCATAAACCTCAACAATGTTTGGCAAAAAGTGAAGGTGCAAATAAGCCAGGTGGCAACACGACTCCCATAAAACACCCTTCTGCTCGGGCGCAACAGCCCAAGGAGCCAGCCAACCATGCGCCCTAAGAAACTCATAATCCTCCTTCACAACAGTCTTGAAAGAAAGCAAATCAAAACTACCAGAATCCACCAAAGCCTTCGCCCTTTGAATAGTCGGCAGAAAAAGCTGATTATGTCCAACACAAAGCTTAGTTCCACGCCGCCTGATTTCCTCTATAATTTCGTCGCATTCTTGAACGCTTAACGCCATGGGCTTTTCAACAAAAACCGCCGGAACATCCCTTGAAACGTCAATAACTATCTTGGCATGTGTAGAAACAGGTGTACAAACATCAACCAAGTCAAGCTGCTCAGCCTCAACCATATCCATATAATCACCAAAAACCTTTTCAACCCCAAACTTTTTTGCAAGACCCTTAGCCCTATCAAGATTTAAATCACAAACAGCCGTGACCTCAACATCCTTTATACGCTTATATGCCCCCATATGAATATTGGCAATCCCGCCACAACCAATCAGCCCAACTTTCATTTTCCAATCACACATCAAACATTTTACCAAAACTTCTGCTGCGCAACGCTGGAAACTCTAAGAAGACCAGAAGATTAAAAGCTTGCCCCTAACGAAACCCATCATCCAAGCCACCCTCTTAAAAACATAGTGAAAAGGCAACAATAGCACAGCAAACCTACCCGTCAATTTATAGGCAAGAGGCACACGTAGAAACTCCGTAAAAAGCGCCACAGGAGGCAGCATCTTGAAAATTTTAACCGCCCGCTTATTCTTACTAAAAAGATGAGCCGCGCCAACTCCATGCCAAAAATACTCATCCCACAAGGACTTCCAAGTTTCCCTACGCCTTTCATAAAAAACCGCTGGGCTAATATGAAGCAACCACCCAGCCGCCTTAACTCTACTTTCAATATCTTGGTCCTCCCCCACACCTCTCATGTCTGGGTCAAATCCGCCTGCCTGTTTTACGGCTTCAACCCGATAAATGCAACCAGAGGTACCTAAAGCAGGTAAATTTGCTTCTCCTTCACTTCTAAAACTTATTGCAAACTCCACATCTTCCAACATAGCTACCAAATTGTCTTTCATACATATGCCGTATCTTCCTTTAGCGATTCCAACTTTTGGGCTTCTCTCCATAAACAAAACTTGCTTTTTAGCGAAATCTTTGGGCAGGATCATATCTGCGTCAACCCATAAAATGTATTCACCGCTGGCGTTGTTAACGACAAGTTGCCTTGCGTAACCTAGACCCTTGTTTTCACGAAAAATTCTCGTCTTCAAATTAGAGCCTCTAAGCTTATCTTTTATAATGTTAAGTGTTGAATCAGTGCTACATCCATCAACCACAACCAACTCCATATGTTTGCGTGGAAAATCTTGGTTTAATATGCTATCTATTGCCCGACCAACAGTTGCCTCAGCATTTCTGACACAAAGACCAATGGTAATTATTATGTCGTCCCTCATCCCGTTTTCATTCCAGTTTCCGCAAAACTTTCTCTAAACAGCCTAAAAGTCTCGTTTGCATGTTTTTCTTTAGATACGCCCACGACAACTCCGTCTATGTTGGGTAAAGCCTTTATGTAATCTACAGCCTCCAACGGTTTCAGATAACCAGCAGCTAAGACACTAATTGCAATAACCGTTGGTTCGGGAAAAGCCGCTAGAGCCTTTTCGCACCCCTCCTTTGAGGGGTTCATTTGAAACCCAACCTTGTTAAATGGAGCAGCAATTACAGTTTCGCTTAAGTTGATACCCCATTCTTTTAATCTCTGAACCAAAAGCGGAAAGTTTCCAGTGTTAAAGCCAGGTTTTATCCCTAAACCCGAAGTGAAGTTGGCATACGCTTTAAAAAGGGATTTAAGGTTAAAGGATAAGGCTAAGTCGGTTACAGCTTGATGAAGCATAATTGACTTTAAATGTCCCTTTTTTCCCGCTGAAGATTTTATTCTTGAGATTTCATAAGAGAGATAAGCCTTTATTAATGATGAAATATCGACCATGGCTACTCCTTTCAACCCCCTCAAAATAGCCATCAAGTCTCCAGTTGAAACCATATCCTTTAAAACTTTCTTAGCTAAACCTGAAAAACCTCCGGTTTGAGCAGCCAGTCTAACATATTCAAAGGCATATGGCACTATCGCATAAAGGTCTACATCGGTGATTATGTCATTTTTGTGCAGTTCCTTTATAATCGCGAGGGTTTTGTCGCATACTGAGAACATGAAACCGTCAGCTCCGTTCATGACGGAGACCGCAACTAGGTGGGCACAGTTTTTGGGATCGTCCAAGGTATTTTCTCTGTCTCTGGCTCTTTCTTGGGATAGGTGACTTATGCCTAGGAAAGGATTATCGCCGACCAGTAAAGTTATTTTGTTTTCATTCAATTTCGTTCTTCGCCTCTTCATGGCTGATTCTGTTTCGTAACACGTAAGATTTATTACAATGTGTCGCCAATTTCAATGCGGAGTCGAAAGTTGCAAACTGTAAAGTTTTATCCAGCGCTCCTTTCCTTAGTCGTGCTGACCGAGGCTCTTTTGTTAACGTCCGTAATGTCATCGTTCATGGGCACCGTGGCCATAACTAGTTCTGGCAAGATAGTTACCGTCAGCCCCCTCCACATTGAAGGGCGGTATATTAAAAACTCGTTTAACAAGACTGTGACGCTTAGAGGCGTTAATAAAGTGGAGTTTGCAGACGACCCTGACGGCATTTGGATGGGCAACACTTACTGGTCCGATGTGAATGTAGCCGCCGAGCTGGATGCCATGAAAAGCTGGGGGATAAACGTCATACGCTGTCACATGTCCGTTGAAACATGGAAATACAACATTGGGCCAAACTCTGGGCATCCATCTTCACCATATTGCGCATTACCAGCTAGAGAAGCCATAAAAAGGCTTGTTGTTATGGCCGCGGAAAGAGGCATTTATGTCATTTTGGACGGCTATACCGTGAAAAGTTACTGGAGCGGTGGAAACCAAGATCCGTTGCCATATCCACCATATCAGACAAGTACAAGGGCATCTGAAGTCATAGCCAACGAAGCGGAATTCATAGAGTGGTGGACAAGCATAGCACAAGAATTTAAAGCTTATCCAAACGTACTTTTTGAATTGTGGAATGAGCCCAACGGAGATGAAACCGCTAAAGCCTCTTGGAAAAATGTTGCTCAGCAATGTATTAACGCAATTCGCAATCTAGAAGCACAGCAAATAATAATATTCCAATGGGGATATGGTGTTTGGGCAGGACTGGCAAGCGGTGATGGCGAAGGGGTCGAGTGGATTCTCGACTTCAACCTCACAGACCCTCTAGGAAACATCTTGTATAGCACGCATATCTACAGAATTTATGGAGGATGTGGATTATGGCAAAACCTCGCAGGAGAAAAAGGCACCCCATATGGTTATCTCTATGATGACGTGAGAACGGCTTTTCAGATTGAAAAGATTGATTGGGTGGGCAACACGTTAAACAAGCCGTTATTTATTGGAGAGATGGGATGCGCCTTAACATGGACAGGTGATGAATTACAAAGAGAAATCACCGCTTGGAACAACACCTTAAAAATCCTAAACGAATGGGGAATTCATTACGCAGCTTTTTGGTGGAGAGAAATAGGCGCTTTCCCATTACATTATGGTCCACCAAACTTTGGCCCCACAATATCTGGTCAAATTTTGAAAGATGCATTATTGTAAACAAGTGTTAACCCTTAAATTTTCGTTAATTGAACGACAAAACCTGGGCCATAACTGTGGATTTCCACGCTGCCAACTTCTTGGAATTCTCTGATAAGATTTAGCAGCTTCTTCCTAGTATAGAAGTAGCAATTAACCCCCCTAAAGTGTAAGTATACCCTTCTAATTGGTGTTTGGAAGGCATAAAGTGATGGAACACTGAAAATTACTTTTCCTTCATTTTTAACGGAAGCCAACATATTTTCCAGCAGATTCTTGGGACGTTCGAGATATTCAAGTACTCCCAACGCGACTGAAAAGTCAAAATTTTTTGGAAGCCCTTGGAGAGCGTCTCCAACCATAAGCTCGACTTTTACCTTCTCTTTCTTGCAGTGGTCTTTGGCAATTTCTATCATATTTTTTGAAATATCAATGCCATATACCTCTGCCCCTCTTTTTGCACATTCAACTGCAAGTTTTCCAGAGCCACAGCCCACATCTAAGATTCTTTTACCAGCGCTTGGCTTGATGAGCTCTAATGTTATTTCCATTCTTTTTATTAAGCCTGGCTTTCTAAGCCAATTGTTTACGATTTTGTTGACAAGTCCCTTTGGCTGTTCATAATAGGAGTCAAAGTCTAAGGCTATGCTCTCAAAGTATTCGCTAACGGTTTTAGGCATCGAAACCAAACTCTCTTAGGTAGTTTTCAATAGATGTAAACCTAAAATCGCCAAGTAATTTAGCAAATTTTTCTTCTGCACCTTCCAAACCATAATAATGGTGCCAACTCAACTCTTTCACCCGTGGTTTTTGCGGGTCTAAATCCTTTGGGTGAATAAAAACAACAGCTGGATATCCCATTCTGTTTATTTTTCTCAAAGAAGCTCTGATTAACCAGTAAGGGAGAAGACGCAGATAAAATCCACCAGCCACTGGAATACTTATATCTAGAATTGGGATTCTGAGAACGGATAACGGAAATTCTATGAGGTCACCGTTCTGGTTATTTTTCTCGATGTTTGCTGATGAGATAAGGTAAGGATGAATTGGGGCTCTTGGAACACCATATTCTGGGGTTTTTGCGGGGAATATGCTTGAGTCATATTTTAGTCCGTTCTTTTTGAGTGTATCTACAGCCCATGCAGTTTTTTGGGTGATTGAAAATTTGCATGCTCTATGTCCTATTATCTTGCGGTTTGTTATATGCGTTAAGATGGAAAGCGATTTTTTTAAGTCTTCTTCGAATTCAGTTTTGCTTATCTTGGTTATTGGTTTGTGTAAATATCCATGTGTGGCGATTTCATGTCCTTCGTCACTGATTTGTTTGATTAATTCTGGAAAGCGTTCCGCCACGCATCCGAGTGTAAAGAATGTTGCGTTATGCTTGTGCTTTTCAATCATGTAAAGTATTTTCTGCGTATTTTCGACTACCCTATCCTCGCATACCTTCCATAAAGACGGCTTTAGATCATGATACCAGTCTTCAACATCAATCGTTAGAAGGTTTATCATCGCCATCAAACTTATCCATTATTTGATCTATTAGCTCGTCAACTTTCATGGCGGTGTCAAAGCTCGACCCCGCTGGGCTTCCTTGTAAAACTGAATTTATAAAATGCTCATCCTCGCGGAAGTATTCAGGTGATCCGAGCAAAAATGCGACGTTATCGCCGAGATCGTGCCTATACCACGTAGAGGACTTCCCATCTTTTCGCTTTAAAAACAATTTGTCATCATTCACTTCCATGATTCCCATAGAACCGGTGATTTTTAAACCAACCTCTGGCATGCGGTAATTTTTCATACACTGTGACACGCTGAATTTTCCGCTTATACCATGCAACCCCCCACATTCAAAATGGATATTTGCTGGTGTTTCTTCCTTTGCTGATTTAATTTGCAGTTCTCCGAAAAACCATAAAGCCACATCTATTGCATGACACCCTATATCCCTAATAGCGTCTACACCAAGTGTTGAGGTTTCAAGAGAGTTTTGGATTCCAAAAAAGTCGGATGAATACGCGTACGCCTCGAATAATATAGGTTTTCCTATAACTTTTTGATCAAGCAAATCTTTCGCCTTTCTATATACAACAGAAAACCTTCTTTGATAGCCAACCATATTGATGCCGCCAAATTTTCGAGCTAAATCGCACAGTTCTTTTGCTTCATTAAAACTGGACGCAAGAGTTTTTTCAACAAAAACGTTGGAGGTTATTCCCTCTGAATACATAGCTTTCACTATAGGGAAATGGGACTTTATGGGTGTTGTAACATAAACAGCATCAAGGTTTAAACCACGAAGTTTCTTCAAGTCATCAACTACATGAGTCGGCTTAAACACTTTTTTTGCAACTCTCCGGATCAGCCAATTTTTCTCACACACCGCGACCAATTCAACTTTTGGTAAAGTGTTTAAAATTCCAACATGCATCAATCCCATTTTGCCTAGACCCACAACGGCAACACGAAGTTTCTCTGCCAAAATTCTTCCCTTGAATTTTAATTTTAAGAAGAGGATATGTGTAGCGACTTACGCGTATGATTTCTTGTTAAGTAATCCATCCGCGCCTTAGTAAAGCCAAAAAACCAAGCGCTCATCTTCAAAAAGAAATGGAGAGGCAGCAAAATAAGCGCTTTACGCTTTGTTAATCTGTAAGCAACAGAAGCGTATAAAACCCCAGTTATAAAGCCTGCCAAAGGATTCATTCGGGTGAGGTAAAAAATGTCGCGGTTCTTATTGTATAAATCGTGATTTCCATAACCATACCAAACATATTTTTTCAAAAGCGTTCGCCATGTTTCCACCCTTTTCTCATAAAAGAAGGCTGGGGACTGACATATGAGCCAATTTGTCTTACTAACCCTATAGGCGGCATCTTGATCCTCTCCAGCGTTTCTTAAGTTATTATCGAACCCTTTAGCCTGCTTAATTGCTGAAGTGCGGTAAATGCTTCCTCCGGTGCCAGGTAATTTGGATCTTAAAACTTTTGGCTTACTATCGTAAATCAAGTAGGGTACATGTTCAAGAAAAGCAACTATGTTTTCTTCTGGCAAAACTTTATGTCTTGCTTTTGCAATTCCAACTTTCGGGTTCCTCTCCATAAAATCAACATGCTTTCTCACATGATCCTTCGGTAAAATCATATCCCCATCCACCCAGATGATATAATCACCTTCCGCGTTATCCACTACAACATTCCTAGCAGGTCCTATGCCCATCCATTTACCAGAAAAAACTTTAACCTGCATATCTATTTTCGAGGCTAATTCAAGCGCAATATTAAGGGTTTTGTCCTCGCTGCCATCGTCAACGATTATCACTTCCACAAGCTCATGAGGAAAGTCTTGATTTAAAACGCTGTTAAGAGTCTTCCTTAGCGTTGCTTCACAATTCCGTACACATATCCCTATGGTAACCTTAGGCTTCACCCCAGAATTCTGTTGCTTCGCAAAGACAAGATCCATGACACTAAGCCCCAAAAGTTTTGGCAGCAAAGTTTCCCAATTCGTTATGAACGCTAAATCAATTGATATTTACGTAAGACATCCTCTTGAAGAAGCAACCTGTCCCTTGGTTTTTTCCACATCACGAATTTTTTGTTCATTAATACAGCAAACATGGAAACGAAAAGTATAAGGTAGCTTTGAATCAACTCAAATAAATAAAGGCCAACATGAGGTATAAGGAAAACCAAAAAAGCCAGAGACAAATATGGAAAATTAAACAATAAGCAAGCAGTGGTTACAGCCAAAGCAATGAACATTATTGGGCTGATGAGGTAAATAAAGATGCCTTGAACTATGATCCTCTTTGAAACCCTCACACGACCTCTTAAAAGCAGACCAAGATACTTCCATAAAACCCTCACAAGCTGATTAGCTCTTCTCATTTTTATGTCTATTTTCTCTCTCCAAGACTTTGGAAAAGTGCTGTAAAAACGGGCTTCAGGAACGCATATAGCCCTATACCCCTTCTCCACTAAAGCCACTATAGTACCGCAATCGTCCGAACCAGTATCATAAGGGTCAAAAGAATCTAACAGCTCTTTTCTATAAGCACTGAAACCGCCCTCAAAAAGCAAGGTTGAACCCACCTTTGATTCACCAACCCTCACCATATTCATTGAATTCAGATAAGAATCCTCAGTTCTCGTCACCCAAGTTTGATCCGGATTTAAAAGAACTTTAGGGCCGGAAACCGCCCCTATGCTTGGATCAGCTAAGAAAGGTAAAGTCTTTTCCATGATATCTGAAGGCCAAAAACAATCAGCATCTGAAACTATCACAACGTTCCCTTTGCATTTTTTGAGAGCAAAATTCAAAGCTGCAGATTTCCCTCTACGCTCATTTTCTACCAAAACCTGAATATTGTTTCTTGGGCATTGTGCCATGAAGGTTTTCACCATGTCAACTGTTTGATCCTGAGAGTTTGAATCCACAACAATTATCTGCATCAAATCCTCTGGATATTTCACTTTAATTAAATTTTCAAGCTTAAAACGGATAACATCTGCTTCATTAAAAGTTGGAACCAACACAGACACTCTCGGCTTATAATTTTCGTCTATCTTTATTCGCCAAGGCTTTTTTGCGGCATTTTTCATTAAAACAAAAATTAGAGCTGACGCCCCGAACGAAAAAATGCAAAATACCAGCCATAGAACAGTTAAAACGAGAATGCCCATCCACAATTGACCTCAATTTATTTTTCAAGCATTGGAGGAATTACATCACCAGTCAATTTAATATATAAATGAAATAAACCAAAAAGCAAATTCCACCAACGCTTAGACGAAAATAAGCCTACTTTAGGAAAGGATTTCCGGAAAAAAATGATATCGTCTCCTTGAACTTGAAGACCATTTAAACTTCCAACATTCTCTTTTATAGCGATCTTCAAGAACTTAACTTTTGAAGGATTAAAACCCATTATTTTCGCGGCAACCCAGTCAATAGAAAATGGATCTCTACCAGCCATAATAAGCCCAAGCTTAATTGGAAAACGTCCAAGGGCAATAATACCGTCAACTATCGTGAGGTTTGGCTGCAGTATCTTGTTTATTCCAACGATTGCTTCATCTAAAATGGGATGATAAATTATCTTCCTGGGATAGGCTATACAACCATAAATATTTTTGAGGGCACATGAGAATCCGGTTTCCCTAAGAGTTTTCAGTTTTGGCACATTAATAAAAAGATCAGATTTTAAAAGCGACGTAGGTATTTGGAATCGGATTTCATGCCCATTTACATAAGCCTTTTCTTCACGTACCTCGTCTTCCGAGAGGTTAAAAAGTTCCACATTTTTCTCCTTGGCTAGCTTTTCATAGCCCAGCATCAGAAAGGCATATTTTGTTCTCATTGCAGTTCCATCGGCCTCAACAACTCGAATGCGAACGTTCTCACCATACCGTTCACGCACACAGTCTATTATCGCACTAACAACCCGGGGGTCTGTTGTGCAACCCGTAGAAGCATGCCAATAATAACACAAGTTAACCTTGATGTCTATAACTTTTACACGACCCTTTGGTTTAAAATTTATGAGGTCGAGGGCTTTTCCTATGGAACTTTTTATTTCCTCTTTTGAGTCTAGTGTTCGGACTAAACCTACAATGTCGCCCAATTTTCTATACGTCCCGTCGAGGTTCTTTTTTACCAAACTTTTTGTAGACCTTCTCGATAAGCTCCACGGTCTTTAGGCCATCAACAGCTGAAACAGGCGGTTCCGAGTCATTCCTTACACAACTGAAAAAGCTTTGGAGTTCTTTATAATAGGCTTCGTAATAGTAAGACCAAGATAAAGGCTTTATTTTCCTCCCGAAAGTTTTCCGCAGAATATTTTTCGTTCCTTCTTTAATTGCATGAAAGTAAATGTTTCTCGGTGCAAGGTTTTCACTGGAAATGAAGCCTGCGCAACCATGAAGAACTACGCGGAAATTGTATTCCGGGAAAACGGATTTTTGAAACCAACCAACGTTGACTATTCCCCTTGCACCTGAAACGGGGGATCGTAGTATAACAATTGCGCCGTCTTCCGTTGGTAAGTTAAATTTGTAGCTTAAATATGAAAATATCACTTCTGGATCTTCCCCGACAAAGAAACGAAACAAATCAAGCATGTGATATCCCAAGTCCAGTAAAACTCCACCCCCTGCCCGTTTAGGATCGAACCACCATTCCGCCACGGGCCTAGGAATTGCACCGTGAGCAAAGGGTCCATTTAATATCTGTTCAAGTGTAATTGCCTCTACATCGCCAATATGTCCTCTATCTATGGCCCCCTTCATTTTCGCAACTGCCTCAATAAATCGCATATTATGACCTACCATTAATTTTCTGCCACTTTTTTCGACAAGCTTAATGATTTTCTCGCATTCTTCAACGGTGTTTGCCAACGGTTTTTCTACAAAAACATCAACACCTGCTTCTAGCGCGCTCTGAATGCTCTCAAAATGCATAAAATTAGGCAAAGCAATAATGACTGTATCAACCTTAGGAGGTCCCTTCAATAAATCTTGATAATCTGTGAAAAAAGCTTTCACACCAAAAAGTTCAGCCTTTTTTAAGGCTCCTTTAGACTTGTCAGCTACAGCAACAACTTTAACGCCATCAATATGTCGGCAATTCATTAAGTGAAGTATACCCATATGGCCAAGGCCAATAATTCCAACGTTTATCATGTCCTCTTTCTCCTTACAATAAAAGCCGTGTCACATTGCACACTTAATAGTCTATTTTAAAAACAGCTCTTTACTTTTCAAATAATTTTTGATATCTTTGGCTTTTATAAGAGGATTTTTCTGGACGTTTGATATGATCGATAGTTCACTTTTGAACTCCTTAATGGCTGCTTCCTTTTTTGAAAGAAATTTTGAAACATCGACTCGAATTATATTACGCCTAATAATGCCCAGTGTCCTATCAATAATCGGACCTAGGCGCATATACTTATGAAATGTGGAATACTGATAGCCATTTATCGGGAAACCAGCTCTTGCAACGGCACCTTTGACAATGTGGTACGCAGCTTGATGATCTGGATGAACATCACTTTTATAAGGGAAATAAACTTCAACTGGACGGTACATCTTTAATATTTCGGTAACTTTTCTTTCAGCTTCTTCCATGCTGTTTCGAAGGGTTCCGTCCTCAAAATTGAGGAAGATTAAATTTTCTTCGGGTACTCCCAAAATTTTTGTGGCTCTTTTCACTTCTTCTTTTCTAATCTCTTTCAATTCTTCAGGAGTGGGGTCGGAATCAATGTTTAGCATTTTTAGGAAGGCGTATCTACCATCGGTCATAACGACGATTAAAACATCGTATCCTTCACTTACTCGCCTAGCGATTGTTCCTCCACAACCGAAGGTCTCGTCATCGGGGTGGGGTGCAAATATTATTATTCGCTTTCTGTTCGATGTTCATCCCAGCCATTTCTTGTAGGTTTTACGGTTCATACGGGAAATTGGTTGAATCATCGTGCAGCAAACTTTTCTACAATCTTTTTAGCTTTTAAAATAAGCTTGTATCGAGGCTTAAAGTACTTATGGTAAACTTGAAGTTTGTTTAGGCTTCCACCCCATTCCCTTTTCCATCTCCAAATTCCCCAAGCCTTCGAGCCTTCACTCGGCGGTGGTTCTGAAACTAGACCCATCTGATACCTGCTGTATCCTTTTTGGCAAGCCCACTCCATGACTTTCCAGTGCATAATATCGTTGGGTCTAACTTTCCAGCCTTCGCTAAACGAGCCAGCAGCCAAAGCGAAAACAGTCCTGCCATGTGCAACGGTAAAAACTCCTGAAACAGCTTTCCCATTCCAGCTTGCAAGAAAAACCCTTAACAAGTCTGGATTGTACAATTCCAAAGCCGCTTCAAACCAAGACAATGGGTAGCTTGTAAATCCCCCCCTTTCTTCTGCAGCCCTAAGCATAGAGTAAAAAGTCAACAGATCCTCTCTTTTCCGAGATTCGAAGACCTCTACGCCTTGACTCATAGCCTTTTTAATATTTTTCCTCTTGTTATGGGAGACGCCCTTCCAAAGCTCGTCGACACCTTTCTCTAAATCCACGATATATTCGTTCAGCTGTTCAGTAACCGTGTACCCAAGAGATTGAAACACATTGTGGAAACCCCATGCTTCGGGCACAAAGACACGGACTTCAATAATCCGGTTTCTCTTGGCATAGTCTTCTAAACTCTCAAGAAGACTCTTCACAATGTTTACAGCGTCTTCATCTTCGAAATTCACAAAAGGAGCACGCATGACGCCTAAAGTCATGCCAAACCCGAAATATTTAGAGTAAGTTCCTTGAAGTACACCAGCGACTTCGTTTCCACGCGTACACGCTAGTCTAACAACATTTGTTTTTGGAAAAGCCTTTCTCGATATTTCGCCATACTCAAAACACTGCTCAAAATTCCCAACAGAATGTTTCTGTAGAAATGAATCCCATGAATCTTTCGGCGAATCTTCAATCACGCGATATTCTGTCATTCTGATACTCACCCAAGTGGCATTTAGCTATTCTCTAACTGATAAACGAACACCCAATCTAGTGAAAAGCCATTGTGAAAACTTGTTCTCTAAAGCCCAGCAATACATTTTGGCGGACAAGCCCCGTCGAACAATTCTCGCAATCAGATTTTTCCTAATAACAGTTGCCCACTCCGCCTTATAGGGTTCAAATTCCCTTGTTAAATCGTACTCCCTAAACCCCTTTTTGATGCATTCCTCAATTAGATGCAACTTTAACAGATTTCCAACACCGAAATGCCCAAATTCAGGATCGAAACCAGTTAAATAGCCATACTTCTTCGAGTTATAGTCGAAGGTGTAGGCTGCGGCAACTGGCTCGTCGTTTGCCATTAAGAAATGCAAGTCAAGCCAACCTTTTTTATCGAAAACTTTTGCAACGTCCAAATGAAACTTTCTGAAATCCTCAGCTGCGAAGGCGCCTTGCTTTCCCTTAGATTTCCAACGTTTCTGGTGGAGGTTGAAAAATATTTCCATCGCCTCATCAATAGAGTCAAAATCCCGCTGCGTCTTAAATTCAACTTTATAGCTTTCGCGAAGCTTCCTTAACCTTTTCCGTAGGTTTCTCCGCATGTTGCGACTTAAGTTGCTTTGGAAGGTTTCAATGGATCTTGGCAAATTAATGCAGGGGCAAAGAGTGCCATTTGTTAACCTTAACTTTGCTCCTTCAATGTTTAGGAGCATACGTAAACTGTTTGCTGATGCACTTTGTTCGCGAATATCCCTTAAATCCAGAAAATCCCAGTCTGCAAACTTCATTAAGCCTTCAATAAAGAGCCTTAAACAATCAGATGGATTTCTGACTAAAATAAAGTTGTTATAATCTGCATGAGGGAAACCAATAAACTCGATGCGCCTCAACTTTCCAACACGCAAGAAAGAATATTCTGTAAGTGCAAAAGGGGCTAAGCCAACAATCTCGCCATTTTCTTCAGCGACAAGCACTCGTAAACTTCTTTTTTTGCCAAAATGCTTCCACCAACACCAGATCCATTCCCGTGTGGAAAAGACATCGTTATCTAAAGACTTTGCTAATATTTTGTTCCACATGCTTCCTAAATTTTCAAAATCCTCTAAATCGGCGATAACACGCAAGCTAAGCATAATAACCAACCAAAAGCGTTAGGGAACTATATCCTTTGCAGTTACGTCTTCAAAACTCTCTCTTTCACGAATTAGATACACATCTCCACGCGAGTTTACCAAAACCGCTGGCGGTCTGGGGTAAAGAAACTGTGTGGAACTTGAAAGCGAATAAGCTCCGCAATCAAGAACAGCCAGTATGTCCCCTTCCTTAGCCTTCGGAAGCCACGTCTTGATAGCAATAAAATCCTTAGGATACAAAAGCGGACCAACAACATTAACTAACTCCTTCTCCGAAGCAGAACCATTGTTAGCAACTAGAATTTCACGCCTCTCATAGAAGCTTGGAACAATGTTTGTACCACCATTCACAATAATCCATTTGAAACCACCAGCAGATTTAACGTGATCAACCCTCAAAAGCAGCAACCCAGAAGGACCGACAATAAAGCGGCCAGGCTCAGTTATCAAAGTTGGTTCAGGCAAACCTTCAAGGTTTTGCTTAACTTCATTTACAACTGTTCGGGCAACATCATCGATGCTTCTCATGTGCCTCTCCTGATCTAAAGTAGACTTCATCCTTAAACCCCTTTTGACATGGTCTAAAGCCAACAAAAGGTCTCCCGTTGAACCACTTGTGCCAGGGTTAAAGCCACCCCCAACATTGAGATATTTAATTTCAAAGCCAAGATTCCGATGAGCTTCCTTAAAAAGGGGCATAAGAACACTAATCGCCCTGTGATAGGGATGCGTCATAAGACACTCAAGACGCAAATTTTCAAGCTTTTTCAATAATTTAAAAGCTTCATAAACTTCGCTTATAGAAAAACCAAACCTACAGCTTGGGAAACAAAAAGCGGCCTCTTCTAAAAGAGTTTTCGGATGCAAACTTCGCAGAAAACTTGGACGCTTAAAAGGATTAACCCTTAACCCTATTGATTGCTTAACCTTAAACTTCTCAGCGACTTCATTAAGCCTTTCCAACTCAACAAAAGACTCACAGTTGATAAGCAGAACCTCATTTTCAACGGCCTTTTCCAATGTCTTGGTAGGCTTAAAGGGCCCATCATAAATTATTCGGTCTCCGTGGAATCCAGCTTTCAAAGCTACGTGCAAATCCAGTTCTGAAGAAACTTCCGCGTAAGCGCCTCTTTCGAAGAGTATTTTGCATAAAGCTAGGTTATTGTTGGTTTTAATAGAATAACAAACCATAACCTTTGGATAAATACTCTCAAAAGCCCGCTTAAACCTCTCAAAACTTTCAACTAAGCTAGTCTCATCGAAAACAAAAAGCGGAGTGCCATACTTCTCGCACAGACTAACTAAATCAACTTCATGAAGTGCTAAGTGGTTATTCTCGTTGACCTTGAGATGTTCTCCAGCACTCATTTTATCCCACCACTTTATCTTGTTCAAAGAAGCGCTTATACCAAAGCATAAAAGTTACAAGCGATAAAACCTGCAAGGGACGACCTTTACACATATATTTTTTCACAACGTTTTTCCCTAACACCGGTTCAATTAGAGCTGCCTCTTCATTAACGACTTGTTCAACATAATCTTTTAGCTCTCCCTTAAACCATTTAGCTGCCATTTCGCCAAGTCCCCATCCGAATCCCCATTTCTTCTGTTTAACGACCTCTTTTGGTAAAAGCGAGTACTTTAACAACGTCTTCCTAAAGATGAATTTGTCAAGTAAAACGTTAGGCTGTTTTAATTGTGGTGGAATACGTGCAGCCAGTTCTCTTAACTTATGATCTTCAAAAGGGGTTCTCAGTCCTAGATGAAAATGCGAGCATATATTCCCAAGTCTTTCCACACCCCATCCTCCAATAACTTCAAACTTCCTATTTATTAATCGCATCTTGTTCATCTTACTCCCAAGATTGTCGGCAGGACTTATCAAACATTCAAGAAACGGGGAATATACATTTACGGTGCAATTGCGTCCTAGCAGTTCTTGAAGTTCATCTTCATGAAAGTATTGTTCACTATAAAGCGATTGCAATTCAAACGGAAGATGCACAGTTAATACCCTTGCCTTAACAGCATCTTTGAAGGCATGCCAAACTTTTAACGATGCATTCATTAGCTCATAAGAACTTATCGAATGCTCTCGTATCATCTTAAGACTGGAGCGAATGGAGAGCATTTTCAACTTCCTTGGTTTAAAGTCCCATCCCCAACTCCAAAAGGTGCAATCAGCACCATCTCCAGTAAACACTGTTTTAGCTTTTTCCTTAGCTGTTTCAAGAGCCAAAAAAGAAGGTATTGTAATAAGCAGATCTATTCTCAAATCGTCAAAAATTTGCGCTAATTTTTGGGTTATTCGGATAAAGTCCTTTGCACACAATGTCTTCTCATATGCTTCTATTCCTAACCATTCAGCAACGTATTTAGAGTAAGATTCGTTAAATTCTTCATTTTCAAACATTATGGTTACGGAGCTCATCGGTTTATCCGTCAACTTCTTCATTAACGCTACTACTGCACTAGAATCAAGTCCGCCTAAAAGAATTCCGAAGGGGCTCTCTTTTAATCGTATGGAAACGGATTCAACAAGCATACTATATATTCTTTTACACCACTCCTCTTCGCTAACACTGTATTCAATTTTTGAAAGGTCTAAATCCCAATACTTATGCAAGACTATTTTTTTATCGCCAAAATTATATATTAATAAATGTGAAGGAGGAAGTTTCTTCACGTCTATAAAAAGGGTTTCTGGGGCTGGAACGTGCCCCCATGAAAAATAATAGTCCAAACCGCTAGGGTTTAACTTCTTCTCTATTGCCTCGCAGCATAAAAGTGGCTTTATTTCAGACGCAAAATAGATGCTTCCATTAAGAAAAGCGTAGAAAACCGATTTTTCGCCTTCCCTATCCCTCGCCAGCAAAAGCAATTTTTTATCGGTATCCCATAAAGCGAAGGAAAAACCTCCTCTAAGCTCATCGACTAATGAATAGCCATGTTCTTCATAAAGGTGGGCTATTAATTCCGCCGTGCAAGAAGAAGAAAAACTATGCCCCCTTTTCTCTAAATCGCCTCGCAAATCTTCCACGTTGAAAATCTCGCCATCAAAGGCTACCCGTAAGCTACCGTCCTCATTTTTGCCTAAACCATCTTCTTTGGTTATGCTTCTTGAGCACATGCCCACATATTTGTCTACGAAAAAGTCTTCGTGGAAACCTCTATGTGAAATTTCTTGAGACATTCTTTTAAGTAACGATTTATCGCCTAAATCTAAAAAGCCGCAAATTCCGCCCATAAAAATGCTGCCTTAAGGGCCGTGCCCATTTTCTTTTAAAACTTGCCTTAACATGTTGAGGAACTTGTCGTTCATTTCTGGAAGCCCAACAGTAACCCTCAAACAGTGTCCAATAACCGGCAAATCGCCAAGGTTCTTGACAACAACACCTCTCTTAAGAAGCCCATTATAAACGCGGTTCGCATTCATATCTGGTCGAAAAGTAACAAAATTCGCCTTAGAATCAAAAACTTCAACTTCGCTAATAGAACGCAATTCCCTTATCAACCTCTCCCTCTCCTTTTTGACCTCGTTAACCCAGCCTACCACAACATCACACTTTTCAAGCAATCTTTCAATAAAACGCGCCACAACAGTGCCAACAGTGTATGGAATAACCTCAGAAAACGCAGAAGCCAATTTCTCATTTGCAACCAAAAAGCCAAAACGCAACCCAGCCAAACCGAAAGCCTTAGAAAAAGTCCTCACAACAACAACGTTTTCCTTCTCAACCGCATTAGGACATGCAGAGCCTTCACCAAACTCTGCATACGCCTCATCCACAACTATAAGAGCGGAACACCCATCAGCTAAAGCCTCAACCTCACCCCAGCTAAACTCATTCCCTGTAGGGTTGTTCGGCGAACAGATAAAAACAAGTCGGGTCTTATCCGTGCATTTGGCTAGAATCTCATCGACATCAAGAGACAAATCACCTTTAAGGGGAACATTAGCAATGCTGGCGCCACAAAGCGAAACCCTCTTTCCATACATAAAAAAGCTAGGCACAATGGAAACAACCATATCGCCAGCACCCAAAAAAGACTGAGCAATAAAATCGATCAAATGCTCCGCGCCGCTTCCAACACAAACACATCCGCCGGGAACACCAACATACTTGCCCAAAGTTTCCTTTAAAGACGCCATAACACCGGGATTATAAAGCCTTAAATCAACATCACCCAAAGCCTCCATAAAAATCTGCCTCAAAAAATTAGCATCCACAAAAAAGTTTTCATTCGAATCCAGCTTCAATACATCACAGCTTTCAGCTTCTATAGGCAAACCTACATAGCTAAGAAGTGAACCCTCAAATGAACGCATATCTTTAACCTTCTCTTTAAGCCATTCTAAACTTCGCCTACAAACCAAAGTTCACACCTCGAAATTGTATGGAGCCGGGGGTTGGATTTTCACCAACGTAAGCGGCTCTGCAGGCCGCCGCTTAATTTCTCAGCCACCCCGGCACAGAAATACTTATGGCTAAAACATTATGACAAACGCCATTAATAAACCGTCATGTTAAGCCATAACCTAACAAAACGCCCATGATATCGAAAATCATTTGCACCGTTATTGTATAGCCATAACTCAAAAAATAAGCATCCCCGAAACTCTCTTTTTCCAGCATCCCAAGAAATCGTGTAGTCGCTCATGTTCAACCATAGACCATTAAGCCTCAAATATGAGAACTTAACTTTTGAAAACTGTTCATCCCAAGTATAGTTAAAGGAAAAGGTTAAGGGAATCTCGTAAACTTGCTCGTCTGCCACAAAAGCTGTAATATTGAAGAGTGAGGTTAAGTTGCTAGGAACACGGTCTTCAATAGGTCCGAAACTTGACGGTTCTGGCTGCGTTTGATTTCGAAACTTCACTTGAACCATGTAATAGGCGCAATAACCTAAACGGTTTCCGATGCCCAAATGAATAGTGTAGGGTTGATTGGGCGTAACATTAAATGGATAATTTTCAGTCTTATGGTCAGCATCCAAAATCCAAAGTTCCGTAAAGAATTCTGTTCGAGGATAAACCAGAACCTTGCTAAGGAAAGGTGAAGCTACGAGTAAAGCCAAAACGCCGACAGCAGTCCAATAAAGAAGCCCATTTTCAACGATTTTCAAAATTTACACCCTCACAGTTTTTTCTCGTCTTTTTAAGAAAACCCAAACACCGTAGCCAACCACAAGAATAGCTACAGCGCCGACAGCTGAACCTACGAAATTGATCATGAAATCATAAAAGTGAGTTTGCTCAGCATCTATCCTTAAACCGTTAGCTTTGTCAACTAAACCCGCTAGCTTTGTTAGGCTCAGATTTGCAAAATAAACCGCCAAGTCATAATCTTCACAGTTATAGGCGTGCTTAGCTTGGGATAAAAGCCATCCAGCCTCATTTAAATTATGGAGTAATTCGCTTACATTAGCCCCAGCCTTTTCAGCCTCATAAGCAGCCCTGTAACAGTTTAGAACCTCTTCCTCAACCGATTGAATCCGTGATTCGGCCTCTCTCTGACTGGAGCATGCAGCCGGCGATATGAAAAGCGCAGTCGAAATCAAAAGAACAACCATCAAAATTTTCGAAACATGCAAGATTGTCACCTTAACTGAGCCTTATGCAGAGCAGAGTTCCTCCAAAACTTTTCTTTTCGCGTTAACGGTCTCTAGTTGGCGTTCCACATGCCTATTACGTCTAGAATACTCACGATAATGCTCAAGGAACTTTCTTCCCTTTTCTGTTAGTACATAACAGCGTTTACTGCTTTCAAATTTTATTAGACAAGCATTTAGAACGTCAGATAGATATCGCGTCAAAACAGCGTAGCTTAAATTCGCACCGTACATAATTTGTGTTTTTCTAGCCTTTCCATTACCCCTAACAACTGAAAGGATGTCAGCTATAATGTCCAATCTGCTCCTATAGCTGCCCAAAACTAATCCGCTCGAACCAGACTTTACTCGAAGGGGGGACATGGAAGTTTACTTAGCGGCTATCTAGATTACGTGAAGCCAGCCTCTTCCGCCCTTTTTTAGCTGCTGCCTCTCCTTTTCGTCTTCTATATATTGTTGTGCCCGTTTTCTTCGCTTTGAACATTGCTGGTTAGCTATCACGGTTCTTATGAATTTTCCCCACCCGCCAACGGACGGATTCGGCGGGACAAATGTGTCTGCGTCTAAAATGCCGTGCATCTGCAAAATTTCTTTTAAGCTTAGCAGTTTAAACTTTTTTGTTGCGAAGATCACAGTGCCCCGTTCAACAAACAAAGCAGCATAGTCTCTGTTGGCTACGGCTTCAGCCCTAATCTTATCGTCTATCCGCTCCTGCCACAGGGTTCGCCACTCCTTTTTAAGCTCTTCCACGAATCCTTTATCCGCAACGTTTTCCACTATTAAGTCCCTCCCTGAAGGGAGCGGACGCGAAAAGGTTAGGCTTATTACTGGTTCCTCGCCTTTTCCCCGCCCTCTCATTAAAGTGATATAACATGTATTTAAATGGTTAAGTATGAAAAATCTAGGATAATTGTCTAGACAAATCCTCTATTTTTCTACAAAATTCCTAAGCTTAGATAGACGAAAAATTCCTAACCTTAATATCAACGAAACATAAATTTAAACCTATGCTAACAGTTGCAGACCTTTTATCGCTCATCGAAGAGCAGAAAACAAAAAGTATTAAGCAGCTAGCTAAGGAAACAGAGATTCCAAAAGAAAAACTTCATTTGATCCTAACAGACCTAACTCAGCGTAACCTTATAAAATATGACGCCAAAACTGGAGAAGTAAAACTGCCTGAATGGCTGCTAGATATTAGCAAAAGGATTGAAAAAAGCAGACCCCCAACCGGAGAGATCATTCTCCCCAAGTACAGGGAAATAGCAATACAGGATATAATTATTGGAAATTACACCACAAAGGATTTGGAGTTAAAAGTTCGATTGAAGGCTAGACTAAAAGAAATAGCGATATGTGAGGTAACCTAAACATTAAGAATATAAAACATACTTTATATCTTTGAGCCTCTCTAAAAGAAGCTTGCCCTTCTCAGTTATGCAATAAACAGTGGATCCATCATTGTCATATATTTTCTTAATTAGATCTTGCTTTAACGCCACGGAAAGATACTTACAAAGAGTAGAATAACTCAGATTAGCCTTATACATCAAGTGAGTTGCCTTAACTCCTTTTAAAGACAGAGTTAGAATATCCATCAGAATCTGAACTTCACCACGGCGATGACGCCCCATATTCGACCTTTCCAGCAAACAAAAGTAGAATATTTTTATAAGTTAGGATACATTTAAAACTTGCGAAAATCTAGAGGCGATCAGCCTTTCCGCGGCTCGGAATGGCATTTTAATTTTTAATTGGTCAAAAGAGTCAATTTTAGGTTTACCGTTTATTTAACGCCTGATAGTGAAAAGAAATATCGCCAATAAGTCCTATTGTTCTAAAGGCTGGTTTTTACTTAACCTTTTTCAGCATTTTTCAAGTGGCTGCAGATTAGCGGTGTTGAAGCTTAAACAACTAACGCAACGTACTCACATCTCCAACCAAAAGCTGAAAACTAATACAACAATTATCTTATAGGAAAAGGTTTTTAGTTAAGTTGTTATATGTTCTGCAAGTGTTTAGTGACTGATATGCGAGGTTGATGTTGGATGTCTGTGTTTGCAGCTCCAGGAGCATATGACCGTGCTATAACGGTTTTTTCACCGGATGGAAGGCTTTTCCAAGTTGAGTATGCCATGGAACTTGTTAACCGTGGAGCAACAATTTTGGGAATAAAATGTTCTGAAGGTGTTGTTTTGGGGGCTGAAGAAACGGTTGAGCCTCTTGAAGAAACGGGTTCTTCATGGAAGATTTTCAGAATAGACGAGCATATAGGTGCAGCCATAGTTGGTTTAAGTTCAGATGCGAGGATTTTGATAGACCAAGCGCGGATTTATGCGCAGAGTAATCGGTTAACCTATGATGAACCAATAGATGTTGAAGTTGTGACTAAACGTATATGCGACATACAACAGCTTTACACGCAACACGCTGGCGTCAGGCCCTTCGGCGTTTCACTTATATTTGGAGGAGTTGACAAAACTGGAAATCGCCTTTTCATAACACATCCAAGCGGGACATACAAGGGGCATAAAGCCACAGCTGTGGGTGCTGGAAGAGAAACTGTAATGAACATTTTGAAGGAAGAGTACCGCGAGGACATGAGCCTTGAAGACACCACAAAGCTCGCAGTAAAATGTTTAGTTAAGGCTCTTGAAGCTAGGCAACTTCCGCCAAGGATAAAGATTGCTGTTATACCATCAGTGACAAAGAAGATGGAGATGCTCAGCGACGAGAAAGTTGAGGGATATGTAAAGAAGTTTGCTTCAGGCAAGTGAAGAGGGGATGAGTGAAAAATATACCGTTGCACGTATTACAAAGGATAATGAGCATTTCGAGGTTCTTGTTAAACCAGACAAAGCGCTTGACTACCGTCTGGGCAAAATATCCTCAATAGCAGACGTTCTCGTCACAGAAACAATTTTTTCCGACGCTAATAAAGGCACAAAAGTTTCCGAAGAAGCTGTACGCAAAGCCTTTGGAACCATAGACCCTCTTAAAGTGGCGGATATAATCATAAAGAAGGGTACATTGCAGCTTACAACGGAACAGCGCAGAAAAATGATCGAGGAAAAGCGGAGGCAAATAGTGGCCTTCATATCAAGGCAGTGCGTGGACCCAAGGACGAATCTACCGCACCCACCTATGCGTATCGAGCAAGCCATGGAGCAGATTCACTATTCAATAGACCCTTTCAAGCCAACTGAAGAGCAAGCAAGAGAGATAATAAAGTTGCTTAGGCAGATTCTACCGTTAAAAATGGAACAAATCTCCGTCAGCGTGCACATACCAGCTGAATACGCGGCGAGAGTCTATGGAACGCTAAAAGCCTTTGGAACGATAAAACGTGAGGAATGGCGGGCGGACGGCTCATGGCACGGAGTTCTTGAAATGCCCGCAGGCCTTTATGGGCCCTTCCTTGAAAAAATTGGAGAAGTAACGAAGGGAAATGCTGAGGCGAAAGTAATATCATAATTTATGGTTAAATTGTTTGGGTGTATGTTTTATGCCGACATTTTTTGAAAGAAGACAGATTGCGACTCCCGGCGACCTGCTTGCTGAAGGCGACTACATAGCCGGAGAAAACACGTATAAAGAGGACAACAGAATTTATGCCGCAAGAATAGGGCTTGTAGATTACGAGGACAAAAAGGTAAGCCTTGTTGCCCTAAGGGCCTTCTATATCCCAAGGGTGGGCGACACAGTTATAGGAACAGTGGTCGAAGTTGGATTTAGCGGATGGACTGTTGACATAAACGCGCCTTACTTAGCCATCTTAAGGGCTTCTGACGTGCTTAACAGGCCATTTAAACCGCAGAAAAATGACTTGACAGAGGTGTTGGACGTTGGAGACCTTGTGGTGGCAAAAATAGTCTCCTATGACCGAACCCACAATCCACAATTAAGCGTGGAGCCCGGACTTGAGAAAATAACCCGCGGGCAAATAGTGAAAATAACGCCTACGAAAATCCCCCGCGTCATTGGTAAAAAGGGTTCAATGATATCCATGATAAAACAGGAAACTGGTTGTCACATAATATTAGGGCATAATGGGATCATACTAATCATCGGTAAAAGCCTAGAAGACGAGGAACTGGCTATGATGGCAATTCGCAAGATTGAGGAGGAGTCCCACACGACCGGATTAACAGACCGCATATCCCAGATGATTAAGAAGGAAAAAGAGAAGAGAGGAGGTAGTTAAAATGAGTCAAAAACCTGAAAAGTTAATTGATAAAAAAGGTTTAAGGCTTGACGGAAGAAAGCCAGACGAGCTTAGACCAATAAAAATTGAGGTTGGCGTTTTATCAAATGCTGATGGTTCAGCCTACATTGAACAGGGGAAAAACAAAATTTTGGCGGCGGTTTATGGTCCGAAAGAGCTGCATCCAAAACATATGGCCTTGCCAGACCGCATGGTTTTAAGATGCCGTTATCATATGGCGCCATTTTCTGTTCAAGAACGCAAATCACCAGCGCCGTCGAGAAGGGAGATAGAACTGTCGAAGGTTATTAGAGAAGCTATTGAGCCGGCTATTTTCGTTGAATACTATCCACGCACAGCAATAGACATTTTTGTTGAGGTGTTGCAGGCTGATGGAAGCACGAGATGCACAAGCATAACAGCAGCTTCGCTGGCATTGGCTGACGCTGGCATACCCATGCGCGACCTAGTGGTTGCGTGTTCTGCCGGAAAAGTTGAGGATACAATAGTCTTAGACTTGATGGATGTTGAGGATAAAGTCGGCTCGGCAGATGTCCCAGTGGCTTATATGCCGAACTTAGGCGTCGTGACACTTCTTCAGATGGATGGAATCCTGACACCTGAAGAGTTTGAGAAGGCTGTTAACCTCGCCATTGAAGGATGTAAGAAAATCTATGCAATGCAGAAGGAAGCCTTAAAAGCCAAGTACGTCAGCGTTAAGGAGGTTGAAGAGTAATGTCGACAATAGTTACACGCGTAAAACAAAAGCAGATTGGGCAATTAATTGCTAAGGGGAAGAGGCTTGACGGCAGAGGCTTAAACGACTATAGAGAGATAAAAGTGGAACAGGGAATAATTGAAAGGGCTGAGGGCTCAGCACGGGTTCTTCTTGGAAAAACAGAGGTTATGGTTGGAGTTAAAATTGAGACTGGAGAACCATTTCCGGACACGCCCAGTGAGGGAGTGTTGACGGTAAACGCCGAACTTGTACCCCTAGCATCGCCGACTTTTGAACCCGGACCACCTGATGAAAACTCAATAGAGTTGGCAAGAGTTGTTGACCGAGGAATTAGAGAGTCAAAAGCCATAGAAATGGATAAACTCTGCATAACGCCAGGAAAAAAGGTCTTTGTGATATTTGTGGACATTTATGTGCTTAACCATGATGGAAACTTGATTGACGCGTCATCATTAGCCGCCATGGCTGCTTTACTCAATACGAAGATGTTTAACTACGAAATTGAGGAAGGCGAAATTAAAATTAAGCCTGGATACACGGCGCTTCCGATTAAGAAGCATCCAGTATCGGTTACCTTTGCAAAGATAAATGATAGGCTTGTCGTAGACCCTTGGCTTGAAGAGGAACAAATAATGGATGCCAGACTGACTATAACCATAGACGATAATGGCAATATATGTGCGGTTCAGAAGGGCGGAAGCGGGTACTTCACACCTAAACAAGTGTTTGAGGCAGTCCAGATTGCCGGAGAAAAATCTGCAGAAATTCGGAAGAAGTTAGGGTGGTGAAGATGGGTAAAAGAGCAAAGAAGGTTGGTCCAACCAGGGGTTTGGGACCCCGATACGGAGCCACCGTTAGAAAGCGCTACATAAAAATAGTTGCCGAAATGAAGAAGAGCCACAGATGTCCTCAATGCGGGCTTCCAAGAGTTAAGCGGAAGAGCGTCGGCGTTTGGAAATGCGGTAAATGCGGCTTCACATTCACCGGTGGAGCCTATACTCCAGCTACAAAGCTTGGCATAGTGGCTAAACGTGTTGCTAGGGGGGCTCCAGTAGAAGAGGTTGAGGCTTCAACAGCGGAAGAAGAATAGGCTGAAATCTTGATACTTTTAACTACATCGCGGCGACCAACAAAGGGTATAAGAACCTTTTGCAAAGATCTCTCGCATACGTTTCCGAACATTTTAAGAATAAACCGTGGAAAACTAAGCCTTGAAGATGTGGCGGCAAAAGCCCTAGAACTTGGCGCAAAAAAAGTGGTTGTTATCGACCGTTGGAAGGGCGGACCTGGAAAAATAGAGCTCTATCAGTTGGACAGCAGACTGCAACCGATACCACCACTAATTTACTTAAGAAGCGTAAAACTCCGCAGAGAATTTCAAACAATGCCTAGGGGGAGGAGAATAAAATCCACCGCTATTGCAGTTTCCCCAAAACCTTCCCAAGACGTTAAAAGGCTGGAGAAGGCTATGTCGGATTTCTTCGGTATTCCCACAGTTGCCCGAAAAAATGAATATGAGGAATACAGTGCCATAATGCAAATCACACCCATTCCAGGCGGAGAAATGGTGGCAACTTTTAGACTTCTTCCGGAGAATGTGGAAATAGGCCCTAGAATGAGAATATCCCATTTAATCTGGGACTTGACGGGTTCATGAAGGCTAATGCAATTGTTCGCCTAAAACTTCCGTCAAAAAAGGAACTAGAAATAGCTTATTGGGCACTTATGCCAGAAACTGCCAAACCAGCCACAATCCGTTCCAAAGCAGACTTGAAAATTGAGGGCGCTTCTCTAGTTTTGGCTATTGAGGCGAAGGACACTGTAGCTTTACGGGCAGCTTTAAACGCTTATTTAAGGTGGATTTCAGCTATTTTCAGTGTTCTCTCCCTTTTGGACAAGCTTAGCTAAAATATTTTAGCGTTCACGTTTGCCTTTAATGTATTCCTCTACCCATTCTTTTGCAATGGGGTCTGGTACCTGTATTGGTGGGTGTTTGAAAGCATATGACGATATGCTTATTAGGGGTCCGGCTATTTTTCGGTCTAAAGCCAGTTTTACAGCCCTTATTATGTCTATGACTACTCCGGCACTGTTGGGCGAGTCTTCCACTTCAAGCTTAACAGTTATTGTTAAAGGTCTGTCGCCGAATTTTCTCCCCTTAAGCCATATGTAGCATATCTTTTTGTTCCCTAGAAAGGGCACATAGTCTGATGGTCCTATGCGAGTTGGCAAGTCGTAGGGCACTAGGCTTTTAACGGCTTCTGTCTTGCTTATGCGCTTTGTTTTGAGGCGTTCTTCAACAGTCATGTTTAGGAAGTCTGTGTCCCCACCTAGGTTCAGCTGGTATGTCTCGTCAACGATTACGCCTCTGTCAACGCATAACCGCACAAGGTTTCTGTGCAGTATGGTTGCGCCAAGCTGGCTTTTAATGTCGTCGCCAGCCACTGGAAGGCATCGCTCCTCAAATTTGCGACTCCATGCCGGGTCTGAAGCAATAAACTCTGGTATGCAGTTTATGAAGGCGCATCCCGCATCTAAAGCAGCTTGGGCATAAAAACGTGTGGCGTAGTGGCTTCCCACAGGCAAATAATTGATGAGAATTTCCGCTTTGTAATCTTTTAGGACGCTTGCAACGTCTGCAGGTTTAACTTCATTTTCGCTATAAACGTTGAAAGGTTCCCTCATGTGTTTTGCCACTCCGTCAAGAACTGGTCCAGGCAAAACCTTTACGCCTAATGGTGGCACATTTGCAAATTTGGCGCAACAGTTCGGCTTTGTAAATATGGCTTCAGCCAAGTCCTTTCCAATTTTGTTTTTGTCCACGTCAAAAGCAGCGACGAACTTTATGTCTCTAACGTGATATCCACCAAAGTTCACGTGCATTAGTCCCGGGACTGTCTCGCTTTCTTTTGCGCTTTTGTAGTATTCTACTCCTTGGACTAGAGCTGATGCTGAGTTGCCGACGCCAACTATTGCCGCACGGATTTCAGTCAAGCTTTGTTCCCTCCTTTGGTGTTTGTGATTGGATGGGTTTAGCTTTTGTGATCTATAACCTTTTCTGGCTTATGGCAAGATTAAAAGGGAACTTTAACAAACTATCAGAAAGGCGAAAGGTTATGGCTGAAGGCGAAGTAGACGTCAAATTCGAGCCCTTCAAAGAAATTGTTATTATGGAGCGCAACTTTTTCGCATCGCCAGAAGATATTGCAAGGTTCGCCTCAATAATAGCCGGAGGAAAAACAGCGGGCTTGTACTGGGCTGAGGGTGTTGTATTCCTTTATTTCCCACTTCCAGCGTCTACTGAAACTGCTGCGAAGGTGCTTGTTGAAAATAAGAGGGTTTACTGGACTTTTGTTGGGTATGCACCCATGCCAAAATACCAGCCGTTAATTGAGACTAGGGAAAAAATAATTGTTCCAGTTATAGACATGTCCTCAAACCCCATGTTTCGGAAAATTGCAAACTGGCTGAAAGAGCAGGGAAAAACTGCATAAACTGGAACATGCTCATGACTGAAGAAAATAAAGCGTCGACAAGAACAGTTCACGTAAAGGGGAAAATCTTCTCTGGTTCTGGAGAGGGTGCATACTTCACTGTACTTCCATGGGTTAGACGACAGATAAAGGAAAAGGTTGGTTTCGTCCCTTGTCCGGGAACGCTAAACTTGAAACTAGCCGGAGAGTATGTGGAAGTTAGAAAGCTGTTAGAAAATGCAAAAGCCATAGAGATTTTACCGAAGACAGGATACTGCCGTGGAAAATGTTTTAAGGCGTACATAGAGCGTGACGTGGCATGCGCCGTTGTACTGCCATGCGTAGAAAATTATCCAAACGATGTTTTGGAAATTGTTGCGTCTTCAAATTTGAGGAAAAAGTTGAAGCTTAAAGACGGCGATGAAGTGGAAGTTAGGATAGCTCTTGAATAGGTTTACCTTCGTTTTTCTTTGAAGAAGTTGTGTATATACTCTTTGAAGTATCCCTTCTTTTTCAAGTATAATCCATACTTCGCAAGGGCGCTCATGGCTCTAGCGGCGTCTTCTGGGGAGGAGTACGCTGGAATTCCAAGCTTTTCGAATCTGGAGCGCGTATGCAAAGCCATTTCAGTTTCACCTATATCGCATGCGACGATTGGTTTTACGTATTTGCCGACAACCTTTGCCACTCTGTCTATATAGTCTTCTTGTAGTGCTGGCGTGTGATGTAGTCCAAGAAGCAGTATTCCATGAATTTCCGGGTCTTGGAAAACTATGTCGGCTGCCAACTCGAACATTTCAGAAGTGGCAGAACCAGTCACGTCAACAGGGTTTAGGTTTGTTGCGAATTTTGGGAGTTTTCCCTCTCGCTTGAGCTTCTCAAATTTTTGAAGAGTCTTTTCAGAGAACCGTTTAACGATCAGTCCTTGTGTTTCACATTCGTCAGCCGCCAATATTCCCGGTCCGCCGGCGTCGGTTACTATTGCCACATTTTTCCCCGCAGCTGGCGGTTGCATAACAAAAGCTTTCGCTGCGTCAAAGAACTCTTCCATATCCCTAACCCTTAAAATTCCAGTTTGCGCAAAAGCAGCATTGTAAATATGATCCGAGCCAGCCATGGCGCCTGTGTGGGATGCAGCTGCTCTTGCTCCGGCTTCTGTTTTGCCGGCTTTAAGGGCTATTACAGGCTTTTTCCTTGTGACTTCTGAGGCCGCCTCTATGAAGGTTTTCCCATTCTTAATGTCTTCAACATATAATAGTATCACTTTGGTTTCGTCGTCATAATATAGATAGTGGAGCATTTCAGCCTCGTCCACGTCGCTTTTGTTCCCGAAACTTACAAATTTGCTGACGCCTATCTGTCTGCCAGCCAAATAGTCGAGGGCTGCCACCCCGAAGGCGCCGCTTTGGGTTACTATGGCTATGTTTCCCCTCATTGGTCTAGGTGTTGCAACAACCTCCTCACCAGTGGTCAAAATCTTTGTTTCTGGTAGAAATAGCATATCCACGCCCGTTTTGGAGTCGTAGACTCCTAGACAGTTGGGGCCGAGAACCCTTATCCCCGCCTTTTTCGCAATTTCAACAACTTTCCTTTCTAGTTCGTGGTTTCCAATTTCTCCGAAGCCAGAACTGATTATAACAGCAGCCTCAACCTTTTTGGCTGCGGCGTCTTTCATTATTTCTGGCACGATTTCCGCTGGGACAACGATGACGACGAGTTCAAGTTTTCCCGAGATTTTTGTCAATTTTGGGTAACACTGAAAGCCTAAAATGTAGTCTTCGTGGGGGTTTACGGGGTAAAGCTCCCCATTAAAAACCCCTCTTCTCTTGTTTTCAACAAAATTTTTGAATATGACGTGCCCAGCCTTGTTTATCTTTTTAGTGGCGCCGACGACAGCCACAGACTTCGGATTAAAGAAGGCATCAAGCTGTTTAACAGAAGCTTCCAACACCTTTCACCCTTTTTATTGGATGATTAAGCAAGCTGCTCTTTTGCTGGTTTTATCCTTTGCTCTTTATTTCCTTTTCCCCACACCAAAAAGTTAAATGTGAAAGCTTTCTGATTTGAAGAGCGCTACTTACCTACTCTTGGATGTTGCGGCTTAATTTTGAGTCATTGAAGAAAGGTTTTTGGAACATGCTTACAATCTTTATTCAGCATTCATAAGTCCTTTATCCAAAGTTCAGCATTTTTCATAAAAAGGCGAATCAAAATGATAACAATGGAAGAGAATCTGTTTAACAGTGGTTACGTTAATTATCTTCTCTACTCTGCTATTTGATGCAAACGCTGCAACAACAACTTAAAAACCTTCAAGCGGCATACAATAACATGACCATTTTGGTATACGCCTTCCTAACAATCACAATAGACTTAGGCATAGCTATAGCTTTCATTACGAGAATGATGGTAAAACCCAGAACTGCGCCACAACCGCCTCCACAATAGCCCGCTTTTTTCTTGAAAAGCAAACAACCAATTATGTTAGTGATGAATAAAAACACGCAACGTAACTAATAGAGGCTTGTGAGTTTTGATAGAGCAATTATTGATGTGATAAGATTGTGTTAAATCTATAAGAATTAATAAAGTTTAAAGCATTATACATGCAAAAACGTGTGACCGAGAAGGTATTCCATAATGGTTAAGATAAGGGCTGTTCTTTTTGATATGGGTGGAACGTTAGTTAAGCCGGAGCCAACGCCGAAGGTTTTTGAGAAAATCCTTAAAGCGTATGGAACAATCAAGCCTATTGAAAAAATTAGTGAGGCGGCGGAGAAAGCGAGAGAAAAATTGGACGTTGAAAAGATGATGGAGTTTGGGAGTAAATTTTGGGTGAGCCTTAACCTTATAGTTCTCAATTATTTAAGAATAAAAAATGATGCGTTACCATTGGCAGAGGCTATTGATAGGGAATGGTGGGAATATGCTGAAATAACGCTTTATCCGGAAGTGCCGGAAGTTTTGCAGAAGCTTAGGGAAAGAAAAATGAAGATGGGCATAATAACAAACACTTTTAAATATGATTTGGAAAAGGTTCTTTCAAAACTTAACCTTAAAGGCTTCTTCGACGTAGAGGTTTGCATCGACGTTGCCGGCAAAGCAAAACCAGAAAAGGAAATTTTCAATTATGCCTTAAAAAAGCTCGGTCTTCAACCCAGTGAAGTGGTTTTTGTTGGAGACGAATTTGAAATTGATTATGAAGGCGCATTAAAGGCTGGATTGAACGCTTTTCTAATTGACAGAGAAAACAAAATAGTTGATGGGAACATTAAAAAGATAAAGAACTTAAAGGAAATCCTACATTTCGTCTGATTTGCCCGAACATGTTTCAGAGTCTTTCGAGGAGAGCTGCATACATTATTGGTAGGGCTATTGTTGCGTCTATTTCTATGGTTACTGTTTTTGCTTTTTCTCGAATTTTCCCCCATGATACGGCTTCTCTTGGGCGGGCTCCGGATAGGCTTCCGTCGTATTCTACGGCTGTTGTTATGTAAACCGCATAGTCCAGTCCTTTCTTGAATAGGTTCCACCATAAGACGTGGTGTTTTGATATGCCTCCGCCTATTATTAGGGCTCCGGATTTTTTGGCTTCCCAGATCATGTCGTTTAGGAGTTGCTCGTCTTTAAGCACGTTTATTTTTAGATCTTTGTGATCTTGGCTGAACTGCCACAACTGGTAGCCCACTGCACCGTCTGTTATGCCCGGCACGATTACGGGTATGCCGTTTTTCCAGCACCAATATAATATGGAGTTTTCGTTGAGGCGCTTGCCAACTTCCCAACATAATTCGTAAGTGGCAAGTTCCCTTTTGCCCTCCGCGTATAGGCTATTTAAGAACTCCATCATTTTCTTTTCGATGATTTCGCCATAAGAGGCATTTGGCACCAGAACATTGCCGATTCGACTTATGCCCTTCTTATGCAGTTCCTCATCGTCCATGTAGAAGTCGCCTTGAAAATAGTCACGGTAGCAACGTGCCAAATCATGGTCCAAAGTGCCGCAAGTTGTAATTAGCATATGGAACCATTTATGCTTGACAATGTCGCGGATTATGCCCCTTGTGCCGGTGGCGATGATGCATGCGGGAAAGGAGAGAAAATTGAGGATTTCCCGCTCTTTCAGCATCGCTTCAAGGATATCTACGCCTATGGCGAGGTTTTTTGCTGTGAAGCCTCCGCTTTCAAGCATCTGCTTGACAAGCGTGTCTGCGGAAACATCCTTCGAAATTTCGAAGTCCTTCACTTTCTCCATGGAAAACGCCAAAGGCTATTCTAAACCCTTAAACAGCCAAGACAAGTCTGGTGTTTTCGCCCTTTTATCGATTTTCTCTGCCAAAGCTTGAACAATTATTGGTAGGGCTATTGTTGCGTCGCAGTAGCACTGCACATTCCGCCCTTCCTTGGCTTCCTTGCCCCAGCTTATGGCTTCCTCAAAAGTGCAGCCGGACAAGCCGCCCCAATGGGGCGCATCCGTCGTAATTTGTATGGCGTATTTGTGTGGGTAAACGCGCTCATATTTTCTCGACTCTGTTAGACTTCTGCCAACAGTGGTTAGTTGGATAAAGTCTTTCGGCACACCGCCACCAATATAAGTTACCCCACTTTCTGGAGCTGCCTTAGCTTTTATATCTACAAGCTGTTCAAAATCCCGCATTTGGTCAATAGTTATGTCGAAATTGCTTTCAAGCTTCCTGTTTAGGAGATAAGCAATTCCATAGCCGCTGTCAACTATGGCTGGACAGAAGACTGGCACTTTGTTCTCGTAGGCTGTTGCAATTATGCTTTTAATCCCCAATTGTGAAAGTTCTTTTCCGAAAAGATGGAGAAATTCAGCCGAGGAATATTTGCGGTTTGAGCTTAACTTTTTCATAAAGTTGGCGATGAGGCTTTCCATTTGTCGGTATTCAAGCTCGTCTGCAAAAACGTCGTAGAAACGGTCAATCTTATACTCTAAAAGCTGGTGGTCATCCACCATGTGGTGCCCTTGCCAATAAGTTCCTCCCATAGCTTCCAAAATGTCTTCAGATATATTTGCGCCTGTGGAAACAATAACGTCAATAAAGCGATGCTCAATAAGCCAGTTAACAATTTTCCACTGCCCCGTGGTGCTCAGGGAGCCAGCATAACCAAAAAAGATTACAACGTCGTCTTTGAGCATTTCCTCCCAAACTTCAGCCACTTCACCGAGTTTTCTGCCTTGAAAACCAGTTTTAGCCATTTCCGCAAGCAGTTCCGAAATTTTCCTCGGAGTTTTAACCTCTATTGGCTCAAGCTTCCTTCTAAAGAATGGAGTTTGTCTTTTCTCCCTTATCACCGAATTTCAACTCCACAATTTTGGAATGCTTTATTTTCAAAACCTCACTTTTAAATTTTTAGTTCCCAGAAATCCGCCACAAACTCCATGCCAAATTTTAAAAGGTGTAGAGGTTTCCAACACTGTTCCAGACGAAGGCTTCCGGCATGGCTTTTGCCATTGCAAAGGCATCCCTCCAACCGGTGCAATGCATGGGCGCAACTAATTCTGGCTTTAACTGTTTAAGCGCCTCCATAGTTCTGGCTATACGCTCTTCACACTCTTTCCCGGACAAGTGGAAACCATTAATTATGGCGTAGACTCTCTCGATTCTGGTTATCTGCCGGACATGAAGCACTGTGTTAACTATTCCAGCATGGGCGCATCCAGACAATATGACAAGCCCCTTGTTCTTTACATGGACGGCTAATGCACGGTCATCCCAAACCCAAGAGTCTGGCTGCCACTCGCCATCAACAAATGCTCGTTGCGGTGTATAGCCCTTCTCAAAATCCGTTTTTCTTGGTATTTCGCCAGTCACAAGCACCGCACCATCTGCCAATAAGGAAGGCTCCTTTGTTTTCAAGAATTTTGCTGGGCTGATTTGCGCTTCTTTTGGGAATTCTGGATATCGCTTGACAGAACCATCTGAAGCGGCTACACCTCGCGTCTTAAACATATCCTCATGCACTCTTATTGGCAAGCCCGCCCTACCAATGGCTCTGACAAAGCTTTGCAGTCCGCCGAAATGGTCGTAATGCCCATGAGACAAGACAATAGCCTCTATTTGCCCAAAGTCTATGCCCATACCCCGTGCGTTCGAAACCGCCCCCTGGGGACTTACACCAGCATCGAAGAGTACACTGTGCGACTTCCCATCACAAAACACTGTAACAAGCATCGACAAACCATGCTCAGCTATTGGTAGGTGAAAATTCTCCTAAGCCCATTCCTTGCTTATACGTTTTACAACCCAACTTCGAACGCTTTGAACCTCCAGCAGATTAATGGAAGACGTAAAGTCCACACAGTTATCCATCAAACATGTTACTTCGATGCTTTCAGCTCCCTAAGCGAGACACCTTTGCCAGACAAACGACACAGCACCCCCGCCGTTTAAAGGAACAGATCTTTCTCCCGTGGTCTTATAAGCTCCGTAGCCCTAGCATCCTCGGACTTTATATATCTATAGCCGCGGATTATAGCCGCTGGAACACCCTCATCGGCTTGCCCAATAACGAGCTCAGCTGCTGAAGAAAGCTCGTCGGCAACGGCTGTCTGCTTGACTCGCAAAACATAACCAAACAAGTCCTTTTCGCCCCTACGATCTCTTATAGGCTTTAAGCCTGAAACGCCAACAGCAACATTTATTTCACCTTCTCTTAAGGGTCTGCCATGCGTATCAGAAATTATGACAGCCACATCACAGCCAGTTAAACGCTTTATCTCCCGTCTAATCCTAGCGGCGGAGGCGTCAGGGTCTTCTGGAAGCAAAGCAACATAGCGTTCTCCTGGCACGTTGGACTTGTCAACTCCTGAGTTGGCACAGACAAAACCGTGTCTTGTCTCGGTTATTATTTTGCCATCGGTCATGCGCCTAATGCTCTTCGCCTCTCTGAGGACAACCTCAACCAAGGCGGGGTCCTTATCATAAAGTTCAGCAACGGTTTTCGCAAAAAGCGAGGGCGTAACCTCATCTAAGTTTATAACGCGACCCTCAGCCCTTGAAACAACAACATGTGTAACAACTATTATGTCACCATCTTGTATTGGTGTCCCTTGACGTTCAGCAGCTCTGCATATAAGCTTTGCAAGGTTGTCTCCAGCTTTTATAATTGGCAAGCCCTCAACACCAATTATTTGGATTATGTTCATGAAACACCCAACACATGTCTTTATGCTAGTGTTCTTTATAATTTCCACCCTTTTTAGCACAAAATGGCGTTTTAACAATGGTTTCAGTGGTTTGAATGCAAAAATTTTTAATGCTAAAGTTGTTCTCTCTAAAAGGCGAGATGAGCTTCAATGAAAATATTGCATGAGTTTGTCCCAACACGTAAATTTTTGAAACTTGCAGAGGAAGTTAAAGACCTTGTTGATGGATGGAACATAACCGATAGTGCCGCCGGAATGCCAGCGCCCAGTGGAACAGCAGTGGGCTGCGTCCTCAAAACCAAATACCCGGGGAAAATTGTCATACCAATATTCATACTCCACTACAAAGGACCAGTCGAAGTTGGAGGCTTGGCTTTAGCCGCAGATGCTGTTGGCTTAGACGGACTCGTAATCACAATGGGAGACATACCAAAATATGGAGAACCAATAAAAATGTTTAAATCTTCAGAGGAAGCCAGAGACTTCCTACGCACAACAATACGCCTAAAAAACGTTAAATTAGGATGCTTGCTAACCGCGCGCCGAACCATCGAGGAAACCATAGCTAGAGCAAAAGAGCCATGGGATTTCGTCTTCTTCATGAGGCTTGAAGACAAAACCTTCCCAGCACTGGAACAAGTGGCAAAAGAGTGCAAACGCCTAAACAAACCAATCTATACATACTTCCTTGTTGGAACACCAAAAAACGCGGAAATGGTCAAACTAATCGGGTGGCCAGTGACAACAACAATGGAAAAAGTTGAGGAAATAGCATCAAAACTTGAGGGCTTGGTGGACGGCTTAATAGCAACGTGCGCTGGAGACTATGAAGGCGACAAAGAACTCTTAACAAGACTTCAAAAGTTTAGAAAATAGAATCCGCCAAACTGCCAAACACTCACTCTTTTGTCCCACATATTATTCCTAACGCTGAACCCCAAGTATTAAATGCAGAAAAGCCTCTAGAGGCTTTCTCGGCGGGGGTTCTGGCTTTTCGTCTGGATATCCCATTATGATCATTGCTTGGGGCTCAATTTCACGGGGCAAACCCAGTGCTTTCCTCACGGCGCTTTGACAGAATAGAGGCGCACAAACCCAGCATGCCCCAAGCTCATAATAATGAGCCAAAAGAAGCAAATTCTGAACGTAGGCGGCAACGCTTTGAACACCCATCGTATATTCTGCCCTCCGCCTCCTCCCATCTGGATATTTATGCATATCACCCATTGACAGACAAACTATGAGGACAACTGGGCTTTCTGTTATCCGCTGCCAACCTTCAACCCTAACAATCTCCTTAGCTTTCTCCTTAGGAACGCCATCCTTAAGCATGTCTTGAAGCCAAGCTCTTCCCATTGCCGTGGCAAGCTTCACCTTCACCGTGTCATCGTCTATCACAAGTATGCGCCAAGGCTGGGCATTATGCGCAGAAGGAGCCCACTTAGCCAAATCCAAAATGGCGCTTATAACTTCGCTGGGAACTTTCGCTGGCTTAAACTTGCGGATGCTCCGCCTAGTCTTAATAAGCTCAATCACATCCAATTTTGAGCACCTAACAAGAACTTTTAATATTGAAAAGCCAATTTATAGGTGTGGTTTTATGGGCAAGGTTGTGGCGCTTGCTGGCGGCGTTGGTGCAGCAAAACTTCTAAGAGGACTTGTAAAAATCGTGTCGCCGAAAGACCTCTTTATAATTGGTAATGTGGGCGACGACGTAGAGCTTTACGGACTCCATATAAGCCCAGATTTAGATATAATAATGTATACGCTTGCTGGAATAGTGGACGAAGAAAAAGGCTGGGGAATAGCAGGCGACACCTTCAACTGCCTTGAAATGCTGGGACACTTAGGGTTTGAAACATGGTTCCGCCTAGGAGACAAAGACTTAGCAACTCATATAATAAGAACCAAAATGTTACGGGAAGGCATGCCGCTATCACAAGTCATAGAAGGGCTGTGCAAAATGTTTGGAGTTGAAACCCGTCTTATACCAATGAGCGACAATCGAGTGCGAACAAAAATTCAATCTGGCAACATGCTCCTAGAATTCCAAGAATACTTCGTCAAGAGAGGAGCAACGGAAACAGTCACAAGCGTAATTTTTGAGGGAGTCGAAAGGGCTAAGCCAGCACCGGGCGTTGTCCAAGCAATAGAAGGGGCTGAACGCATAATAATCTGCCCCAGCAACCCTATCCTAAGCATAGCTCCAATCCTCGCCATAAAAGCCATAAAAAAGGCGCTGGGAAAATCGGAAGCACAAATAGTAGGCATAAGCCCAATAATAGGTGGAAAAGCCCTTAAAGGACCAGCCGACATGATTATGGCTAGCATGGGCTTCGAGCCCTCAGCCTACGGAGTGGCAAAATTTTATGGAAAACTCCTAAAACACTTCATAATCGATGAAATTGATAAAGAGCAGAAAAACCGCATAGAAAGGCTTGGAATAAAAGTTACAGTGACAAACACTATAATGAAAAGCCTTGAAGACTCGGTTCGCCTCGCGAAAATTGTTATGGAAGTAGAATAATTGGCTATATTTCGCGGATTTCGCATTTGAGTTTCTTTATAACTTCTTCAGCCTTTAAAGGTTCAACCTTGAGTGTGTAAAGTATTCTCGGCGTGCGAAGCTTCAGTTTTACAACGTCTTTTAGGCGTTTAACAGCGCAGTATTCGGCTATTTCGCTTATTTCAACGAACTTGTCTATGTCGAGGATTTCCGTCGGCATTTTATGGTCTCCAAGCTGATGCTCTTTGCCTCAATCTAATTTTTATCTGTTTTGGTTTTCCACCAGCCCTTAAGCCTATCGCAGAACTTGAAAAGCTCTTTTCGGGTGGGGTGCTTGCCTTCAGGGTTTGATATGTAGTAGGCTGCAACAGCATTAGCCAACGTGAGCCTAACAGCATTGCCCAATCCGTAAATTGTTCCAAGTATGTTGCCAGCGTTCCAAGCGTCACCGGCACCAGTTGCCCTTAGAACCGGGACATGAAAGGCTGGAACAAGCGTCTCGACTCCTCCATTAAAGGTTGCAGAATACTCTGTTGTGTGGAGGTCTACTCTTGCCTTTAAATGGGAAGCCAAAAACTCTGCGGACTCCTTCGCTAACTCTTCAAAACTCAAGCCTTTATCGGGTTCTTCAGCTTTACCTTTCAGAAGCAAGGCGAAGAAGACTGCTTCATTCTCGTTTAGGCTTAAAATGTCCACTAAGCCGCTTAAAAGAACTCTTTCCAGAAGTTTTTTAGCTTCTTTCCTGTTTGGGGTTGGATCAGCGGTGTCAAAATAGGTTTTGCCCTTCCCGCGTTTTTTGATATGGTGGAAAATGGTTTCAGCCAACTCCGTGCCATATTTTCTTGTTCCAGCCCAGTTGAAAACACATGTGCAATCAGCCCTTTCTACGGCTTCAAAGTCATTAACGTCAAGGTTTCGTGGTCCAAAATCTGCAAGGGAACCAACATCCCTAAGCATGACGTTTACTTTTCCGTCGTCTGTTTTGAATTCTAAGGATGTTGTTATCGATGGCTTTTCCACAACTTTTATGTGTGTTAAATTGATTCTTGGCGATTTCATATAGAATTTGATTAGTTGAAGCCCAAACTTGTCGGTGCAAACTATTGGCGTGACCTTCACACCAAGGCTTGCCAGAGCAGCGGCGGTGTTTAAGGCGTTTCCGCCCCTAAACTCTTTTTGGCTTATTCCGTCTATGCTCCCGCCTTTTCTCTCCACAACATTAATAATTATCTTGAATAGGCGGTCTGGACTTGTGTTCAAGCTTACGAACCTGTCAAGGAAGAAGTCTGGCATAACAACAACTTCAGCTTCTATCTGCTGGCTTTTTAGAAAATCTCTAACTTCGTCTAAACACTTGTCCAGCAAGTTTTACGCCTTCCTAAACCAAAAGTATTGCTCATTAAACGGAATTAACTCTTTTGAGCATTATCCACCCATGAAAAGGCGGACTAAAGCCCAGACAACGTCTCCGTAAACCAGCGCCAAGACCAAACCGACGGTTATAAAAATGAGCATTGGCAGTCCAGGCGTTGCCCAAACTTTTTCGTGAATTTTTCCAGATTCAACAGCCTTTTCCAGCCTTTTGACTATGGCTTCTCTCTCCTCGTCTCTTGGCAGAATCAGAAGCTTCCTTTTTATTTCACCTTCTTGGACGTCTTCCACGTCTTCCAGGGGGTATATGTGCCATTTCTCCTTCAACTTTTTAACATGAACCTTGTAGCCAGTCGCCAGAAATAGAAGCTTTTTGCCTATTGACGCTTCTCGCTGTTCACCTTCGAAAAGCGGGCTGCCAGTTTTTAGATGCCATAAAAGGTTATGGAACAGTAAATATATGGCTGTTAGGGCTGCCAAAATAACAGAGTTGCTAAAAACAGTCACTGGAAAAAACATGTTCATTATTGGTGAGGCTTCGCCCATTAAGGGCATTAAGGGTTTTAGAAGCTCTGACGGGTAGGAGGGTAAAGCCAAGGCAAGACACATCAAAGCTTTAGCGTCTGCACCGCCGAAACCTCCAGCGTAAAAGAGGATTATAGCGAAAGTTGATGTTAAGCCAAAGCACAAACCAAAAAAAGGCAAAGCAGAAAAATCAAAAAGGAAGAGTTCGGCAAAAGTTAATGCGAATGCTAGTGGAGCAAAAAGAATCCAGATGTTATTGCTCACCTCACGAGTTTTATAGTCACTCCAAGACGCATAGAATAGAAAAGACGCTGTTAAGCCTATTTTAGCGGCTTCGAAGATGGCTTGCATTTTAGTCACTGCTATTTTTGGGTTTAGAAAAAGTATCTTATAAACACTTTACAAAAGCCGAGTTTAAGCGTTTTGAAAGGATTTTTAGGATGATGTTGGTGCTTTGGTGCTGCCTTCTGCTGCTGGCCCGGTTGATGGAGCAACCTTGAAATAGTATGTTGTTTGGGGCGTCCACTGATAATTAATCGTTATCTCTATTGTTCCTCCATTGGCTGTAACAACCTTGTTAGCCGGGTTGAAAGTTACATCATTTTGTTTTACAAGATTTTCTGAAGATGTACCTACATAAACTGCATCTATTGTTGCGTCTGATGTTCCTGTGTTTCTTACATAAAGCTTAATGGTGCTGTTGGTTGGCCAGTTTACAGCCTCTATGTTTAGTTGTATACCAGCTTGTTGTCCTGCGCTGCGCATGTATACCATTATCCATGCGTATGTAACGACTATGGCCGCTACGGCTATTACTATTAGTAAGAGGGTTGCGAGGATTGGGGATATACCTTTTCTAGACTTAAGGAGGGTTTTTGTTTTCATGGTTTGTGCACCTTCTGCTGGTTTATGAAATCTAAAGAATACTTATTTAACTTGTATGAACTTTCAATGTGGATTTTAAGTAAGTTTTGCATTAGGCTATTGCCTCCACTTTTGGAGGATGATCAACAACAACCCACAAGCCAACACCATTCGCACCGTAAATGAAGTCAGTGTTGCTTTCAATGGTTACAACAGCGCCGAACCACGTGACGTCAAGCGGAAACCTAAATGAAACTTGCCTAAGCCTTATTGGAGAAAGCTCGATAGTTGTGCTTCTTTGCTGTACTTCTACTTGAACTTCAATTAACCTTTGAGAAGCTGAGTTGCTTCTGCTTTCAAGTTTTATGTATCTGCCTTGAGCTTGAAACTGTCCGCTAGCGACCCATTGATTATCACCGTCAATTCGTCCAGTCCATACTGCTGAACCCCAATTTTGCGAGTCGTTGCTAACGTAAATGTTTATGCCTGCTGTGCTACCCCAATCGTATTGGCCTTGATAGATTCTTACTCTTGAAATATTCATCGGTTCGCCTAGGTCGTAGATTATCCAGTGGTAGCATGTTGAGTCGTGTCGCCAATAGGTTGAGGTGCTTCCATCTATGGAGTTCGCAGCAACGTTGCTTCCGGATTCGCTGCATCTGTTGTAAACTGTTTTAGGAGTAATCCATTGTAGGCTCTGGGTTGTTGCCACGTTTAAGACGCCAGTTTTTTGTCCTATAAAGTTGTCAAAGAGGTAGAGGTTTTTGTTGTTGAAGTCGTTAAACATTATTCCAGCTCCAGTGTTACTTGTATAGTTATATTGCGTCCAGTGGTGTTGCCATTTTCCATCAGAGAAATTGTAGAATGCATAGCTGCCTACATACGTTTCAACTGTTAAGGGAATTCCATTGCTTGTTCCGTTTTCAGTTAAAACCTTAAGCTTCGTTTTCCAGTCGCTTGAGATGGTCAGTGGGGTTAGGTTGGTTATCACCCTGTTTTCTGGGCATGTTGAAGCATTTACAAAAATCAGTCTTAAGGCGTATGTGTAGTACGTTGCGTTTGCTGGGAAAGTTAGAACTATTTGAGCGTATGTGTTTGGAAAGCCCCAATTATTATAGCCTGACCATTCAGCCTCTTGCTGTATAATATCCCGTATAGTGCCATTAATTATTGGAAATGATGGTGAGGCATAGAAGTTCGCAGAATGCCCGTTTATTTGCATGAAGTCAGCTCTGCTTGTAGCAGTTTTAACGTAGAAAATTCCACTACCACTGTTATAGGTTATGTTCACTCGAGTTACACCGTTATTTAAGACTGCTACTGCTCCACCGCCACTAGCACTTACTATTTTATCATTGAAGCTTTTCATTGTTGAGTATGGTGTTTGTTGGGCGTTGTCTCTTCCATCCCACCATATAGTGACATTTTTTATGCTGTGGTCTACTAGGAAGACTATCATGTTTCTGCTTGAAAATAGTGTTTCGCTGTTGCTCCTACCGAGGGGGACTTTGTAGTTGGATGCCCAATCTTCAACTTGGAACGGTATCTGTTTGGCTTCCAGATGGTTAGGGTCTGCGTTTGCGCTTACTCTTAAGCATTTGATTGGTAATTGTGGGATAGGATATCCGTGTAGAAGCTTCTGTCCAAGCCATAGTAGCGTCCCATTTTGGAGAATTTCAACAACGATTTTGTCGTTTTTTAGTTGGGTGTAGATGCTTTGCATTCCAGTGGCGTTCCAGTCGAAAACATAAGTTATTTGGGGCTTTTTGCGTGTCGAATAAAAGCTGATGGTAGTTATTCCCCTAGTGTCTGAAACTTCCAGTAGGAAGCAATTTTCATTAATGCCGTCTGGAATTCCCAGACGGTATACGCTGTTTTCAGTAATGGAACAGTTTGTAGTGGGTTCTTGTACCCATTTAGATGATGCATTGCTGTAGTAGTAAAAGTGGAAGTTTGCTTTGTCAAGACCAAGATAGGGGCGACTTTCGTCTTGTGTTACATTAACCTTGACGTATTTATTTTCCATGATCCCGATTATCTCCACTCTTAGGGCGCAGAAGACGTCATAGTTTATGCTGCTTAGGCGTAGGCTTAACAAGTCATAGGATGCTTTAAGATAACCCATACTATAACTGGAGGCTTCATACCAGCGAACTGAAAAGTTCATATCAGAAATTCTTATAGAGGGGTTGAGTTCCGGATGGGAGTTTGCAATAAATTCGAAACCGCTGTTTAAGTAATCTCGTGCTAGGGTTCTGGCAAAGGATGAGTTGCCAGTCACTTGCAATACAGAGCAGTAATAGCCTACGGCGAACTCCATCATCTGCTTCAAAGAATTGTTAATTTCATAAACCGATGATGAAACGTTTGTTTGCTCCTTAGGGAGTGAAAAGTTAATTATGGAGTATGTGATGGCAACGGCGGATATAAGAATTATAGCTAGCAAGGCGGCAGCGATTATTGAAAACTGTCCTTTGACAGCACCACGCATTTTATACGCCTCCTAAAGCCGCCAGCTGTAAGATTATAAGCCTAGACTTTCCCGGAGCCGTAAAAGTCTCTTTGAAAATGTTTGGTTTGTAGTAGATTAGTAGGGCCAGGGCGGTTATTCTAATGTCCGGTGTTCGTGTTAGGCCGATGGCGATTAGGGCGCCGTTTCCACTATTATGCCTAAAAGTTGCAGCAGCATAATACCCATAAACCGGATTGAAAACTGGTGCCATCACTGCTAAATTGTATCGGCTGGTAATATCGTTTTGCGCTCCTGGGCCTGGAAGCGCTCTGCTTGCGCTTTGTTCGGATGCAGGGTAAATCCCATAATAGTTAGTGCGGTAGTAGGCTTCTGATGTGAATTGGACGCGGACGCCGTAACTTGCTGTTATATCTGTGGTTATCCATGTTGAGTCAGAGGCATAGTTCTCGTTGTTTAACCCGCGCAGAAAGGCGTTTAAACCCGGCGCTCCAACGCTAACTATTCCGTATATCCCATAGTTATTCTGTAAATTACTAAATCTCACAGTGTTTGTCACGTAAAAGAATGGGTATCCAACTATACTGATCCATTTCCAGTTGTATTGTCTAACTTTTCTGCCCAATGTGTAGCAGTAGCGTGCATAACCCCCGCTTGAGGAGTAACCATCGCTTTGTCTGGAGTAACCTTGGGTATACTCTATGGGGATTGGCACAACCTCACCGAAGGCGTTTATTATTATTGCGTCTGTGACACTTTCTGCTGGGCTTGTTGTTAGCTTTATCCCATCTAGCAGACTAAGCAGTTGGACTGTGCTATTTACAAGGATTATTGTTTCAAAATATGGTCTAAGAAGACTGTAGATATCTTGGGCTAGCATTTGCGCCGTATAGCCAGTGATCCACCATCCGTTGGCGTCAGCACAATTCAATATGTACAATGTTAGGTTTTTGCCGCCTTCGGAGATTTTCTGGGCAACGGTCTTGTAGGTGACGTCTGGAGAACTAACCATGTAAGATACGGATTCTGTGAAAGCAACATTCCCAATAGCATTGGAAATGGTTTTAATAGGAACATAAACTCCACTCTCGGTAATCTCATAAACCGTCAGGTTATAGGCTATGTGGGGTGGGAGGCTTGCTGAAAGAACTGTTTGAAGCTCATTCCACTTGCTGTCGTCGTTGGAGAAGGCAACCTCGCTTAAATATCCACCAGTGTCAAGGTTTTTGACAACTGTGAGAGCTAATGCCCTTAGATTAAGCGGCGAAACAGCCCTAGACGATGGGAGAACTATGAGGTAGGAGGCTATGAAAAAGGCTGACAACATTATTATAATGACGATTATGGATTCAATAGTCCTCATCAAGGCTTATTCACCACCTATACGTGACCACTTGATAGCCCGTTAAACTCCATAGGGCAAGCTTCCCCGCGTATGGGACGCCGCCAATTAAAACATGCCTGACATCAGTGGCAACCCACTCCCAACCATAAGGGTTACCGCCAAACTCCACACTGAAGCTTAGGGATTGAACCTGCCAAGGCATAACAGTAACGCCATACTCGTTGCCCTTACGGCAAACCACAACGAGAACCCCAGGCAGACCGAGATATTCCTCTGGAATTTGCGTTCGGTTGAAGGTTTTTCCACGTGTACCAGAACCATAATTCAAGAGACCGCTATAATTTCCAAGCAATGGAACATTTACCAAGTTCCAGTTATTATCTATAGCGAAGTAGGTCGCATTATAAAATATGGCGCCAGTATTATTATATTGTTTTACGTCAAAGGAGTGGGCAAGTATTATCATACCAGTTTCCATATTCTCAATGAAGGGAATGACGTTTCCAGCCGACGTTAAAGCCTGCTTATATATGTAGCCAACGCCATAGAAGTTTCCAACCCTCACGCTTGCAACAATCACATAGTTCTTAGAGACATCAACATTGCTGAAGATGATTTGAGCTTTGCCATTCAAGTCCGTAGTACTTGACGTGCTCCTCAGACCAATTATGGGGTGGCCATCCTCATCAACTCCGCTTACATAGAGAAGTCTACACGTTACATTCGCATTTCCAATAGGTGAACCAGATCCTTCCACGAAAACTGTGAAACTTATAGATTTCCCGCCGCTACCAGTTTGGACGTTAGCGAAGCTTATCCGGATTATTGGGGTTAACGACAACCTAAAACCATACAGCCCCTTCAAACCAAGCAGCTCTTGAGCAGTCTCATAATCAATACACTCGCTTACAGGAACCAGCAAGTAGTCACCAGCGCCAAAAGATATGTTGCTATATTTTATCCCAGAGCCAGGTGGATACTCTACAAGAGGACCTGACGCAGACAATAACCTCATTACTAGATAGGGGTCTAGGGTGTAGGGCTCGAGATTATAATCGCCCAGCCCAAACGCGCCGGGCACATCCCCAAAGCTAAGCAACATATTGTCAAGGATGTCGCTACACTTAGTTGCGAGATGCATGTGAAACTGGTAGAGGAGGGCGTCATGCATCACTTGCGCAAATAAGCCCATGAAGAGGGTAAAAGCCACTATGAGAACAGTTGTTGCAGCCAGATGGTCAATTGTTGCGCTAACCATTTAGCCACCTCCAAAACGGAAATAAAAGGCGCCGTTTGAATCCTTAGTCACTTCAATAAAAGCCCTTGTGGAGTTGCTGACAAAAACAGAATTTGAGTCCCAGCTCACATTAGGTCCAAGAGTAGCATAGGCTGATACTCTGATGTTTAACCCAGCAACAGCTAAACTAATATTCAGCTTAGCCGCTCCACCCTCCCTTATGGACGTTAACTCCCCCCTCGCAACATAATAGTAACCATCAATGTATTTGGGCAATCCAGGATCAAAAGTCACCGTGCCAGACGGAGTCGACTCATGGTTAAGGGAGAAGTAAAGCTGCTGTATTGAGCTTGCCAAGCGGCTGGCAGCTGCCTCCGCCGTCAGCCTCCTCCTAGACTCAACATAAATGTTTGTGAGGGCACTTGCTGCCAACGGGAAGAGAAATATCTGTGCTATCAATATCGGAACCATAATCACATATTCAATTGCCACATGTGGCATGTTCCATCACCCTCTTATGGATTAACACCAACTGCGACCTCCACCTTACTCAAGTAAAAAACGACGGTTGAAACGCCGCCCAAATCAATTTCCTTATCAATGATTGTATTAGGACCGTGTGGTGACTTCACAAAGAAGCTGGCGCCATAGGCTGGAGTTGTGGTTACAACAACCCTTATTTTCGTCGCATCTCTTACATCTGAAAAGATTTGCTTAGAAGTGAGTGTCACCGTTGGATTGTTTCCTCTAGAACTGGATTCATACAAGATTGGAAGATAAAGCTTATACTGCTTTTTACCAGAAAAATCTGCCTCAACAATCCTCACACACGGGTTTAAAATCAGCCTCACAAACGAGCCCGTTGACAACCTTTCGATGGCATAAACTCTTGTAACTGGCGCATTAGCTCCACTAAATATGAAACAATCAGCCAATGAATTATCAGATGGATATATCAACTCGAAATAGTTGTCATGTACATTATATCTTGAAATGGGCATGTTAAACGCGAGAACCCCGGAAACATAAGAACCGAGGCGATACTCGCCAGAAGCGTTCCTGAAATAGATTGTGAAATTAAGCATGTTAGGAATAAAACTCATGCTCCCATAGCTTCTCGAATAGCGAAAAGTTTGAGCCCGCCACGGAACCCACGCTATATCATCTATTTGGACAGCGGCCGTCTGCATAAACTGCTTGACAGAGGCGAACTCGTTTTCCGCGATTTTTGAATCACGAAGAGTTATGGCGAAGTTCATCGCCACAATTACAAGCACCACCACTGCCCCCGTAAGAATCACAGACGAAATTGCCGGACTAACAGCTTTTCTATTGTCTTTCAGTCCGGCGTTTTTTGGAAGCTTAAACTTCAATTCTTCTCCCTCTTTTGGGTTATAGGAACATGGGCACGAGTTTCGCGGCTAAAACAGCAATTATTACCAGTATTGCAGCGTGCTTAAAGCCGGCAGCCACGGACTCCTCGCTTATTTTGCCAGCTACAACGCCTATCAAATAGCTGTGGAAAATCACCGACGTGGTGAAAATTGTTTTTATGCCCGTCATGTCTGCCGCTGGACTACCCCCAGCAACTTCTCTAGTGGCGCCAGCGAAGTCTAGCATCATAATTGTTGTCGCCACCAAAAGAATTGCAGCGAAGTAAGGCATCATCACATATGGGCGTGTAGCCATCTTCTTTTCCTTCTCAACCTCCTGTGTTAGGTTGTTGAACCTTGCCAGAGATTCAACCATGGCTATGGTTCCGCCACCCACATCTATCGTTTCAACAAGTAGGAACATAACAAGCTGAGCCAACCAGCTTTTCGTACGCTTAACAAAGTCCATAATCACTTTCCTAACAGGAACACCCCACGAAATTTCAGAGCTTATTTTGCGCAGTTCCTTGCTGAAAACGCCATAATCACGGTTGGACAAACTTTCTATGCATTTTTCTGGCGATAAACCAGTTTTCCTAACTTCTGTCAAATCTCTTAAAAAGCTGTTTATTCCCTGCTCCATACTCGTCCTATAACTGCTGACCTTATGGTACACTATGGCAGCAGGAGCTGTCGCAACGAACAAGGCTATTGCTATGGCTACTGGCAAGTCTATAACTGTTTGAAGCTGACCGAAGAAAGGAACTTCGATGAGTCCGAAGAAGTTCGTTAACAATAGTAACAGCGTTATGCCGATTATGCTGAATACTCCGAAAACCTTGTAGGGGCGCATATCCACAACTGGTGTTTTAGGCTGCATACTGTGCGCTAAATAAATGAAGACAAGCGAAAGCATAGGCGTGAATATGTAGGTATAAAGTATTATGCCAGACTGCATGGAAACTCCTCCCCCACCGCCAACATTAGGCATGCTTTCCACAGCAAATAGAATAAAAAAGCACATGGACATCAGAACCATGACAATTATGAAGGTTTCTAGGAGCATACCAAGCCTTTCAGCTGCAGCCTTCACCCGCATAGCCCTTGTTTTGAAAATGTCTTCAGCCTTTCTCTCAAGAAAGTGCCCGATGTCCCCGCCTATTATGACTGTTGAGGCATAACCAGCCAAAAAGTCTTTGAAAATGTCTAGGGGATTTCTTTTAGCTGCGCTTTCTATTGCCGTTAAGGGGTCTATTCCGAAGATTTCCACATCCTTTATTATTTCTCTGGCTTCGCTTCGCATGGCTGGCATTAGTTCAACTTCGGCTAAACGCTTAAAACTCGTGTAGGGAGCTATACCACCAGAAGCCATTACGCTGATGTATGCGGCTACGAAGGGCATCTCTCTTTCAAGATTTGAAGCTCTTTCACCAGCCTTTGACAATGGTATTAGGAAGAAACCTATCATCACGTAAATTGGAAAAGGAACAAGGAATATGGCTGGAAGAAAACCGAAGAAGTACAACAGGATTACAGAGATTATGGTTACTGGAATTGTTAAGACCGATATGAAAAGCATCAGCGAAACGTATGTCTCGGGGTAAATTTTGATTTTCGCCCTTTCCAAATAGTCTTTAAACTCAACAACATGTTTTAGGAAGAATGGCGCTATTCGCCCGAAGATGCGGAAGGACCATGCTTCAAGGGTTTCTAGAAACGGCAACAGCTTTCACCTCCTCCCCGGCGAGAACTTTTTCATAGAACTGTTTTGGACGTGCATAATATTCAGCGATTATTGCAGCTACGTCTCTGTAGCTTCTTATGTTGCGTTCCCGCATCCAATGCAAAATCTGCTTTCGCCTATCAATTTCCTCTAGCAAGTCCTTCTTGCTTACGCCTAGGCGTTCTGAAATTCCAGCCAGCATTATGCTTTTGTTCATCGATTGTAGGTGCTCATCTTTCACCGGGTGCCATTTGAATGTGCACCTATAATCCTCATAGTCAGCTATCTCATTCACGTTCATTACACGCCTGTAGGCTTTTCTCTCACCGGACTTCTGCAGGTGCACCCTTTGAACCGACAAGACAATGTTCATTAATGGAATGTAGGCTGGTGCAATGTCCATTGGCTTCTGGGTTAAACGTTTTATGGCAGAGTCTAGGTTTTCAGCGTGCATCGTGCACATTCCGCCGTGACCAGTGGCAAGCGCCTGGAAAAGCACATAGGCTTCTTGTCCTCTAACCTCGCCAACGATGAGCACGTCTGGGCGGTGCCTCATAGATGTCTTAACGAGGTCGAAGAGGGTTACCTCGCCGACGCTGCTTCCTCCAAGTCCATAGCTTTGCCTGGCTATAAGGGAAACCCAGTTTTCGTGGGGAAGGTTAAGCTCCGCCGTCTCCTCTATAGTAATTATTTTGCTCCCGGGTCTGATTAAACATGCTAAAGCGTTTAGGGCTGTTGTTTTCCCGGCTGCCGTTCCTCCCAAAACCATTATTGATGCTCTGTTTTCTAGACACAGCCAGAAGTAAGCAGCCATCTCCTCAGAGAAAGTGCCAAGGTTTATGAGATCTACTATTGAGTAGGGGTCTTCCCTAAACTTCCTAATCGTAAAGGCTGTGCCGAAAGGTGTAATTTCACGCCTATAGCAGACAGCAAGCCTATGCTTTCCCGGAAGCGAGGCGTCTACGATTGGAAAGGCTGAGCTTACGTGTTTCCCAGCCATGTGTACAAGCTTAACAACCATGTTGTCGAGTTCTTCGTCATTTTCAAATTCTAGGTTTGTTTCTATGCTTTCATAGTTTCTATGCCAAACGTAAACAGGCTTTTTCACTCCGTCACATGAAATATCTTCGATGTTTGGATCACGCATCAGCGGATCTATTCTTCCAAACCCTACAAGATCTCTTTCAGCATGGTATAGAATCTTGTACCATGAAACGTCTGGAAGCCATCCCAAGCTTATGCGATACTTGTCAACAATCTTTTTGGCTTCCTCTGCAAAGAATTTTCTAGGGTCTAATATTTCCTCTTTAGGTGACTCGATCTCAGCGAGGAGTATTTCCAATATTCGGTTGTAAACACTCCTTTCCAACGGGTCAAGCTGCAACTCGTCTAAAATGTACTTATATTCGCCAGTTTTTGGATTTTGCACTATAGCTACGTGAGCGAAGGGCTCATAGAGCGGATAACGATCAACAACTTTGAAGCCTTTAGGAATGGATTTTGGCGGTGGTGGTGGGATGGTCGCCTTTTTGGGTTTTCCAATGTTGAATTTTATCCTTATTTTCTTGATTTTTGTGAGTTTTTCTTTGAGGTGTAGTTTGGTCATGTGTCTTCTCCTGTACTTATGTTATATATCTATACACTTTTAGTTATTAAATATTACGTCTTACGAAACGCTACCTTCCTCTTCCTCACCAAACGAAACCTGAACAACCCCTAACTTCACCAAGACGACAATCACAATCACCAGCAACGCTGGAATAAGCACAAGCAGAATCGTCAGCCAAGATATTCCCCCACCAGTTTCCGGGACAACAGTCAAAGAGACGCCAGTAGGCGCGCCTACATATCCAAACTTCGCAGCACTTACAGTAACCATCAAATCCATCGTTTCACTAGTCCTCGGCACCAAAATGGAAAACATGCAATAGCCATTCGCGTCAGTCACACCTGGTTGCGAAACCAGCGTTCCCGCGCCAAGAGCAACTGAAACATTTGCACCAGCCACTGGTCGGCCATCACATGTTACATAAACATCGATTTCAACAGTAGTTTCTGACGGCACAGAGAAGGCTCTCGGAACAATAACTATTGTTAAGATTCCAGGCTTTGCGGTCAGCACTAATGAACTTGTGTCGGTGGCAAACCCCGCTTTTGAAACAGTCGCATTTATGGTAATGCTTGTTTCCTTCGAAACCGGCGGTGTTGTGAAAGTGAAAATGGCGTTCCCATAACTGTCAGTATGGGCAAATGTAGGTGAAATTGCTCCAGCATCGGCAGACAAGATAACGTTAGCGTCTTGGACAAATGTTCCATCAGATTCAACGTGAACGGTTACCGCCAAAATTTCCTCAGAAACTGTTGTGTTCCGCTCAGCTGTAACCATTATTTGAAACATTCTTGGCATGACCGTTACGACTGTCTGTGCCTCCCCATCGGCAAATCCTCCTTTCGAAGCATGCGCTACAATCACCGTTACAAGTTCCTCAGACGTTAAGGGAGCATTAAAAGTGAATAAAGCCTTGCCACTGGAATTCGTTAACTTTGAAGACTCTGTGAAGCTTCCACCGTTAGTTGAGAATAAAGTGATATTGGCACCATCAACCGGTTCACCAACCCAAGAAACATAAACGCTTATCGTTGAAGTTTCTTCCGACAAAACTTCAGATGGCTGGGCTTCCACATCAACGCTGAGGGGTGGGAGAATAGTTAAATACTTGTGGTCGGAGCCATCTACAAACCCGCTTTTCGAAGCCCTGGCTATAACCCTAACGTCCGTTATCTCTTCGACCGTTGGCGCCGTGAACGATGTTGTGAAATAGCCAGAGGAATTCGTCAAACCATATTGTGGCGCAAAATTTCCACCCTTAATAGAGAAGAAGGTTACATTCGCACCCTCTACTGGATTTCCACCCAGCGAAACGTACGCGGTTATTGAAATTTCCCCGTTAGATGGGACTCCGTTACCGCTGGGAACGAGTTCCACATTTAAAGATGACAAATTCACCACATATATAGTGGTGGAAGCCGGGATGCTAACATCGCCAAAATCATCCATAACCCATAGGCGAGCAACGTAGCTTCCAACAGCGTTATAGTTATGGAAGAATATTGACAATGTTGTCCAGTTGGTGTCATATCCGTCTCCGAAATCGAAAAAGTACCGGTCAACACGCCCCTCATCAAAAGAGTCAAAGCCAACGAAAGCCACTTCTCGGCCTGGGGCAACCGTAATCTTATCTGTCCAGAGAACAGCCGTTGGCGGACTGTTTCTATAATCTATTGGCGCTGTTAGGAAAAATATGAAGTCAAGATTAACGCCATCACCACCTACTGGGTCACCCTTTCCAATAGGGTTTAACCATTCATGGTATGGACCACTCGGGTGTCCCCAGTAGTTGCGTGTTGCATTTACAGCGGCTGTTGCTGAAACATCCATGCCAAGAATATTACCAATAATGTTGTTGAAATGGGCTTCATGTCTATTTCCTAGCGCATAAAAGACTCCGACCTCGTTTTGGATGATGTAGTTTCGTGTTATAAGAGTGCTTACGTTTGTTTGAACATAGAACCCGTAGTAGTTTGAGACAACCGTATTGTTTTGAACGATAAAGCCGCCTGGGTTATAATCTTCCATTGCTAATGATATTCCACTTTTTTCGTTGAGACTCACGTTGTTTCCTGTTATGTCAACATTGAATGTTGTTAGGTTTCCTGTTAAGGTTATGCCATCTCCATTAAACTCTATACGGCCAGCCTCTACTGTTACGTTGCCTCCGGATATGTGGATGCCGCTTAAGGTGTTGTTACATATTAAGACGTCACGTCCAATAGTTACTGAACCGTTCAACGCTATCACTCCATTTTCAGAGTTTAAGCGTATAACGCAGCTTCGAAGTGTTAGTTCACCACCTGCTATTGTCGTGCCATTCGCTCCATACTCTATCATGGAGTTTTCCAGCAGCGAGGGAGGTTGACTCGTCCCATTAAAATAAAGTGTCCCCCAATCTCCAGGTTCAGGCATCGCCTTGTTTGAAGTAAATTTTATTAATCCATCAAATTCGGTTGTCCCTTTTGCGATGAGTCTACCATTAATGATTAGTGAGAATTTTCCTCCGAATTTCACTTCAACTCCTGGCTCTATCGTTAGTGTTACACCATCGCGAACAGTGACATTTCCAGAAAGGATAAACGGGCTGTCGACAAGAGTCCAAACAGTATCTATTGTTATTTCTCCTTCAACATAGGTTGCTTTAACGGTTGGGAGTAAACTGTTAAGCGGGAAGATTGCTAAACTGAAGATTACAACCAAGATTAAGGCTAGAATTTTCATTTTGTTCTTCATATGGCTGCATCCATATATTGTGGTTAAACTATCCTTTCGCCAAGGCTTGCTTAAGCATTATGAATTCAAAATAAAACTTGGAAATACATCGTTGAAGTCTGTTTTTGATGCGGCAAGAAGCAATAGTTTTAACATAGAGAAAGCACATCATCTAGAAAACATAAAGCTGGCGTTAAACCTTGAAAGAGTTTAAAGCTACAGCCCTCGAAGGCTTTCCTTTCATAAATCCCGGAGATAACGTAGCACAAATAATTGTTGAAACTGCGGTGAAAAACGGCTTAAAAATCGAAGACGGAGACATAATTGTTATTGCCCAGAAAATTTTTTCAAAGGCTGAAGGAAGAATTGTCAACCTTAAAGAGGTCGTCCCATCCGAAGAGGCTAAAGAAATTGCCAGAAAAACAGGGAAAAGCTCAAAGTTTGTGGAGCTTGTTTTAAGGGAAACAAAGGAGGTCATAAAAGCCTCCAGTGAAATTTTGCTGGTGGAGGATGTTCGAGGCTTAGTTTGCATAAATGCTGGAATAGACAAGTCAAACATTAAAGGAGAAAGCAACTTTACACTTCTGCCAGAAGACCCAGACGCTTCAGCAGAAAAATGCCGAAAAGAAATACGGAGGCTGACAGGGAAGGATGTGGCAATAATAATATGCGACACCTATAGCCGACCTTTTAGACGCGGGCAAGTAAACTTTGCTATAGGATTGGCTGGAATCAAACCCTTCAAGGATTATAGGGGTAAAAGGGATCTTTATGGATATGTATTGAAGGTTAAGAACGTAGCTGTTGTCGATGAAATCGCCGCCGCAGCGGAACTCCTTATGGGGCAAGCCGAGGAAGCCATGCCAGTGGTGATCTTAAAAGGCTTAAAGGGCATTGTAGAATTCAGTGAAAAATCAAGCGCAAAAGAGCTGAAAATTGAAAAAGACGAGGATTTATTTAGAGAGGCTCTTTAAACGCTTCTTGTCACCGCTCCACGATGAGGAATGGATTACTCTGTTTCTCTTCTCCAATCGTTGTTATTGGACCGTGGCCGGGGTAAACCTTAAAACTGTCTGGCAAGTTTGCTAGCTTCTTTAGTGATTCTTTCATGTCTGATTCTGAACTTTGTGGAAGGTCTGTCCTTCCAATGGAACCAGCAAATAGGGTGTCACCAGTGAAAACTTCATTTTTGCCTATTAGGGATATGCTTCCCGGACTGTGGCCCGGGGTATGCATAACTTTGAGAGTTATTTTGCCAAATTTTACATAATCTCTGTCTTTTAGGAGGGTGTCTGCGGATGGTGAGGAACTGTTGAAGCCGAAAAATTTTGCGATTACTCTGCCAAAGGTTCCAAGCATAAAGGCATCCTTTTCGTGAACCAAAATTGGCGTCTGAAACTTCTTTTTAACTATCCCGTTTCCGCAGACGTGGTCTGGATGGCCGTGGGTGTTCACGATATATTTTAGGTTTAAAGCGTTTTCTCCGATAGACTTGAAAATTTTTTCTGCTTCAAAGGTGCTATCAAATCCGGGGTCGATGATTATGGCTTCTCTTGTTTCTTGGCATGCTACAATGTAGCAGTTTGTGAAAAGCTTGCCAACGGTGAACATTTGGATTATCATTTTTGAACAGTCTTTTGAAAATTCGTTTCATCTAATAAACTTGGTGGCAGTCGTGTCTGCAGAGGAATATTTCTGTTCAAACAGTAATTCATAAATTTCATGGCGCATAATTTATTTTGGAGATTGGAGAAGCTTTGAAATTAGATGAAATGTTGGCTACGGCAAGCAAGTTCAATGTGTGCCCAAAATGTAATTCTAGGGAAGGTTTTTGGCTTGGGATAAGACGCAACCACGCTTACGTCCAATGTAAAGGTTGTGGGACAAGCTTCGAACTTTTGGAAGTTTTTGCCATTGGCGAAAAGAAAGAACAGCCTAAACATTTGAAATTTTTTAGAAAATAAACGTTGGAATGTTGAATTATATTTTTATTCTGATGTGTTTCTTTGTTTTTGTTCTAATTCTGAGTCAGAACCTCTAAAAAATTTTTAATAAACGTGTCCACCATCCCATACGTGACTCAAAAGAGGAATGAAAATGGAAAAAAGGAAAAAGCTATTTGCATTATTAGCAACCATAATAATCGCGACAGCAGCCTTTACGCCGATGCTTTTCGTTACAGTAACAGCAGCAGACCCAACAAACTGGTACACAAAAGTAAATGGCGTCTTGACAAGCGACTACTATTCGCTTTATCCATTCACAACAAAAAGCATAGACTTTGGGCTTTCAAAGTTCGGCGAAATGATAAACTACCCGGTTACAACAGGCGTGGGTGTTGGTCTACAATATCCAGGCTATGACAGTGTTGGAACGTACGACCAGAAAGCTGGGACGTCTAGGGACCCCTTCGCCAACGAGTACATTGACCCTAAGCTCTGGCTGAACGGTTGGCTCATTGACATAAGATACACCCATAGAACTTATAGAGACAGGCATGTTCTTGCAATGGCAATGTTCGCCGATATGGCCGCTTACGGGGGAGACTGGCTGGTTGGTCACCCATATCCGTTTAACTTGGCGCCTCATGGTGGTAGGAAGACAACGGGCTACGCCTACACAGAGCCATTAACAGTGCTGTATAATGGGCCTAGGCGTTATGTAGCCCTTTCAGTAACCCATCTCTACGATTGGTTTGACAGCGACCAAGACGGAGTTGTTGATCACCCGGATGAAACATGGCCAATTGTTGATGTTGTATTGACCTTCATTTTTGAGAAGGTTAAGAAGCATGTTATAATCTTCAAGGATATTAAGCAGGTGATTTCTGGCAAGGAGCTTGACTCTCCACTTGACATACAATTCAGCAATCGGGAGGAGTGGGACCTTGGTCCGCCGCCAAGCTATGGAAGCTACGCCCACTTCTTCCACCAGCAACTTACAACGTGCTACGGTCCTGAATGGCACCTTGCACCCGGCATAATGCGAGAATGGATACAAGAAGGCTATAACTTACGGCAAGTTCCAGTGACTAAGGATGGTTATGGCGGTCCAATAGTTAGGGGTTCTGTTCGGGTTTATGTGAATGGCACCTTTAAGGAAGAGGGAACCCACTACAACATCAACTATACCACGGGTGATATTACTTGGCTTATACCTATAGACGGAAACGACTGGATCACAGTTGTATACAAACTATGGAAATATGAGCTAGAGGAACGTTTAACAGGTGTTCCTCACTATTATGATGTTGCCCAGATAATTAGTAGCGACCTAAAATATGTGGGCTGGAAAGCTTTCTGGCCGACTCTTTCTGACTACAGCGTTGATGCATGGGACAAATCACTTCAACCCTTAATATGGGTTGATGACGAAGACATGGTGCCGGCAGCCAGCGAGCCGGACATACCCTTCGTTGTTGGTGAATGGGACTTCACGTTAGGAAAAGAATACCCAGTCCAGTTCAGAGGAGTCGAAGTGGTTGGCTTAACAGATTATCATGATGCAAAAGACCCACAAATGACTGGCGGTCCAAGGGCAGCACTTGACATCGAAGTTAGATACCAGCTTGAGGAGGTTTTCAACCCGTGGGACCTCCGCGATGCAGTTGAAAAGGACACTAAAAGATGGGTACAATTCTACAATGTCACAGAATTAGACTATTACCTAGCGGTGGAGTTTGGCATTCCGTTATACATTTATCTTGACCACACGCCTGTTCTCTTCGAGCCAGTATGGGAAGATTATCATGCCTTCAGTGAAAGGGTCCTATGGGGAGGAAAACTAAAAATACCATTGAGAGCAGTTGTCACACCCTACGACTACGAACTCTACGTCAACGCTACTACGGGGGTTGGCCGCATATGGATCCCAGCATCAAAGGTTCCGCTGCCAGGAACAATGATCAAAATACTTTATTCAACAGAAACAGAATTCGCCTACAATGTAACAGCAAATCCAATATCTTTAGCAGTCCAAAGTGAAGACAAGCCAGCTAACAATTTGGTCTATATAAGCTGGAGTGCAAGTGTAGGGTTTACTGATCGGTTAGGTGCCGCCCACACGGTTTCGGCAATGGGTAAATTGAACATAACTAACATTGACACTACAGGCAACTACACTTTCAGCTTAACAGGCGAATTTAACCCGTTCGCCTACGACTTCAAAGTCTTCAAAGAAGACATAACATGGCTTGCAGTCTGGAATTTGGCACTACCGTCAGCGAATGTGACGGTTAATGGAAACACGACTGAAATTGACCCCTATGACCTTGACGTAAACTGGCGCATAGTAGGACCGGACCACGAAGACCTCCACGTAGAATACTTAGACGTTATTATAGCCTACAACTTCACAACAGTCTACAACACCGTAACTGGAAACTATACAACATACATAACCATCGAAATCGAACCTTATCGTGGCGACGGACTAATATACCGCGAATACATCCCAGGTCGCTACGAATGGATAACTGTTGGAAGAGACGCCCACTCAGCAGACTCGATAGGTGCCTCCCTAGTTTCAGCAGCCTTCAAGAATAAACAAATCGAAATTGGAAATGCAGGTTTCGACATGATGTTCCAGGAATACGCCTCAATAAGCATACCATATCTCCTACACAAGTTTAGCGGAACAGGAACAGGATGGCCGCCCAACTATAAGGACACCATCTACAGAATAGCCCTAAGAGACGACTGGTGCCACACATGGCCAATAGCTAGCTCCAACATAATTGGAGTTGGCGGCCCACTAGCAAACCACATATCCGAATACTATAACGATTTCACAGATGCCTTCTACGGCCTAAACACAACAGAGGCGCCCTTCACCCCATACGCACCATGGGTTAGCAAAATAATAGCACTGTCATGCTGGAGCAAAGATACGTACAGCGGCAGCGCAGGCGTTGGCTATGCGGTCATCGCCACATACAGAGACATAAACGGAACAGTTGGCTTCCTAGTCTGGGGAATTAGCGCTAGAGACACCTTCTACGCCTCACAGTTTCTACATAACGAAATAATTTATGAACTGCAGCGCTTCCCGTTGTGCGCAACATCAATAATAATAGAGATAGACTACACAGATCCGGAACATCCAACATTCACAATACCAGAAGTTCTAGGGACAATAAGTGAAATAACAGTGGAGTTTGTTAAAGGCGGAATCCACCCAGACCCATAAAACACATCTCCCCTTTTCTTTACCCTGGTTTTTTCTGAAAAACCTCCTAAAAACCAGCCAACTAAATTTTAAAATCTTAAGGTCCCACTTTAATGCCCCAACAACAAATCCTTATAGATTTCAAGGAGCCTCTCAACAACTCTTTCCCAAGAACAATATTTCTCTACAAACTTTCTACCAAACACGCCAGCTTCAACCAAGAAATCCCAATTTCTCAGAGATGAGCATAAAAATTCTGCAGCCTTGTCAGTGTTCGTCGGCAGGAGCAAGCCGAAACGCCTTCTAGCCTCCCAACAACTCTTGATGTAAGCGTTAAAGCTTGCCACAGCCGTTTCACATGCCAAAGCTTCTTTTAAGGCGCCACCCCAGAAGGGGCTTAAATCCAACATGGATGTTGGAGCGAATGCTAAGATGCACTTTGAATAGAGGTCTGGCAGCAAATGATGGGGAACAAAGCCGAGAAATTCAACATTCTCTTCGAGACCCAAATTTTTAGACAGCTGTTTCAGTGCAGTAAGTCCTGGTCCATCTCCAACCATGAGAACTTTAAAGTTGCCTCCGTACTTTTTCTTAAGCTGTTGAGCAACCTCTAAGATAAGCCAAGGGTTCTGCTCCTTCAAAGTTCTGGGCCTAAGAGTCATCCTCCCAGCATAAATGAAGTGCGGAACATCCTCTTTCTCGCCAACTCTGCGGAACTGGGAAGTATCAACTCCAACGTTTGGAAACTTTAAAAGCTTGCCGCTGTCAATGTGCAACCTTTTCAGCCAGTAAATCTCCTCGTCTAATGCCACGAGAAACTTGTCAACAACACCAAAAAATGGTCTATGAACGAACTTTCCTACTGTCTGAAGTTCAGGCTCCCCGTGATATTGGGCTACGAGCTTCCATCCACAATGGCGGTGTTTAGCAAAAAGCATGGGGGCAAAGGACCAAAGGTAATAGTTGTGAAAATGAACTATTTCAAAGTCACCCTCTACAAGTTCTTTTATTATTTCGAGGTTGTGAGAATTACCTATTGAAACCATTGGTGGAAACTTAAATTTAACCGGGACAACCTTAAGCCCATAATTGTTCAGATGAAACTCTTTAACCTCTCTCAAGTCTTGGTGAAAGGTGAAAAGAACAACATTGTGACCTCTTTTGCCAACTTTTTCGGCATAATCTTTAGCAAAATGGTAGCGTTGAAAAACAAAGTCGTTTAGATGCCAACCGCTGAATTTTTGGTCGTGGAGCAGTAGGTAGGCAATATTCAATTTCATACATTAATCATATAAAGGGGTGGCTCTTGGCAAATAAAAATTGAATCTCAAAAATCGAACAAGTGTATGACTTTGAACTTGAAAAGTTTGGCTAAAAGATTCCTCAAATCAAGAACAGCCATCATATTAACCCTCGCAGTTTTAATTCGCTTTTCTCTAGCCCCTCTCACAGAACAAAGATATGACATGTATGTATGGAGACTAAATCAGGCATTAGCTTACCAATACCACATCAACCCGCTGAACCCGCCAATCTGGATAGATAAAAACGCCACTCCGTTCCTCTGGAGCTACCCACCCTTATGGCTATTCTGCCTACTCACCGTCTACCCCATCTACGCCTCTGTCGCCCATCCAACTTTCCCAGCAAACGTCAGCGAACTTTGGCGCGACATGTACACATTCAAAAATCCATGTGAAGCCTATCACTCCTTCAAGCCCGAAAACTTACCACTACTAGACTTGCTAATTAAAACACCTCTAATCCTATCAGATTTAGCCATAGCTCTACTACTGCTTAAGATAATTGGAAAACTTTCCGGAAAAGAAAAAGCCCGAAAGCATGCTTACATGTGGATTTTGAATCCTTTTGTTATATTCATTTCAGCTGTTTGGGGAATGTTTGACACATTGCCAACACTCTTCACACTATTGGCTGTCTGGCTCTTTTTAGAAGGAAAACTTGGCAAATCAGCGGTATCACTCGCTTTGGCTGCACTATTTAAAATGTACCCTATCGTGTTTGCGCCGATACTCGCCTTCATGCATTATAATAAAAGTGGAGAGAAGACTGAAGCAGCAAAATATCTTCTTGTTACAGTAAGTTTAACATTATTAATCACGTTTTTAACGAACTTTTGTTTCGCCCTAATTTTCGGTCAAGAACCATTAAAAACTGCCGTCACGCTTACCTGGCAGCTTTTTAAGGGGAGAGCATCTCCAAACTGGTATGGCTCCAACATCTTTTTCGGGCTAACACCTCTCAACGCACTGGAAAAAACATTCAAAGCATGGAGAGTGGAAGCAAACATCCCACTCTCGCCGATACTAATTTGTGTCGCCATCGCTTTCTTACTCTTTAAAATAAGCCGAAAGAAAAACCTAGACATGGTTGAAATTTTCTCTTACATCACTGTGGCTCATTTCGCAATTTATCTCACGTACACCGTTGTTAACGAACAATATTTAATATGGATTTTACCCTTCCTTTTGGTTCTCGCAGCTGTGAAAAACAGCCCAAAAATGGAGTTTATTTACTGGACAATAAGTCTCACCACGATGCTGTTCATTTTCGCCCATTACGGAGACCTTTCCTACTTCATTTCTCCATACTTCGTTCCAGGATACCCAGAATATTTTCCTGCACTGATGCTTTTTGGATTTGCAGCTGCTGCCATATATTTAGTTGGAATAATTTCCGTTTTACCGAAAGGTGAAGAAAACGCCGCGAAAAATAGTTGAAACTCCAAGCATGTTCAGAAACCTTATTCTCGTAGGACTCTTAGCTAGGATTGCATTTAGTTTTTGGACTGGACATCCATGGGATTTTGAGGTTTTTATCCGCGTAGGATATCATGTGGCTAATGGCTCAAACCTTTTTGGTACATTCTCCTCGGAAAGTTATTACACTGAAGGCTTGGGTCAACCAATATTTTCCTTCTGTAACAGGTCTGGGATACCTTCCAGCGTGGGGACTATATACAGCATTCGCATACAAAATCTACAACTTTTTCCCGCTCTCCCCATTCCTTTACTATTTTATGCTAAAGTTGGCGCCCATTCTTGGAGATTTAGCCTCAACCAACCTAATTTATTCGCTGACTCTGATTTTTACAGGTGATATTCGAAAGGCCAGAATTAGCGCACTAAAATTTTTCCTTTGCCCATTTGTCATATTCATAAGTTCTGTCTGGGGAATGTTTGACTCGATATCGTTAACTTTTACGTTGGCGTCAATGCTACTATTACTGCTAGACAAGATATATTGGAGCGGTTTCTGCCTTGGAATGGGCATTTACATAAAATTTATCCCTATAATCTATTTGCCAATTCATCTTCTTTACCTAAACAATAAGAAAGGCACCAAAGAAGCATTAACCTACCTATTAATCTCCTTGACTGCCCCTTTCGTTTTGACAATGATTCCGATAATTTATTTTGGCTGGGAAACTTCAAGAGCAGCCATCACAATCCTTAGCCAGACCCAAAAAACTGGTGAAGTGTTAACCTATTGGAATTTAAGTGCGCTGCTAAGCGATTTGTTTCCCAAGACTTTTTCGAGCGAATCGCTAAAATATGTTTTCTCCTTCCCGTTGGTGCGGTATTTTTGGGTTTTAGGGCTTACAGTTGGCTATCTCTTATACCATAGGCTCCAAAAAGATTCTTCTGAACCTCACAATTTAGGCTTACTTTTGAAGGGATACATTTTTGTAACTATAGGTTTCTTATTGACGAGAACCTTTATTCCAGAACAATTCGTCATCTACTTAGCCCCTCCAATAGTTGTTCAAGCGGGAACCTCGCAGCCGAAGAAAATTTTGGGTTGGTGGCCTGTCTGGGTTTTAGCCTTGGCCTTCGCCTTTATCAATTTGCATCCGTTTGCATTCGCCTATTTAGTAAAGCCAGATTTATGGTACATCTGCAACTACTGGGCATTTACAAAACCCTACTCAAGCGTTAGATATTTGGCACGCTTCATCATAGCGGTGGTATTCGACCTGTTTTTGGTGACAATCCTCTCTGAAATGGTGAATAACCATGGGAAGAGTGTTTAACCTTCTAAAGGACAGGAGGACGCAGTACGTAGTTATTGTTTGGATACTGTTAGTAAAAGTTGTTGAAATCTTTGCGGAACTGTTAGCAAACATTGCGCTGCTATCCTTCTTTGAAATGTTGGGATTTGACTATTTATCTGCATCTTCTCGTATAGCGTGGGATGCACTTATAGCCCTTACAATTGTTTGGTTAATCTGCCGACTAGCAAAAGATGTGTTCCAAATTTCGTTTGAGATAAAGCGCCCTTCAAAAAGGGACGTTTTAAGCATTATGCTACTGTTTGTGTGGGCAGTTTCCTCTGCCGCAGCGGTCTTGCAGTTCGCCCAAGTTGCCTCGCTCCCGTCTTCAAGTCCACAACTAGAAGTCTCAAAATATTATGCGCCTTACAGCATCACCGATGATGGACTAGTTACATATTTCGTAATTAATGATACGGAACAAGGAGCCAAAATAACATTAGACCTTTCTAAATCGATGTTTACTGCTCCCTTCTCGTTTTATGGAATAGGCGAAATCTCCATGTTTGGCGTAAAAAATGGCGGCTTAAGTTACTTTTCTCTGAGAAACTCTTCGATTGGACAGAAGATAATCGAGATGAAATTTTTCGGAAACGGCACCGATGGTTTAAACGGATGGTCTGCAAATAAAATCCTGTTGGAGAAGCCTCTAAAAGTAAATGAGAGCACAACACTTATGCTAATGCTGAAATTGGAGCCGTCATCTGACAACACTGCTTGGACCTACATAAAACTGGACTTTTCATCCAACAACGGTGAGGAGTTTTCCCTCGTCTGGAAATTTCACGACAAGCCAATAAATTCCATGTTCCACAGTGCCGATAACAAAATGAGAATGTACCTTCTTGGAAGCGCTGTTGAATGGACGTTCTTCCAGTTCACCCTACCAAATATTTTTTACACAAGCTTCTCAAGTCATCCACAATTTTTAAACAGAGTTGAATACGGTGTAGGAGCAGAAGCAGACAACACAGTAACCGCCAACTTCCTTTTAGCGAAAATAACTGATTACCCATTAAAAGTTAATGGTGAACTGATTGAGGAGGCAAAGCCAACAGTAAAAGTGGGGGAGGATTCTAGAATACGCCTTGAAGGCGTTAATGTTTCGAGGCTTTATGTAACATCAATCTTGAAGCCTTGCAAAGAGAAAAGACATTTCCAATTGTTCCTAACAAAAATTTCAAGGCTCGAACAATACGAATGGAACATTTTTGCACTTCACAATAAAGCAGATGAGAGAATCCGCTTCAACTTTACAAATAATTCCGCAAAAATATTTCTCAACGGCAGAGAAGTCGTATCCAAAACAAGCTTTCTTGATTTATCAACAGTTGAGTCTGCGCCTTTGCAAGATGAAGAAGTAATCTTAACAGTTGTTAACGAAATAGACACGTATCTCATGCCAACAATCAGCATTTGCTTGGTTCCGCTACTCATTTTATGTTTGTGGAAAAAAGTTAAATCGAAGGTGAAAACTGAAAACGAATACGTTGCTTTTCACTTTTAGAAAACCTGACAGAAGCGTCAGTGTTCCATTTTCAACATAATACTTATAAATTTTCCAATTGAAGCGCGGAGTGTTGAAAGCGGGTATCCTTTTTGGATGTTAGTGTCGGCATATGCGCATACAACGAAGAGGAAAATATTGGAGCCTTACTTGAAAACCTTTTGACTAAACAATTTCTACCCCCTAACTCAGAAATCATCGTTATCTGTTCAGGATGTACAGACAACACTCCCAGCATTGTTGAAAAATTCGCAAGAAAAGATAAGCGAATTAGGCTAATTCTGGAAGAAGAGAGGAGAGGAAAGGCGCCTGCGTTGAATCGAATTCTTAGTCTTTATCGAGGAAAAATATTTGTCCACCTAGACGCTGACCATCTTCCAGAACCAGGCGCAATTGACAGATTATTGAAACATTTCCATGACCCTAAAGTTGGAGCCGTTTCTGGCTGCCAAATACCCATTAAAATTGATAACTTTATGGGACGAGTAAACACAGTAATCTGGAGTTTACATAATGAAACTCAACGTTATTACCACCAGAAAGGTAAAGCGCAACATTTGGGCGGCGTTCTGTTTGCAATTAAAAGGGGCATATGCGACAAAATTCCTGAAGACATTGTAAATGATGATGCGTACATGGGAGTAATATGCCAAAAGAAAAACTATAAGATTGTATTTGAAGAAAAAGCAATAGCTCTTTTCCGAGGACCTGAAACCATAGCTGACTATATAAACCAAAGAAGAAGGGTTGTCTACGGGCATTTGAGAGTAGAAAAGGAAACGAAAGTCGCTCCAATGATATTGGAAACCAGTCCCTTAAGCGACAAAATTGCAATAATTTCAAGATGGTTTAAAAAAAATTGGAAAACCTTACATTACTTACTTGCAGCCTGTTTCTTAGAAGCCATTGTAAATGCCATGGCGAGAATCGACTTCAAAAAGGGAAAATCTCTTCATAAAGTTTGGAAAATAGCAACAACAACTAAAAAGCGCGTATACGTACAAGAAAGCCAAGCGTTACCCAAAATCATGACGAAAATTAGGAAGGAGTAAAATGCGAAATTCTTGTTGGAAGGAACAGATTCAAGCTGAAAATTTCAAAATCATTTGGGCGTGTGTTTACCAAAACTTACGGTTTTAAGACTACGAAAAGCTGTTTTCACAATATACAATATGAAGCTTAATATCTCATTTTTAGTGAGTTTTGATTTGCCCTTCTTCCTATTAGTAAATGTTATCGGAGCCTCAACCACTCTAGCCCTGTTAAGGCTTGCCTGCCGGAGGGTTTCAATTTGAATCTCATATGTTTGACTGTGAAGATTTGGAAGAATTTTTTGAACATAATCCCTAGAATAACACCTAAAACCACTCGTAAAGTCGGTTATTGGCAAAGCTACAAGTTTTGCAGTTATCTTATTGGCTATCTTGCTGATCGTCAGCCTTGTTAGCGGCCACCCTTTAACAACTCCGCCGTTACAGTATCTGCTCCCAATAACGATGTCGCAGCCCTTCCTTGCTTGATGCAGCAGCGTTAGTATCTCTCTCGGATCGTGGGAGTAGTCAGCATCCATTGTGATCAAATATTTTGAGGGAGCCTTCTGAGATAAAATAAAATGGAAGCCGTAAGTTAATGCTGTTCCAAGTCCAGCCTTAAAAGGACGCGTCAGCAATGTTATATTCCCATAAATTTTCTGCAGTTTTTTGATGATTTCTCCTGTTCCGTCAGGGCTGGAATCATCTATTACTATTATCCTTGAGTTTATTCCTAATTTTTCGATGGTATGTATTAGGTTTTCAATGTTTTCAGCTTCACAGTATGTTGGTAGAAGGATAGTGACCGAAGAATCATCATCTTCACTCGCTTCGTTCTTTTCCACTTTCTTGTCTCCTTTTAGAGGATAACATCTTCTGTCAGGGGCTTCTGTTGACGTTTGCCTTTGGCGATTATTAAAAAGTTTTTAGCAGTTCGGAATCTGAATAAAAACCAGATAAAAATCCAATAAGCTTTTCTAATACACAACCACTCTAAGTAGGTGACTTAAAAATTACAAGGGCAAGACATGAACGAAACAAAAGAACAACCAAACCAGCTGGAATTTGAAAAACTGAAAGGAATAGTTTACGAGCACTTCCAAATAGAGGAGGCTCTAATCGAGCATAACATTCCCACCTTCTACCTTAAACAACCCCAAGAAACAAAACAAGCCTTTTTAAAACTGCTTAAAAAGCTTGAGCTGATGAATTTAGTGGCTTATCTGCGAAGGGCTGATGGGAGAATCGTCCTCAGAATTTTCCCTAGGCAGCCTTCTAAACCAAGCAATATCCTACTTAACTGGCTGTTGCTTTTTGCAACTGTTGGGACAACATTTGCCGCTGGCTATCTCTTATCAGAGGGCTTCACAGACCCATTAATTGGTGGAGCAACCTTTACAGTGGCCATTATGGCTGTTCTTGGAATGCATGAGATGGGCCACAAGTTGACAGCCAATAAGAAAGGTATAGAGGCGACACCGCCATATTTTATTCCAGGCCCACCTCCATTCGGAACTTTTGGAGCAGTAATAATGCAGAAGTCTCTCCCGCCAAACAAGGATTCCCTCTTCGACATAGGTGCAAGCGGCCCAATATTTGGCTTCCTTGTCGCCGTTGTTGCCACAGTGGTTGGCTTGCCATTTTCAGCTTACAACTGGGTTCCAATAAACACCCCAACCCTTCCAGCTCCACTTTTCTTTAGACTGTTCGTCCGCCTTCTGCTTCCATCACCCCCTACAAACGGGCACGAACCCGGCTACATGTTAGTGGTAACGCTGCACCCCGTTGCCTTAGCCGGGTGGATTGGCTTCTTTGTGACGATGCTTAATTTGTTGCCAGCAGCCATGCTTGATGGTGGACATGTTGCAAGATCGCTTTTCAACGAACGAGTTAGAAGCATTCTGACGGTGCTTTCCATAGGGTTTCTTGCTCTTGTAAGTTGGCCGATGGCGCTTTTTGTCTTGTTTTTGTCTATGTTTAAGCATCCAGGCCCCTTAGATGATGTTTCTAGTCTATCGAGAAGTAGAAAAGTTTTATTTGTGGTTTTAATGGTGGTTTTTGTTCTTTCTTCATTTTTGTACGACTTGTTTTATTTATTAATTGATTTTCTAAGCTGACTTTTGGGGCTTGATTTTTAAGGTGTAAGTGTATTTGTGTTTAACAATTCTACAGCAATGCTTATTAAATGTCAAGATGTCATATAAACTTTGAGAAAATGAAGGGCGCACCAATCCTAGTAGTATTCTTCTCAATGTTCTTAGCAGCCTCGCTTTTAATTCCATCACCCATATTTCCAGGAAACTTCATATGCACTTTAATCGGGAAAATTTCCGACGAATACCAAAAGTTTATGAGCGCCGTTTTTAACGGAATTTTCTATGGAACCATATTGTGGCTTGTTTTCGTTGCAGTAAGCCGAAAATTCGAGAAAGAGAAGTAAACAAGCGCCTTTTAGCCTTCAACGGGTTGTAGGAAACCCACTAGCCTTATGGTGCTTCCGCATTTGTTGCATTGGAGAACTAGTTCAGCCAAATCGTCTCCTTTAACTTTTGTCTCAACAATCTGGTAGACTTCTTCAGTTTCGTCATCGGGAGATATTATAACACCACATCTTGGGCATGGGAAAGCTCCGTCTCCATCAATTTTTGTCAAGTCAACCGTGTACATTTCACCTTTTTTGACTGTGGCTTTTTTCATCATCTAATTGCGCCTTCTTTTTATCTTGACGTTTTTCACAGTTTGTCCAAAATATAATTAACGGTTATGAATTAGAAATTCATATTCTAACTAAACTTTGCTAGTTATGGGGAGGATATTCCAGCGACTTTAGGAAACGGAACAGCATCCCAGATGTTTTCAAGACCGCAAATAAACCTTGTAAGCCTTTCAACACCTATTCCAAAACCTGCTGAAGGCGGGATGCCACTCCTTAACATGTCTAAATACCATTCAAAATCAGCTAGATTTTCACCACTTTTTAACATCCTTTCTAAAAGCTTGCTATATCGGTGTTCTCTCTTCCCACCTGAAATTGCCTCACCGAAGCCTTCAGGATATATTAGGTCAAAATCTTCTAAAACGCCAGGTTCTTCTTCGCTTTCCATATAATAGAAACTTCTCGCTGTGGTTGGGAAGCTTGTTATCCAGAAAGGTTCGTTATGTATTCGCGATATGGCTTCCTCTGCTTCCCATGGAATTTCACTGCCATATGACACATCTATTTCCATGCTCTCAAGAATTTCAAGGGCTTCTTTGTACGTGTACCTTTTGAATGGCGATCTTGGCACTTTCAGTGTTTTTCCGTGTTCTCCAAGCTCCTCACAGCACTTGTTTTTCACGCTGGCTACCACGTAACAAAGCATCCTTTCGCCCAAATCCATAACCTCTTTGCATGTGGCGTATGCCACTTCAAGATCTATTTGCCTAAATTCTGTTAGGTGACGGCGCGTTCTCACGGTTTCTAACGGCTCTAGTCGTATGTTTGGCGATAGTGCGAAAACCTTTGGCAAAGCTGTGATAATCATTTGTTTGTAAAGTATCATGCTGCTCATAACTTTGAAGGGAACACCATAATAGTCTATGGTGGCTTGCTTTGCCCCTCTAATGCCGGGATCTGTTACAGGCCCGATTATAGGCGCCAAAATCTCAATAAAGCCTTCATTTTTTAGAAACGCCCGAATTGAGGATATTATCTCGTCCTGAACTTTAAAGACCTTAGCCAACCCATTATCTCTAAACGTTATGTATCTTTTCTTTAGGCTTTCGGATAAATCGCTACTCATGGGTGTGAAAGATGACGATTAATATTTTTAAATTTTTTATTGAAAATTCTGTAATTTCATCAAATAGCAACCTTTTTAAGCTTGAATTTGTGTAATTTTTTCGCATGAGCATTAAGCTGGACGAAAAAGATTTGGCGATACTTAGCTTATTACAGAAAAACTGCAAGATGACGGCAAAAGAAATCGCTAGAAAAATAAATTCGCCCATAACAACGGTCTTCGCAAAAATAAAGAGAATGGAACAGCAAGGAATAATAAAGGAGTACAGAGCCGTCCTAGACCATAGAAAATTGGATTTTGGCGTGACAGCCTTCATATTGGCGTCCTTCTCTTACAGAACTAACAAGGAGGAAGTGCCACTTTCCCAGAGGGCTATAGCTGAGCAAATATCAAAGTTTCCAGAGGTTCAAGAAGTCCACATAATATCAGGAGATTGGGATATTTTAATCAAAGTTAAAGACAAGGATGTAGACTCTGTTGGAAGATTTGTGATAGACAAGCTGAGAACCGTGAAGGGCGTAGAGAAGACGTTAACATGCATGGTGTTTGACACGCCTAAGGAGACAACAGCTATACCTATCCCTATACCATCAAAAGTGTTTCAGCAAAGATAATGCAGAAAAATGCGTTCAGATAGCTTTCAATATTTATAAAAGCTTCAAAATACAGAGTATTAAAGAGTGGAATGAGGTTAACCCATGAAATTTGATGTCGTAGTTGTGGGCGCTGGGACAGCCGGGTGCCTAGCGGCAAGAACGGCAGCTGAAGCTGGCTTGACAGTTTGTTTGGTTGAACGAAAGAGTCAGAGGGAAATTGGTGAGAAAGTTTGTGGAGACGCCTTAGGAGAGCATCATTTAAAGAGTGTTGGGCTGAAGCCTCCTCAACATGGTGAGTTGGAGAGGCGAATAGAAGGTGTCAAAATATACTCGCCTGACTTAGAAACTGTTTTTACTGTTAGGCATGAGGATTTTTCCGGCTACCTCTTGAATAGACGCCTTTTTGGACAGTGGCTTTTAAGAATGACATTAGACAACGGGGCAGTCTTGTTTGATTCGACTCAATGTTTAGAGCCCATTATTGAGAAAGGCTTTGTAACGGGTGTTTTAGCTAAAAACATGAAGACTGGTGAGAAGATCTGCTTCGAAGGTAAAACCGTTGTAGATGCAAGCGGCTTTCTAGCTGTTATAAGACGTAAACTCCCAAATGAAATGAGGATTGAAAGGGAAATAACCAATGAAGATGTGGAGGCTTGTTATAGGGAGATTAGGCAGCTTAAACAAGAAATTGGGGACAAAAACTACTGCGAAATATATCTGAACCAAAAGGTAACTCCGGGCGGCTACACCTGGATTTTCTATAAGAGCAGCGCAAAAGTTAACGCTGGACTAGGGGTCTGCATGTGGGACAAGTTTCCAAACCCAAAAGGGCAATTCTACAAGCATGTCTTAACCAAACCCCTCTTTGATGGTTCGCTGTTGCTTAACGGCGGGGCATGGTATGACCCCACAAGGAGACCTTTAGACAACATGGTTGGAAACGGAGTCATAATAACCGGAGACGCCGCGTGCCTAGTTAATCCAATTCACGGCGGCGGCATAGGTCCTTCAATGTTGAGTGGATATTTGGCTGGAAAGACCATTGTAGAGGCTTTGGAGAAAGGCGATGTAAGCCAAGAGGCTTTATGGCAATACAACGCTAAATACATGGAAGGTTATGGAATGAAACAGGCGGCACTAGACGTTTTTAGGTTTTTACTCTTAAAGTGCAACAACGACGACCTGAACTATGGCATGAAATATAAGCTGCTGACTGAAGAAGATGTTTTAAAAGCTGGTTTGGGCGAGGATTTCCACTTAAACATAACTGAAACGGCAAAACGAGTTTTCAGAGGCATAAAGCGTATTCATTTTCTAAATAAGTTAAGGGTCACAGTCAACCTAATGAATAAAGTTAAGGCTTATTATCGGAGTTATCCAAGAACACCTAGAGACTTTGAGAAGTGGCAACTCGAAACCGAGGCATTGTTTAAAGAGGCAAAATCAAAGCTTATGGGATAATGCAGCGCATGCAAGTTGCAGTTTTAGCCACTGGCGGGAAAGATTCTACTCTTGCTCTTTACCGAGTTTTACGCTTGGGCTATGATGTAAAATATTTAGTGAGCATGATTCCGCTGAGAGAAGACAGTTGGATGTTTCACTACCCGAATATCCACTTGATGGATTTGTTCGCGGAAGCTGTTGGAATTCCCCTTGTTAAAAGCGAAACCTCCGGAATGAAAGAGGTTGAAGTGGAGGATTTGAAGCGTTTGTTGGTGGGGCTTGATGTGGACGGAATTGTTTCCGGAGCTATATCCTCGAACTATCAGAAGGTGAGGATAGAAGAAATCTGCAAACAGTTGAGGCTTAAATGTTTAACACCCCTTTGGCAGGCGGATCCAGCAAGTGTTTTAAAGGAGATTTTAGACCTCAATTTTGAGGTTATAATAACTGGTGTTTATGCTTATGGCTTTTCAAAAGAGTGGCTTGGAAGAAGACTCGACGAGGAAACCATTAACGCATTGACTGAGTTGAACAAACGTTTCGGCGTTTCTCTTGTAGGCGAGGGAGGCGAATACGAAACCCTAGTGCTTGACGCACCATTCTTCACGAAGAAGCTGAAAATTGTTGAGGCTGAGAAGGCTTGGAGGGGGCAAGGTGGCTATCTGCTCGTTAAAAAGGCTGTACTTGAGGCAAAGACCGAATAGCCCGTTGGAAAAGTTTATTTTGTTGGTTGGGGAATCATTGAGAGCCAATGGCGGATGAGAATCCGCTGGGATGTAACCGCCTGGTTGAACCGTAAACTACGGTGAGGTGAAAAAATGACGTATAAATACATTGCAGAAGCTTGGAAAAAGCCTGAAGAATCCTTCATTGAAGAATTGACACGGCAGAGGCTCATAGAGTGGCGAAAAGAGCCTGCAATCGTACGTGTGGAAAAGCCAACACGCCTAGACAGGGCTAGGAAGCTTGGTTATAAGGCGAAGCAAGGCTTCATCATCGCTCGTGTGCGCGTTAGACGAGGCGGACTGCGAAAACAGCGGCCACGGTCCGGCAGAAGACCAAAAAGAATGGGTGTTAGAAAGTACAAGCCTGCCAAGAGCTTAAGGCTTATAGCCGAGGAGCGGGCTGCCAGAAAGTTTCCAAACTTGGAAGTCTTAAACTCCTACTGGGTTGGCGAAGATGGACGCTTTAAGTGGTTTGAGGTCATAATGGTGGATCCTCAGCACCCCGCTGTTAAGGCGGACAAGGATATAAACTGGATATGCCAAAAACAGCATAAAGGAAGAGCCTTCAGAGGCTTAACAAGTGCAGGCAAAAAGGTTAGAGGCTTGAGGAAAAAGGGGCGTGGAGCTGAAAAGGCTAGACCAAGTCGAAAAGCAGTAACAGGAGACTAGCTCACCATGGCTGAAGCGATGCCGCTAGTTTTCAAGAAGGGTGGAAAACAGCGTTTAGGGAAAGGCTTCAGCCTTGGAGAGCTGAAAGAGGTTAAATTAAGCTTAAAACAAGCCTTGAAGCTTGGCATTCCGGTTGATTCTCGAAGAAGAACCGTTCACGAGAATAACGTCAAATCCTTAAAAGAATTTTTAGCAACCATTGTGAAACCTAAGAAAACTTCCAAGCCAGCGGTGGAGAAAACAAGAGGAAAAGCTAAAAGCGGGAAGGAAAAAAAGAATAGCAAATAACAGTGATGCCGTTTTGTCTTCTAAAATTCCCGTAGCCCATGTTGATGTGAGGGCGTTTGCCCACGCAACAGAAGACGAAGAGAAAGTCCTATCCGCAGTACGCAACACACTTCCACCGCAAGTTTCTGAAAACATTTCCTTTAAAAAGTCAAATTTAAGCGGACACCATGGAAACCCAATAACCCTCTTTGAGGCGAAAATTAAGGAAAGAGACCATGTTAAGGCGTTTCTCGAAAAGCTTGCTTCTAGCCTAAGCACTTTGGACAAGGAAATTTTAGGCAGCGAAATTGAACAACACATTGAAAAGGGCTGTCTTTACATAAGACTCGACAAGCAGGCGGCTTATTTAAACGAGTTTAAGTTTAGCGCAACAGACCCCATACACTTCAAAATCCACTTCAAGAAATCCAATTTAAAAGAAATTGTTGACTTATGCAGAAGCCTTGGGATAATTCCATGAGGAGAATTTTCGCCGACTTACACCTCCAACCAAATCTAGGCGCCATAGAACAGACAAGGCGGATAATAGCCAAGGCTTCAGAGCTAGGCTACCGCCTAATAGCTGCGGCACTGCCAACTTCGCCAAACCTTGCCGAAAAATATGCCCAACAGCTAAAAGGTATGTGCCAAGAAAAAGCCATAGACTTTGCTTCACGCCTAGATTTAAAGCCAAAAACACCAAAGGAGCTACTCCAACTTTTAAGGCGGTTTCGCCGAAAATATGAGATAATAGCCGTGATGTGCGAGTCGAAGGCTGTTGCAAGGCAAGCAGCAAAAGACCACAGGGTAGACCTTCTAAACTTTCCATCAACAAACCCCCATGGAAGATTTTTCGATAAAGCAGAAGCCGAGCTAGCCTCGAACAGTCAAGCCTCACTAGAGATTGACGTGAAACCTTTACTCATTTTGAAAGGACCAGCCAGAATAAGGCTTCTGTCAACTTTGCGGAGGGAGGCAGCCATAGCTAAAGACTTTCACGTGCCAATTGTAGTTTCAAGTAGCGCAACAAGTGAGCTACTGTTGAGAAAACCTCTTGAAATGGCAGCGTTAACAACCCTTTTTGATTTAGACAAACCCTCAGCCTTAGACACTGTTTCAAAAAATCCTTTTGCGATTGTTAAGAGGAACCGCGAAAAGCTTAGTTCTCGCTTTGTTGCTCCGGGAATACGCCTAATAAGGATGGGAAAAGATTGCCAATAAAAATGAGGCGCCGTTACCTGGCCCTAAAAATAGATTCTACGGGAGCGTTTGAAGCAAGGGATCTTCTCGACGCTTTATGGAGTGCAATTTTAAGGCTTTATGGCGAATACGGCGCAAGCAAGATAGGCTTAAAATTGATAGACTGCGACGTGGAAAAAAGACTCGCCGTAATTCGCACGGCTCATACAGAGGTTGAAAAGCTTAGAGCTGCAATTGCGTCAATAACAGAAATAATGGGTAAGCCTGCAGCGGTTCATGTTTTAATGGTTTCGGGTACTTTAAAGGCGCTTTCTAGAAAATTTTCGCAAAGCATTAATTCAGCCTTCTAACTAATTGCTGAATCATTGTAGTTTAAAAAGGAGGTGATTGTTTGGACTGGAAAAATTATTTGATTGCGGTTACTCTTACCGGCATTATAATATTAGCTGTGGCTTTTGCCTTTGTGAATGGAGAACTTACCAACTTACGTTCTAACCTCTCCACATTATAAGCTGATGCAACTACGCTTGAAATGAATATAAATGATATGAATGTTACCCTTTATCAGCTTCAATTGAAAATCCTCGAATTAGAAAACCAAGTTGAAACGTTAGAATCAAGAATATCTAAGAAAAACTACGCCTCCATTCCCTCAGAGGCATTCTTACCTTTAACTAACACACAAACCTATGATAAAGGAGCTGGCTATCTAAAGGGCTTGGGTATTTTCTTCGCAACTGTTCAATTGCCTGACGGGATTAACATAACAAAAATAAGTGTTCTCGTAACAGACGCATCAAATACGGGGTATGTTTATGTTTCTCTAAGCGAGCACAACTTGACTAGCGGTGTTTATGGTATAATAGCAGAGGTCAGTACATCTACTGCAGATACCTCTGGGCGAGTATGGCTAATTGATGATGCAGTTTACCACGTAATCGATAACAAAAATTGCGCCTATGGCGTCCACATATACCTCTCTGAAAATAGTTATAGCTTATACGTGATGGGCGTCGTATTAGAATACGAGTACATATCGTAAATGCTCCACTACACTCATCAAGGCTGCTATGGGCAAAGACTTTATCAATGGGGGACGCTGTCAATTTACTGGGGGATGATGACGCCGTCCCAGTCTGATAGATGCACATGAGGAACTCATGACGGCCAGACCCCGCAAATCGTCAAAGCTGGAAAACTAACGAAGAAGCCTAGCCATTTTCTCCCTTTTCCGCTTAAGCCCGAAGGCTAGTGCCAAAATCATTCCGGCTATGAAGCCGCCTATATGCGCCCAGTAGGCAACTTCGCTGTAGACTTTAAATATTACGTAAAGCCATTGAATGAGAAACCAGACGCCTAGAAAAATTACAGCAGGAATTGGCAATATAAAATAGATGACCAGAGCTAGAATTCTAGCCTTTGGAAAAAGCACGAGATAGGCTCCTAGAACCCCGGAAATTGCCCCGGAAGCTCCCACAACCCCGGCGGTAAGAAGTTCTGGGTTTTGGTAGGCTGGAACGAGGTATATGCTTAAAATGTGGGTGAAGGCTGCTGCTAAGCCGCAAAATATATAGAATACTAGATAGCCTAGATGCCCAAAAATGTCTTCAACATTGTCTCCGAAAATGTAGAGAAAGAGCATGTTTCCAAGCAAGTGTAGCCAATCAGCATGCATAAACATGGACGTCACTAAAGTGTAAAGCCTCTGCCCATGGACAACCTCGCTTGGATACATGACAAAATCAGACCCGATTTTCTCTGCAACCGCAGGTGGAAAGTAAATTCCTATGTCGGAAAGCCAGTAAACCACGAATATGACAACGTTTACAATTAACAGCATATGGTTAACGTGGGGAGTGCTAAACGGACGGTTTAAATCTTTCAATGGGAGCAAAGAGCAGCCTCGCTAAACTCACTATGGCTCATGGCAATGCTTTAAAGTTTACCCGTTTACATTAATAGGCTAGACACTCAATCATTCTGCTACAAGTTAAACACTCGTCCGGTATCGGCGTATTCTTTGGACGCTTCTTCAAATAACCGAGAAAATGCTCACACTTCGCCCCTTCTGATTCGCTTTCCCCTTTTTTGCGCACAACAACAGTGGAGGCTTTTCCCTCTTCCTCGCTTCTGTCATGCCTCGCGGGTTTTACATCTCCAACCTTTGTTAGGCAGCGTGGACAAGCATAATAGGTTCTAGAAGAACTGCCAGAAACAATGGTTGCCAAAATTGGTCTTTCAAAGTTTTCGCCACAACCATCGCAGGTTGCGCCATCACGCTTCAGAAGATAATATCCGCCACCATACCTTGCCAATGTTGTTATATTTTCAGGCATGTTAAACGCCTCATTAGTATGCAGAATATTAATATTTAATAAACCTTTTTGCACAAGCGTGCAACAAAAAACACATTAGTGGGCCGGACCGGATTTGAACCGGTGACCTTCCGCACGTCAAGCGGATGTCCTAACCGAGCTAGACTACCGGCCCCTTTCCGGGAATAGTTTCTCGCATTTCTGATATATAGCTGATTCGTCTCTTAGCTTATTGAAGGGTTTGGATAAAGATTTAAAGTTTAGAATGGTTTTAGGAGAGTGGCAGTTGTTGCCGGGATGGCGGAGTGGATAACGCGCAGGCCTTGAGAGCCTGTGGCCCTTTTGGGCCGCGTGGGTTCGAATCCCACTCCCGGCGCCAAAAGAAATCACCCTAAACGCCTTAAACGGCAGTTATGCATTGTTCTGGCTGTGGGGAATGCTGTCATGAAACTGAGATGGAGCTTTCAAGTGATGACGTAGAGCGGTTGGTGTATGCTGGCTATCGTCCAGAGGATTTTATGGTTGTACGTGATGATGTGCCACGTCTTAGAAATGTTGATAGTTGGTGCTACTTCTACAGCCCAACTGAAAAGAGGTGTCGAGTTTATAAGATAAGACCTTTAGGGTGCCGCCTTTACACAGTTATTTATGTGGACGGCGAAGGCGTAGCCTTAGATAAGTTGTGCCCCATGAGGCACACAGTTTCCAAGGAAGAGTTTAAACGTAAGGCGAGAATCCTCAAAAGGCTTTTGGAAAAGATTTATGGGGAACGCGTTTCTCGTTGATGGCTTAGGGCTATTTGAAGTCACATCCGAACAACGCCAAGTCAAAGTCTGTTATTAGACCAACAAGTTTGTTTTTGGCGTTTACTACTGGGATTCTTCTGAGATGCCTATTTTTCATTGTTTTAGCAACGTCGAGAACGGTGTTGTTGGGTCGGCATGTTACAAGGTCCTTTGTCATTATGTCTTCAACTTTTAGCTTTCTTACATTAGCCTGTGAATAAACGGCTTTTGTTATTATGTCTCTGAAGGTTAGTAAGCCTTGTAAAATGCCTTTCAAGTCGATGACGGGTAGACATTCCACATCGTATTCAATCATTTTTTTCACAGCATCTTCCACTGTGCTGCCAACTGAAACCGTGATGAGGTTTCTTGTCATAATTCTGCTAACTTTTACTTTAAGTGTGGCTAAATTTTTCATCGTAATCCAAGCCTTTCTAAAAGAACGAAAGGTGCTTAAAAACCTATTCTTGTTGATGAAAGGCTAAAAGCAAAATTTCTCGTTCCACCTCTTCAACGTCAATTATTAGCTGTCTAAATAATTGTTAAATTGGATAGCCCCTCTCTAGTTTTTCGGCGAAACGCTTGCCAAATATTTTTCAAACTGTTCTACATACTTGTATCCGCTGTCTGGGAAAACGAGAACGTATATGCCTTTTTCTTCGGCAATTTTCTGGAAGGCGTAAACAACGGCTCCGGAGCTTAACCCTACAAGTAGACCTTCTTTTCTCGCTATTTTTATTGCACCTTCTATGGCTTCTGTCTGCTTCACGTCCACTACTTCGTCGAAGCATACGTTATGGTACCATTTCATGCCTGTTTCTATCCTCCTAATGCCCGGGATAATCTCGTTTTGGGCTGGTTGGACACCTACGATTTTTACATCGTCTTCGTATTTGGATTTGAAGTAGTAGGATATGGCGCTTATATGGCCTGATGTTCCAAGTCCGCCGATTATGCATGTGGGCTTTAAGCCAAGGCTATTTAGCTGCTCGTCTATTTCTCTAGCTGTATTTTTTAGGTGAACTTTGAAGTTGGCATCGTTTTCAAATTGGTTTAGGTGTGCAGCCTTGTCGGCTTTTGCCTCCTTTTCCACTTGGCTTATTGCCTCAACAGTTAAGCCTACTGGAAGCCGCACGACCTCTGCTCCGAGAACTTCAAGGTAGATGTCGCTTGCTTTTTGTATGGTTTTTGGTATGTAAAGCCTTGTTTTCACGCCGAGGGTGTTGGCTATGGAGGTTAGGGCTATCCCCGTATTTGTGGATGTAGCTTCATACAAAAGCGTTTTAAGTTCTCCATTTTCCATAGCTTCTTTAATCATTGCCCAGCCTATTCTGTCCTTTATGCTGTTGCTAAAGGGATTGTAGCATTCAAGCTTAGCCCAAACGCTGCGAAAAGCAGAAGACAAGGAATTTAGCTTTACAAGAGGGGTTGGCCACCCCTCATAAAGCAATTCTAAAGTACCATTGTAAACTTTAAGCAGTTTGCTGCTTTGCCTCTTTTCAGCCACTAACCGCTCCAGAGGAACACTAATTTTGACCGGCTCCGTGAGGAGGGTAAAACTTTTTGGCGGGAGTTTTGGTCCATTAATCCCAGCTTCGATTATCCTTTCTTTAGACAAGTTTTCCATGTTTGGTACCTTGATTTCCACTTTTTTCAAGTTCACCTTAAACGTTGGTGCTTTCTCTACTGAGAGTAGGTCGAGCGCTTGGAAGGCTTCATAACCATGTAGTAAAACGCCTGTCCGCTTATCTATTATCAGGGGAACATCAATAACTTTTGTTTTAAGGAAGCTAGCGTATACCGGCAGAACATCTGTGAGTTCAACATTCATGGCGACTTTCACATTTTTTATGGAGGTAAGCGTAAGTTCGCTTTTCAGCACTTCAAGAGGAATGTCAACCCTCTTCTCAATAGACGATAGATGCGACAGAGTTTCACTGTTTTTTATCATGTGGCATGTTGTTTTAGGCGGAAAACGCTTACCAGACAAAGCGGCTTCCACAACATCCCTTTTTGTTAGGCTATAGCTGTTTCTCCATGTTTGGACCACGATGTTTGGCGAGTTGTAATCCACGTAGATTACTGGGATTCTTTTGCATCCGAGGCTTTTAAGGGCGTTGAAGCGGTGTTCTCCGTCCAATATTGTGTTTGTTTTTTCGTCGACAACTATTGGTTGTTTTAGGATTTTGTCCGTGGCTATTTGTTGTGTTAGTTCTTTTAGGTGTGTTGGGTCTGTTTCTTCGTGTTCGCGGAGTTTTTCTAGTGTGGTTAGGTGGATTTCGGTCATTTTAACACCGTTAAAAATTATTTAACGCCGTTAAAAATATATAAACCTACCGCCAAAAATAACATGGGAAAACCCTTGAAACCCCCATGCGTAATTGTAGTGAAATACCTTCTCCCAGCAATAAGAGTACTAGTAACAAAAGAGCTCATAGAAAAGTACAACATGAGAAAAATCGAGGCTTCTGAAAAGATGGAGCTAACCCCTGCAGCCATAACTCAATATTTTAAAGGTGAAAGGGGAATGGCACTTACAAAGGAAATAGCCCGGTCTGAAGAAGCCATGAAAATGATATCAAGACTGGCTGAAGCCCTCGCCAGGGAAGACGCAACGCCGGAAAGTGTCATAGAGAAACTTTGCGAAATATGCGTTGCCATAAGATATGAAAAAGTTATTTGCAAGCTTCATCAAGAAGACCTGCCAACCCTCAAGGAATGCAAGTGCGTCACATGCTATCCTTCGCCAGAAACCTAAAACTGAAAGAAGTGAGGGGGTTCTAAAGTTTAAGCCTAGTTTACCGTTTTACAGTCATCACAGCCTTCATTTGCCTTCGCTCTCTCTCAACCTTAACAATTCTTACTCTTGTTTTACTTAAAAGTTCTCTTGCCATCCTTTTAGCCTCTTCTCTTGTCTGGTATGTTCCGCTGAGTTCAATCCATGGCATTGTTTCATCAATCTTTACCCAAATGGCATACAACAGTTTTCACCGCTGCACTGCGAATTTAGAGGTTAGCTAATTAAAACGGTTATGAATTTTGGATATGGATTTTGGATTTGTCGGAAAAATAATTAAAGGGGTTGCCATCTCAATTGTAAGAGGTTTGGGAGCGATATAAACGGTGGAGTTTGAGGGCACGCTGAAAAAAGCCGCTTTGAAGGAGTGCCTATGGATGGAAAACGACGGGGAAAGTCAAGAAGGCGAAAATGATGAGGCTAGCCAAAAGCACGCGAAAAGAACAAAACGTGAATCTCTATTTGCTCAGTCGTGCCCATCAAGACTTCCACTTAAAACAATCCAATCATAAACTCAGCCTTCTAACCCTTTGCCTACTATGCACTCTTCTTACCGTGGTCTGCAAGAGCTTCTGGAGGTTAATTTATGGCTTTGAAGGCTAAACCGCGATTCGCCGAAACCCTAAAGCAGTCAGTGATGGCTTACGCCTTCAACATTTTCGGAATAGCTGCAGGAGCAATAATCGCTTTCAATTCTGGACTTTTTGCAAAAGCACCATGGGCAGTCGTGATCTATCCACCTATCCTCAGTGCCCGTGGGGTTATAGGAGGCTTATTTTGTGGACGTTTAAGCACTGCTCTGCACCTTGGAACAGTTCAACCACGCCTTTTCGGAAACACGAAGAGTTTCTATTTACTCTTCCAAGCAATTGTGATTATGACTTTCGAAGCAAGCCTCATGATGAGCCTAATTGCAGCCTTTTTAAGCGGCTTTGGAGAATTTTTGGGTCTGATAAGCGTTTTTATGGCGACGATGACTCTGGCGTTAATTGTCATTTCACCGCTGACGTTGACTGCTTCCTTCGTCTCCTTTAAGCATGGACTTGATCCAGACATAATCTTATATCCAATAGAGTCCACCGTGGCAGACCTCCTAATAACCTCAATATACATCACAGTGCTTAGTCTCTTCCTTGCCAACAGCCTTCTCTGGAGCTATATCTTCACTCTTATAAGTTTGGCATTGCTATTAACCTCTGCATTCTTTTTGGTTAAAAATGCAAGGGAGCCAGAGTTCATCAAAACTTTGAAAGAAACACTGTTAACGCTTGTTTTAGTATCTTTTGTAGTTAACGTTGCGGGGGCAACCTTGGGGAAGGTGGAGGGACTCATACGTGGAAAGGAACTTAGCCAGGTATATGTTGTTTATCCAGCGTTAATTGACACTATAGGCGATGTAGGCGCTGTTGTCGGCTCAACAGCCACAACAAAACTTGCTCTCGGAACCCTTAAGGCGTCATTTTCATCCATGAAAAGCCATTTGATGGAGATTTCAGGCGCGTGGGTTGCATCCCTAATAATGTATTTTGCCTATTCAGTTTTAGCCTTGCTAATAACTGGAACGTTTGCGCCAGTAAGCCTTGTAACATTTACGTTTTTCCTCTTCACAGTCAACATTTTCGCCGCTTCTCTAATAATTTTGGTTTCCTATTCCGTTGCCATCTTAACCTATCAGAGGGGTTTAGACCCGGACAATTTTGAAATTCCCATCGAGAGTTCCCTTGCCGACAGTATAACAACTATTTCGCTTCTTGTGGCGCTTGTCTTATGGACTGGAATATTAGCTTGAAAACTACTCCAAAAGCCAGCCTTAAGGGGATAAGAGTTAAAATGTTCGCTGCTAAATATTCTGGTCGGAGAGCCTAAAACGCTATGCCTCCCTTTGAAAAAATTGAATATAAGCCCGTAACAGTGAGGGAAGTTCTCCGCGAAATGAAAAACCTCTCCGAACTAATGATTGACTTGGCTTATTCGGCTGCCCTCTTCAACGACAAAGACTTGGCGGAAGACGTTTTGGAGCTGGAAAAACGCATAGACACGTTGGCTTACCATCTTGAAATGGTCACTATGGTGGCGGCAAGAGACGCAAAAGACGCAGAAGTGCTGGTTGGTGTTTCAAAGGTGGCCGCCGCTACAGACAAAATTTCAGACGCTGCAGCAGACATAGCTGCAATAGTAACGCAGAATATAGGGGTACATCCCATTGTGGGCGAAATCTTCGAAAGAGTTGAAGAACGGTTAGCAAAAGCCAAAGTAAACGAAAAATCGGTTCTAGTTGGAAAGGATATAGGCGAGCTCGAACTAGCCCCAAGAATGGGCATAGACATAATCGCCATATTCAGAGAAAACGACTGGATAATAAACCCAAAAGAAAAAGAGAAAGTCAAGGCTAGCGACATCCTCATCGCCCGCGGCACCCACGAAGGATTAAAAGAGCTGAAGGAACTCTGCGAGGGAAAACCAGACAAGCTGGAGGACTAGTTTATGGCGGAGAAAAACCAGAAAAAATTTGAGGAAATCGTCGAACGCTTCGTAGAGCTTAAAGACACATCCGAACTGATGATTGATTTGGCTTATTCATCGCTGCTCCTAAGCAGCAAGGAGCTAGCTGAAGAGGTTCAAAAACTCGAAGAATACATGGATAAACTGCACACCGAATTTGAACTACTGGTCCTATCAAGCAAATTCAAAAAAGAGGAAGCCAAAGGCTTCCTAGGACTGATAAGACTTGGCGTTGTAACAGAAAAGATAGCTGATGCAGCTGCACAAATAGCCGAAGTCGTTTTAAGAGGCATAGAACCCCACCCGGTGCTCGCACTAGCCATAGAAGAGGCAGAAGAAACAATCACGTACACAAAGGTAGCAGAAAACTCACCTTTAGCAAACAAGACTTTGCGGGAAGCAAAAATCCCAGAGGAAACGGGCATGTGGATTCTAGCTATAAAAAGGGGAGAAAAATGTATACGCCCAAAACCAGACTCGCGAATCCAAGTGGGCGACATCCTAATCGCTTCCGGCTACGCTGAGGGGGAGGAGGACCTAAAAAAACTGGCATCCCCATAACATCATTTTTGCAAAGATTAGTTAGGATAAGTATTCTGGATTCATCAACACTATAAACTCGGAGTCCAATTCTAATTTAAAGGAGGAATAGCTACGAAAAAGAAGAGGGAAGACCCCGCAGAAAACAAAAGCCACACGTGCCCAAACCCTCTATGCGGGAAAAACTTCGCAACCCCGATAAAAGTTGAAGACGTTAGAAATGACGTCGTTTATGAGGCATGCCCATACTGCCTTGCAGAAATAATGGTTGAAAAACCTGTCTTCATATCTGCTACAGAACAAAAAATTCCAGAGGAAGAAAGCGAAACTAAAGAAAAACCATTGGTAAACGAAAAACGTGAAATTCAGACCGTTCCAGAGAAAACCGAATGCAAACATTATTTTGGATATTTGAGCAAACGCTCATCAAAAGAGAGCGTTCCGGAAGAGTGTATTGTATGCGAAAAAATAGTGCAGTGCATGCTGAAAACCATAACTGAATAGGTTGGTTGCCAATGATACACACACCTTCTTTTAAACATTCAAAATGCCTAAAATGATAGGGGACACCATAGTTGGCGGCAGTTCTGCAGAAAAAGGCTCCAGGCGTCATAACTCCAGCAGCACAAATGAAGAAGCTTAACGCTGAATCAGTCACAGCTATTGCTACAGGTTTTCTCAAAAGAATAGGGCATAAAGGAGGCATAAAGCCGAAGAGGGTTTCTCTAGAAGAGGGAATCTACACTGTTGAGGTGGAAATGAAGAAACTTACAGCCATCATTCACGTGGACGCTGAAACTCAAGAGATTACGGCATATGAAATTCAGCCAAAAAGCGAGGAAAGTTCCCTAACCTCAATTTCTCCGAAAATTGTTATTTTAGTTTTTGGCATAGCAACAGCAGTTAATGTTGCGTTACACTTTGCCTTTCAAATGCTTGGACTTTGAAACGCTTACTTTTGGCTTTTCCCCTTCTCCTTCTCTCTGGTCTCTGCTGTCTCTTTAGACTCTTTAGCTGTTTCCTCTTTCTTTTCCTCTTCTTCGATTTCACTTGTTATCTCTTCTATAGGCTTTGGTGGAGGTGTCGTAGCCATTGTCCAACCAATCCAAGCGCCAATTCCCATTATGGCTATGAACGCTATGAAAACCGGTATCGCAATTAGCCAAAACTGAACATGCTCGGGTTTACTCGCCCAGCCTAAATTCACAATCCAATCCGGATAGAACAGTGTTATCACATAGAATATTGCTATTATGAGGCATATGAGGAATATTGCTCCTCCTATTGATTGATCTTTGCTTACCATTTACACGTCACCACACAAAGCCATGTTTATTGTTTACTTTCCTTTTAAAGTTTACCATATCACATCAATGACAAAATGTTAAGTTGTGCCCATCTCCCACTCTGCCAAATACCTTCTCTGCTCCTCTGTCAGCTCATCTATTTTTACGTCAATTGCCTCAAGTTTCAACTTAGCCACTGTTTCGTCTATTTCCTTTGGAACAAGGTATACTTTTGGCGGCATTTTCTCTTTTTTAACGAGGTATTCGACGCTTAGGGCTTGGTTTGCAAAGGACATGTCCATAACCTCGGAGGGGTGTCCTTCAGCAGCCGCCAAGTTTACAAGCCGTCCCTCAGCAAGCAAGTACAGCCTTCTGCCATCCTTTAAGACGTATTCTTCAAGGTTCGGTCTAACAGTTCTCTTCGAAGCTGCCAGTTCTTCAAGGTCTTTTAAGCTTATTTCAACGTTGAAGTGACCGCTGTTGGCGAGGATGGTTCCGTCCCGCATTTTCTTCATATGCTCCTTTCTAATGACGCTTATATCGCCCGTAGTTGTTAGGAAGATGTCGCCTATTTCGGCCGCCTTGCCTATTGGCATTACGCGGAAGCCGTCCATAACTGCTTCAAGAGCCCTTAACGGGTTTACTTCTGTGACAATGACGTTGGCGCCCATTCCTCTTGCTCGAATCGCAACTCCTCTGCCGCACCATCCATAACCGCAAACAACAAAGTTTTTCCCAGCTAAAAGAATGTTTGTTGCTCTTAAAATGCCGTCGATTGTGCTCTGACCAGTTCCATAACGATTGTCAAACAAATATTTTGTGTAAGCGTCGTTAACGGCTATTATCGCGTATTTCAAGGTTCCAGACCTTTCCATGGCTCTGAGCCTTAAAACACCGGTTGTTGTCTCTTCCGTGCCTCCCTTAACGTTTGACAGTGCGTCTGTTCTTTTACTGTGGATTGTGCTGACTAGGTCGGCTCCGTCGTCTAATGTTATCGATGGCTTCTGGTCTATGACCCTTTCAATACACCAGTAGTATTCGTCTGTTGTTTGACCACGCCACGCGTAGACGTAGACGCCTTTCTCCGCCAGTGCCGCTGCAACCTCATCCTGCGTTGAAAGCGGGTTGGAGCCGCAAAGGGCGACTTTTGCGCCCCCAGCGAGAAAGGCGTCAACTAGCACGGCTGTTTCTTTTGTGACGTGGAGACATGCGCCTAGCACAATATTCTTTAAGGGTTTCTCTTCGCTGAATCTTTTCTTAATTTGGTTTAGAACAGGCATGTGTCTTGAGGCCCATTCTATTTGCAGCGTTCCCTTCGGGGCTAGGCTTTCATCTTTAACTTTGAAGCTTGCCATTAAATCGCCTTCTCGCTATGCATTTTTCCGCATGACTATTTAACGTTGCGCTTGAAGCTTTTCTAAAAGGCGGTTTTTAGCTTTCTCAACCATTTCCATAACCTTCTTAACGTTCAAAGTCGTTAACCGCCTGTTTTCCATCACTATTTTACCATTGATTATGACGGTTTCGACATCCGATGATTTTGTAGCGTAAACCAGATGGCTAAATTCGCTGTATAATGGAGATAGGTGCGGCTTTCCAAAGTTTATAATGGTTAAATCCGCCTTTTTTCCAACCTCTATCGAGCCTATCTCATTTTCCCAAGATAGCGCCTTGGCTCCATCTAAAGTTGCCATTTTAAGGACTTGCTGCGCAGGCATCACCGTCGGATTTCTGTTAACACCTTTATGGAGTAAAGCTGCCACTTTCATAGCTTCGAACATGTCCGCCGCATTATTGGAGCAGGGACTATCTGTGCCGAGGGAAACTGTTATACCACGCTCCAACATTTTTGGAACAGGACTTATGCCGGAGGCAAGCTTAAGATTCGAAACTGGGTTGTGGGAAACTTTGACATCTCTGGCTTTCATTGCTGCAATGTCCTTATCTGTCAGTGCCACACAGTGTGCTGCAATAACGTGCTCGTCTAAAACGCCTAAAGAGTCCAAATACTCCACCACACCGTCTTTAACATCAACGTTGAAGGCTTTCCGTATCTTATCAGCTTCATCAAATGTTTCGGCTACATGAATGTGCCATATGATAGGCGCCCTTTCTGAACCATACCTTCTATTGAGTTCTTTGCGTAAAACCTTCAGTTCTCTCATGTATTCTGGGTCAATAGTATAAGGCGCGTGGGGATCAACGCTGACGCGAATAAGCCCGTCAGCCTTATTATGCCAATTTCTGGCTAAATCCCTCAACGCCCTCCTATCTTCATCTTTTCTCCATGAAAAGCAAACGTGACCAACAACACCTCTAATGCCGGCTTCCGCAAAAGCTTTCGCCTCGTTTTCTCCGGGCATGTAGTGGTACATTGTGTTAACGGTTGTTGTACCACCCATTATGGATTCGACGGCTGTCAGCAAGCTACCCACAAAAATGTCTTCAGCCGTTATCAACCCTTCTATGGGCCATATCCATTTTTCAAGCCACTCTTGCAAGGGTAAGTCGTCAGCATAACCCCGCAGTAGGCTCATGGCTGCGTGTTGATGAGTGTTTATTAGCCCTGGAATCACAACCTTTCCTTTTGCGTTTATCTTCTCATAGCCGCTTGCGTATTTCCTCAACATCTGCCCGGCTTTTCCAACATCAATTATGGTTTTGCCTTCTATTGCTATGGCGCCATCACGAATTATTTCGTCTCCACGCATTGTGACTACTGTTCCGCCGTAGATTAGAAGGTTCATTACCGGCATCCTCTCCGCCGATTTGACCATGCCACTATTAGGAGGGTTACCCCAGCCGTGAAAAATACTGCCTCGAAAAACTCGTGGTGCAGCATGTCAGCCAAGTCAAAAGGTCTCTGCCAGAAAATGATATGGTGAATAATTAGCAGAAGCCCAATGGCTATCAAAAATGCGCCTATGGTTTCTGTTTTAGCCATGACATGTCAGCCTTAACGTTTTAATTTGCACTTCCAAGAATTTTTAAGTTTCCTTATATTACGCTATTTCACCTCAAACTTTTTCGCTAAACTTATAATGGTAGCAGCCTCTATTTCTGCTGGACAACTGAGGGAAAATTTTGCCAGTTACACAAAAGTTTCGTGTAATAAAGCCGGAAATCCGCGTTTTAGGGATTGACGATGGAGTATTTAAACTTCATACGAAAGGTTTAGTGCCCGTTGTTGGCGTTGTTTTCCGAGGCGGATATTGGCTTGACGGGGTTATGCACACAATGGTTAGGGTTGACGGATTTGAAGCCACAAGAAAAATCGCGTCCATGATACAGAAGTCTCCCCACCATAAACAGTTAAGGGTCGTAATGCTTAACGGCGTAACTATTGCGGGCTTCAATGTGGTGGACATAAAAAAACTTAATGTGGCCACAGGGCTTCCGGTGATAGCCGTAACACGGAATAAACCAAACTTTTACCAAATCCATGAAGCCCTAAAAAAGCTTCCAAAAAGTGAAGAGCGCTGGAAAGCCATACTTAACGCCGGAGAACTTTACGAGGTGCTCCTAAACGGCGGAAAAAGCAAGATTTACATGCAGATGTCTGGAATTTCCGAGGAGGATGCTAGAAGGATTCTGCAGTTGACATCGACGCGGAGCTACATGCCTGAGGCACTTCGAGTTGCACATTTAATTGCATCTGGGCTTAGCACAATTTAGCACCAATCCTAATTGTTAAAAGAAAAAGTTTAAAAGACACCGAAGCATGGGAAAACAAACGGAAATCGGAGTTTAAAACAATGGAATTTTGCCCAAAATGTGGAACGCGCCTCGTGCCAAAGAAGGCGAAATCTGAGAAAAAGGAATCCTTAACGCTTACTTGTTCAAAATGCGGCTACAAGAAGCGCATAGTAAGCGAAAAAGCCGCACCAAAAGTTGCAAAAATTATTCAGCATAATCCACAACAACAAGTTGCAGTGATAGGCAAGGAAGAACAAAAACTCAGAACCCTCCCAACAGTCAGAATCGAGTGCCCAAAATGCGGAAACAACACGGCTTACGTTTGGCAGGTGCAAACACGAGGGGCAGACGAATCCTCAACTCAGTTCTTGCGCTGTACAAAATGCGGCTACACATTCAGAGAATACTCATAAAAATATTTCAAAGAAGATGCACTATTAACCCATTAGAATTTCTTTCATAATAAACTGGCCAGTTTTAAAATAAAAAGTTTTAAAATCGTTAACATAATACTTTTAAAACAACTTGTTATTTGAGGTGATCATATTTGAAATTGAAGGTAGTTGTATGGTTATTGATTGCTTCTTGGGGCTTAGCAATTATTTTAACTGGCATCATCCTTCTCTTTCAAGAAAGAAGTATTAGAGGTTATATTGAGCACCCATATTGGCAGATTGGCTACATATTTATTTTTATTGGAGCTATTCTAATGATTATCGCTTTAATTAAGACGTTCTTCACACTTATAGAAGACTAAGAAAGAATTAAAAAGTCAAGCACCTCAGATTTTCTTCGAATAAAAATTTGCTGTAAATGATAAGGTCCAAGCCGTGAAAGTGCTTTCACACGGCTTGGCTGGAGCCCCAAAAAGCTGGAGCGTTGAAGCTGCATCTGCGGATGCTATGGGCAACAAGTATGTGACCGCAAACGTCACACACTTAATTGTTACATGCGCCATTCCACCGCCTTCCGGAAACGACAACGTGATTTTAGTCTGGAGAGCAGAAACATAGTGCTCTCTATTACACTTAAACAAAAGGCAACATCAAATCTTTTATAGCTCTCAAGCCATATCCAAGTTAAAAGGTGAAGCAAGTGTTTAAGCTTAAAGTTTCAGACGCTAAGCTTCTGAGGGACATGGCGACAGCTATATCCATCCTCGTTGACGAAGCTACTTTCCAGATAACGCCTGAAGCCCTAACGCTTAGGGCGATGGACCCATCCCGCGTCGCCATGGTGGACTTCGAATGGCCGAAAACAGTTTTCGAGGAGTACGTCTGCACTGAACCAACAAAAATGTGCATAAACATAGGCGAACTGTTAAAACTTCTGAAAAGAGCCGGGAAGGACGAGGTTATTGAGCTGGCTCTAGATGAAAAAACTGGACGTCTACAGTTGAAGATAACTGGAAAGTATACGCGAAACTTTACAATGCCAACCCTCGAAGCATCAGAGGAAGAGGTACCGACACCAAAAATAACATTTAACGTAAGAGCAAAAGCCACAACAGACGGCTTACGCCAAGCAGTGGAAGACGCCGAACTCGTAAGCGACCATGTCCGAATAGAGGCAGACAACGAAAAGCTAGTTTTCCAAGCCACAGGCGACCTAATGGGCGCCACAATAGAACTGAAAAGGGGAAGCGACGCACTACTAAACCTAGAGGCAAAAGAACCCTCAAAGGCTACTTTCAGCCTAAGCTACCTCTCAGAAATAATTAAGGCGGCGTCAGCCACATCAGACATAGCCACCCTCGAATTCTCAACAGACATGCCAATAAAAATAGACTTCCAACAAGCAAAAGAAGGAAAACTAACCTTCTACCTAGCACCAAGAATAGAAACAACCTAACAGTGAAAAAATGCAAGTTACAACCGTTAAATTCACAAAAAACGACCTAGCCAAATACCCCTTCCTAAAAGAAGCAGCAGAATACGTAAAAACCCTAGACCTAAAAATTGAAGACCTAGCAAGTCCAGAATTCGTCCAAATTCTAGAACGCGCCAAAGAAAGAGTGGAAGAAGCAATATTATATGCAATAGTAACAAGAAAAACCAAAAACGAGGAAATAGAAATCCTATCATTCCCAACAGCAACAATGCTAGCAGCAGCCACTCAAACCTCCTTCATAAAGAGAAGATACGCCCTAGCAGAGGCAAAACAAGCCTACAACACCATGAAAAACGAGCCGCCAGAAAAAATTTTGGCAATAGCAAGCAGCTTCCAATGGAAAATCGCAACAAACCCGGAAACAGAAACCCCATACCAATTTAAGCTTCATTTTACTGACTACCTCAAAAACACATCGAACCTCCGGGAGAAAAAATGGAAACTAGTAAACCGCCTACTAAAAGACGGAAACGTTTACCTAACACTAAACGAAACTGCAAGACTACTCAGTGAAGAAATCAGAAAACACATAGAAAAACGCATAGAAATAAAGGATCTGCCGGAATTTCCCCAAAAAATAACAGAAATAGTTGAGAGAATCAAGAGCTTAACACTTGAAAAAGTCAGCAAAGCGGAAATAGAGGGCATCCCGAGAACCCTTAAAAAAGATGCCTTTCCACCATGCATAAAAGCCCTCTATGACGCTGCTTCTAAGGGACGCCACATATCCCACATAGGAAGATTCACTTTAACATCCTTTCTTGTGAACATAAGAATGCCCACCGAAAACATAATTGAACTATTTAGAACCTCCTCAGACTTCAACGAACGCATGACCCGCTACCAAGTGGAACACATCGCTGGTGAACGGGGTTCAAGAACACGATACAAGCCTCCAAATTGTGACACGCTCAAAACGCATGGACTATGCATAGAGCCAGATGAAATATGTAGAAAAGTAAGCCATCCCCTAACATATTACAAAAGGAAATAAGAGAAATAAGGCGGACAAACAGTTACTTTTATAAGCCATGATTCGTAACTAGTGCGATAAACTTAAATGTTAACGCCTTAAAAAATATGAGCAAGGTAAGGTTAAGCGTTGAGCATCCCAAAGTTAGTGAGCATAGTTATTCCAGTTCTAAACGAAGAAGAAGGGTTACAAAAGGTATTGAATGAACTCCCTAAAAAAGAACTTGAAAAAATAGGCTACAAATGTGAAATCATAGTAGTAGATGGCGGGTCTACCGACCGTACAAGGGAAATAGCTTGCAAAAATGGGGCAAAAGTTATTGTTGAACCGCGAAGAGGATATGGAAGAGCCTACAAAACCGGTTTTTCACATGCAAGCGGAGATATAATAGTAACACTAGACGGAGATTACTCATATCCCGCCTTTCTAATTCCAAAACTAGTTAAAATGTTAGACACATACAGGCTGGATTTCATCTCAACAAATAGAATGAAAAAGTTTACACATAAAAGCTTCCCATGGCTCCACCTCATTGGAAACAAGATACTAACCTATACTACAAAACTTCTTTTCAGAGTAAACATTAACGATTCACAATCAGGAATGTGGGTTTTCCGAAAAAGCATACTGGATAAAATAGATTTTCTAGCTGATGGTATGGCATTTTCAGAGGAAATAAAAGTTTTTGCCTTCAGATTCTTTAAGTCTGCAGAGATACCAGTACCTTATAGAAGGAGGGTAGGAAAGCAAAAACTCAACGCGTTAGTAGACGGGATGAAAAACACACTACATCTATTTACCCTAAGATGGTACTTTGTTGGATCAACTCCTATATGGCGGCCAACATTCTATATGCCAATAACTTTTATGGAAAACAGCCGAGCACCAATGTTCCTAGACCTTAGACGAACAATCATGTGCTGAAATCATCCAGCTAATTTCCCATACCCGAGTTGCTTGTCATGACAATTTTGCACAGCGATGCAAGGAATGCGCTATGCCCAAAATTTCAGTTGTAATAATAACAAAAGAATTGAATTCGCGAATAAATGAGACTTTAACATCGCTTATTAATCAAGATTTTGAAGACTACGAGATTGTCCTTGTTTGTCATAAAAATTTATTACAAACGTTTCCGACAACTGATGTCCCAATAAAGGTTATTGAACAGCCAAACACGTCTAGAGGGGCAGCAAGAAACATTGGGGTGGAAAACTCCTCTGGAGAGGTTGTTGCATTTGTAGACGATGATTGCGTTGTCGATAACAAGTGGCTGATAAGCGGAGTTAAGGCATGCGAAAATGAAAAAATAGGAGTTGTTGGAGGAACCGTAAAACCTCATAGGGCTCTTCCAGAATTTTCTCAAATTTCTTTGAGCATCATTTCCATTCCTCTCATTAATGGGTGGTCGGTTACGTTCTCTAATTTTCCAAACAAGCGCGAAGTTTCTTATGTGCCAACATGTAATGCCTTTTTTAAGAAAGAAGCCCTTAAAAAAGTTGGAGGTTTTAAGGATACCAACTATTGCGAGGATGTTGAAGTCTGCTCAAGAATTAGAAGCCTCGGATACAAAATAGTTTACGATCCCAAAGTTGAGGTGGAACACATGTGGAAGATATGGGATTGGCGTAGTTTCATGCGACATTTTTACAATTACGGCAAGGGACGAGGACGCGCAATGAAGGAGTACCCACATATTGGCAAAACAAATCTTTCGCCCTTGATTGCTTTCCTATTAATGCTAATAATTGTCCCAATAATCATTCTTGAACCTCTGTTGCTTCTTTTCATTGTCGCATCCTTTGTGGCATTCGCACTTCTCTGTTCGATTTATGCGTATTACAAGTTTAAGAAAATTGAACACTTCCTTTTCACCCCATTCATAATGATTTCTATGTACTTTAGCTACACATTAGGAATGCTCAGAGGTGTTATAAGCTGGAAGACAAAATGAAAAAGGCGATGCTCGTTTTTACCTTTATCACAGCATTTGTGTTTATGTTTTTTTATATTTTTTATCCTGCTAGTATGCTTCTTGTGCCAGTGGGTTGGGATACTCCAAGATACATCTGGCAAATAAGGACTATTGCCGAAGATTTGAGTTTCATTGCAAAATTGGACTTTAACAACTTCGTTTACATAGCTTTTGGAAGTTTATTTGTAAGGCTAGGTGTGAATGCTTTTATTGTGGAGAAACTTCTTCCTCCAGTCCTATTATTCATACTTTTAATCGAAGCCTATTTTCTCTTGACAAAAATGTACCCTAATGGAGATTGGAAAATTTACACAGCCACAATCCTTTCATGGTTCGGCGCATTTAGGATAGCTTCAGATCTTCATAACAATCTATTAGCGCTCAATATGCTTCTACCAACTATATATTTCTTGCATTTATATTTAAGAAACGCGAAAAAACATTACTTAGGAATCGCAACTTTTCTGCTTGTTTTATCTTCTTTTACCCATATCGAAAGCACATTGTTCTTAACGTTCATTTTAGTTTTATCATTGTCCACCGAAAAAAGCATGGGAAAAATTGAGAAAACAGCCCTTACATTTTTCTTGTTAATTTCTATTTTGCCTGCCGCTACGATGTATTACATTCACATCAGAAAGTTACTGGTGTACTCTGGTGGATCATTCAAAGGAAGTGTAATGGAAATATGGCAGTGGCTTGCTTATTTAGGTCCCGCAGGATTGATTGGAATTTATCAGTTAATCTGTGAAGTTCGGTTTAGAGGTGAAAGAGATTTTTTAAAAAAGCTTTTTGTTGTGTGGGGTTTCATTTCAGTGATATTTGGATTAGTCCAGTATTTTGAAGCTTCCTTTATGATATTTTCTGAGAGAGCAGTTATCCTCTTTCCAACGCCTTTTCTTGCAATTCATAAAATTGAAGAAGTCAATTATAGAATTATTCAAAAAATAAAATCTTCGAGGGTGAAGCTAAGGTTTAGTATACCCGTTTTCGTGATTATCTTCAATTTATCAACTCTCTTGTTTATGAATTTCTATAACATATCTATCCGTCCAGAAACCTACGAGAAAATGCTATTTTTAAAGCAAAAGTTTCACAACCAGCCAATAATAATAGTTGCTGACTATTCAGACCGTTATGCCGGCGAAGCTGGACAACGTATTTATAACTGGGGTAGGGCTGTTATTGGGAACGTTTACACATATGTTGGCAGTGTTTACTATCTTCGGGATTGGATGCCGACGCCTTTCTTTTACTGGTCTAGCAGGCAAACTTCAAACATGTTATTCCAAGAAATCTGCGCAAACTTCCAATCGCATGATGATGCTGTGGTCGTCTATGGATTGGAGTTCACCGATCTTGTAGCCATCCCGAGAGATTTTGAGGCATTTATGGAACCGTTAGGAGAAGATAACCTCTACATCGTTAACGTGACAAAGCTGCGTGAAACTGAGGGAAAACTGATCATTCCAATTTTCCAGCATTCAAGGGTTGTATATGGCAACTGGTATCCATCTAATAAAAGCTGGGGAGATTATCCACTAGTGCTTGAATGCTGGATGACAGGGAATATAGCCCAAACGCCAGCCATAGAGGTACTATTTGCTATTAAAGAAAAGGGAAATTATGTTGTATATCTAAGTTATTGGGCAAATGAAACAACATCTCTTAAAGTTCAGGTTGACGAGAATCAGTCACAAATATTTAATGGCACTGGAAATCCGGAGAAAGTAATTGTGCTTAATAGCGTTTTGGATGAAGGAGAGCATTTGTTAAAGGTTGCTTTGTTAAGTAGGGAGTTAAGTAGAATTACTAGTGGTGACAAGTATTTGCGTGCACGTTTGGATATTTTAGAAGTTTACAAGGTATCGTAGCTCACTTTATAAGACAAGAGTAGAGCTTTTCGTATTGGGCAACCGCCTTTTCCCATGAAAAAACTTTTTTAACCCTTTCGTATCCTTTTAAGGCTAATGTTTGTGCCAAGTTGTCGTCCTCCAAAACTTGAAGGATTTTTTCAGCTAGGTCGCGATAATCTCCTTGCTTAAAAATGAGCCCACAGTCTTGCACTATTTCCGGACATGCCCCACCGTTGGATACAATGCATGGAGTGCCAGACGCCATGGCCTCTAAGGTCACAATGCCCAAACCTTCACTTATTGATGGAAGAACAAAGACGTCAGCAGCACGATAAAAAAGAACAAGCTCATCAAATTTTAGTCGGCTGTGGATGCTGATTTTATCTAAAACTTTGAAGTTTTTAGCGAGTTCAAGTATTTTGGGGCGTAATTTTCCTTCACCGACTAAAATTAGCCTAATTTTATTTTGTTTCTTTGCTATTATGCTAAAAGATTTTATAAGCGTCAACGGGTCCTTAAAGGGGTGGAGTGTACCGACAAAAAGTATAATTTTTTCTTCAGGGTTCGCCCCAAGAAGCCTCTTGCATTCAACTTTATCTTCCTTTGCGCCTTGGTATATTGTAGGTTCTATTCCATGATATATTACTTGCGAGTGAATATTGTAGGTCGCTACGATTTGTTTTTGGAGGGTTTTTGAGACGGACACTATTTTCGTTGCTTTTTTGTCGACTATGTAAAATGCCAATTTTTCAATGGTGTAAAGAAACTTTTCATTGAAACCTTCTGCCAGCCACGGTAGAGGCAATCCGTGGCACGTGAAAATTATCGGCTTTTTCGCGATTGAAAGGAAGGGTATTGGTGCTGCAAAGTTTGAGTGAATTATGTCAAACTCCCTTATCCTAAAAAACTTTAGGGTGTCCCACCAGTGTTTTGGGTTGTTAATAAACGTGAACGGCACCTTTTTAAGCGGAGGATCCATCAAATCTTCATTCCCGGTGAGAAAGATCACGAAAAAGTTGTAGCCTTTCTTAGAAAGTCTGCTGACTATTTCATATGTGAACCTATATACGCCGCCTCTGCCGCCTGAAACCATTAAAACTTTCATATGAATTCTGTAGAGGTATTTGAGAGGAATTAATTAAGATTTATTAATTTCCCCGTCGCTGTTTTGTGTCTTAGCTGTCCATTAAATAAATCCGAGATTTCGAAGATCCGGTAAAATAACGTAGAAATTTTAGGAACTACTGACCCAAGAAATTACTTTATTTCCTTTCTTTTTGCAAACAAAATCATAGCCGATTTATCTTTTACTCTAACTAGCGAACACAAGCCATAAACAAGTTTTCTCCATGCTTTTACGCTAAATAAGTCTTTAATCTTTATCTGGTAGCTAGAATTAGCCGAATCTTTAACAATTGGTGGATAGAAAAACTCCACTTTAAAATTCCGAGAGGATAGGACGTTTATAATTTGGTTTGGGTCTCCAGCCTTTGTATGAATTTCGACGCTCATGCATTTTATACCGTCTAGAAGGTCTTTTTCTACGTGCTTAAAAACCTCAAATTCTCCTCCTTCAATGTCCATCTTTAACAATCCTACTTCACCGAGTTTGTCAATTACCTCTTCAAGCGTCACCGCGTGTACAGAATAACTTTTCACCTGGTCTTTTCTCTGGGTAACCGAATGCGAACCAGTGTGGTCGCCTTCATAGAGGTTTAACATCGCCTTCTTGTACCATAATGCCTTCTTCAAAAGTATAATGTTCTCAACATCGTTTATCATTTTGTTAATTTTCAAAAGGCCAAAGTTCATTGGGTGAGGTTCTATTGAGATAACCTTTTCAGCAAAGATCGAAGCGATCAGGCTGAATAATCCTACATGAGCACCAGCATCAATTATAACTTCATCATTAAAATTCGTAAGCTCAAAATCAGGGAGATACTCATAAACTCTGTTTAAGAGAACATCTTTAACTGCTCCAAACAACTGGTCGTCGGGCACAAACGCCTTGAACTGTTTCTCATCGACCTCAAAGTTTATTTTAACAAGGTTTCCCTTGCACCGCAAAACCCAATTTGAAAGTTTTGTCAACAAACTTGAAGGATCAATCATCTTAGCAGCCATGATAGTAATTTTACGTTTACACATTAAAATGTTATCAAAACCAAAAATGACATGCATCAATTTTGTGAGCATAAACTTTTTATTTTCTTGCTGTTTTTGAGAATTCGAAGAATTTGAAGTTGACATCATCAGTTTTTATTCGAGACAGGTTTCGTTACTATTATCAAGAAGAGTTCCCTCTAGACACCGTAATTTCAAGCCTTGATAGACGAGAGTTTGGCTTTTTATCTTTTGAGAATCAGATGGTTCGCCACAAAAGTTTCAAAGGCATTGAAGAGGTAAGGGATTTTATGCAAGATTTTGTTCCTAGCGACGCCTACCACTCTTGTGCCTACTACGAAAACCCAACGGCTGAGATGGAGAGAAAGGGATGGTTAGGAGCAGACCTGATCTTTGACATAGATGTCGACCACATTCCAACACCATGCAATAAGATCCATGACGAATGGACTTGCCGTGGCTGCGGATTCTCCGGAAAGGGAATAACACCAGAAAGATGTCCGATATGCGGTGACGAAAGGTTTGAAGCATACACGTGGCTTTGTCAAGACTGCGTGGATACGGCAAAAAGTGAAACCATAAAGCTTTTAGACATTCTAAAAAGCGATTTTGGCTTCTCTGATAATGAGTTGCATGTTTTCTTTTCAGGGCATAGAGGCTACCACATCTACATAGAAAGCGAGGTTGTCCAAAACCTAGACGCCATCTCCCGTAAAGAAATTGTTGACTATGTGTGTGGCATAGGTTTTGAAGTGGACTTTCAAAGCTTAGGCGGAGGAAAGGTGAAGAATGCGTCAAATTGGTATAGAAGAATCAATAACGGATTACGCGTTTTTATTTTGAATGCTGGTTTGGAAGACTTCGAGAGAGTGGGACTAAATAAGAAAGTCGCTAGAACTCTGCTGGAAAGAAAGGAAAAGGTTATACAAATTTTAGAGGAGGCTGAACCTTGGAAATCAATAAAAGGCGTCGGACCGGAGACCTGGAAGAAAATATTTGATTACTGCGCTCAGAAAGAGTTTATTGAAATTGACACTGTTGTCACAACAGACGTTCACCGTCTTGTTAGAATGACAAACACATTACATGGCAAAACGGGATTTAAGAAAGTTGAGACGCCCATATCAAGGATAGACGACTTTGATCCTTTCAAGGATTCTGTAGCCTTTAGAAAAGGAACAGTCACAGTGTCAGTCAATAATTCCCCGCAGTTTAGAATTGGCGATGAGATTTTCGGCCCGTACAAGAATGTTAAGGTTGAGCTTCCAACGGCGGCGGCTATCTTGTTAATTTGTAAGGGCAAAGCAGAGGTGTGAAATAATGTATGAGGAATTATACAGAATTTGGAAGAATGAACGCGAGAAAGATACGTTAGAAGAACTACCCCAAGACTTCTACATCAAAGTGGCTGATTATTTAAGGAGGATTAAGGAAGAAACCCGCATGATCGATAAAAAGACTGTTAGGGCGGCTCTTCTTCAAGCCGAAATGCAAAATGTTAAACAAATGCTACAACAACTGCTAAAAATACGCCGTGAAAAAATGGTCAAAAAGGCGTTTAAGGGTGAGAAAATCCAGTCGAACGTATTAACAAAAGAGGAGCAAGTTGCCATTCAAAAAATTGCATCCCTTCTAGAAAACCTTCAAGACCTAACAAAACAACTTTTAGAAGGACAACACGTAGCAATGCGTGATGAAAAAGAGCAGAAAAGAATCGTCTTAAGGTTTCTGAAAGAAGTTCCAGCCATCGTGGGAAGAGACATGAAAGCCTATGGGCCTTTCAATACTGAGGATATCGCATCCTTACCAATTGAAAACGCAAAAATTTTGATAAGGCAAGGTTTGGCTGAAAAGATCAGCGTAGGGTAGACTCTACTTTTTCGCTCTTCTCTTCAGTAAACTTTCGATTCCTATTATGATAACTGGGTAAATGGTTATCCATGTAATTGAATAAAACGACCCGTAAAAATTGTGGAACTCGTTAAAATATTTCATGTTTCCGCTCAAAGCTATCATAACTAAAGTGAAAATTCTCATGATATTGATAAAGTATGTGACTATAGCACCGAATATAAAATACAGTAGTTTACGTTTTGCAGCAATTTCACTTTTCCTTAGGAAAAGAAATATGACAACTGTATAAATTACAAGGCTTTCCACACCAGCACATAACCAACCTATAGTAAAATTATGACCGTCAACTTCAAGTGTTGAAACAAAACCGTAGATCGGATCGTTATATTCTGACAGTGTAGCTTTATATCCGGCCAACCCGAGAAAACTTGCTGCAAAAAAGGCTGTCGCTGGGACAAGCATTTGAAGGGGTGCAAACTTTCCACCAGGATGCAAGTCATCTATTGTAAACAAAAGGCCCATGATTCCTAAAAAGAAAATTGAGCCGGAAAAAACAGGTAAGTTTTTAATTCCGTAGGCTATGAGAACTGTTAGGCAAAATAAAACTGTGAGGAATAGAAATTCTAAGGATGCTGGTAGTTCTTTTGCAATCCATAAAGCAACACCATTCTCTGCGGCAATCCTGACGACTCTTTCATTGTATTTGTAATAGTTGAAGACAATTACAAAAATTGTTGGAACTAAGGCAGATAAAAAGAACAGAAAAGTCCTCTTTAAAGATTTATTGTTTATGAATTTTACTTGGAGTCTTTCCCAGTCTAATATGGCTTCTAGTAGGGCAATCCAGATAAAAAAAATGAGGAAGATTCTACCTCTCCACGCTTTCTCAAAAGACGCTGGCTCCAAGTAATAGAGGATAACTATGGGTATAATAAGCGAAATGATTGGTGAAACCTTTATAAGAAAATGCCCAACCTTCATAAGCAAATTTTTGATGTTCTTCATGCGCCTTCCCTTTTAGTTGAGTGAATAAAATAGAAAAATGTTTTCTCTGTAATGCAGCCCCATTAAGTTTTGGTTTACTGTACAATTTTAGGTGTAGCATTGCTGGAAAGGGTTAAAAAGGAGACAATGTAAGAAAGAGGACAAGGTGTTAGCAAGATGCTTGACAAACGCTTTTTAGCTGGGTTTTTAGTTTTAGGATTTGCGGTTTTCATAGCTGGCTTTTTAGCGGGGATTTTGGCGATTGGTTTAGTGCCATTAAAAATTGAGTTTATGGCGCTATTCATGGTTTTTTCGCTTGGTTACATTGCCGGAACCTTAACTGTGGCTTTAGTGCTGATTGCTCTTCAGCTGTTGAAGTTGAAAGAGCCCTCTTAGTTTGTGGTGATACGTCGCGACGTTTAGCGAAAAAGTATATGAGCATGCGTGTCTTTTAATGCAGAGGTTGGGCTGTGATATGGATGAATGTACCAAAGGAAATTAGAACTTACTGTCCTAAGTGTAAAGCGCATCAGATTCACACAGTTTCGCTTTATAAGGCTGGTAAGCGTAGAGCCTTAGCTAAGGGTGAGCGGCACCACGAGCGGGAGAAGAAAGGTTACGGTGGGCAGAAATATCCCTTGCAAAGGAAGTTTGCTAAGACTACAAAGAAGCAAACTTTGAAGTTGAAGTGTAAGGTTTGTGGTTACACGCGACATAAAGAAGGAATAAGGTTAAGGAAGCTGGTTATAGCCTAAAACATGATGGAGGAAGAGTTTATGGCTGAGTGGGAGAAGCTCATTCCGAGACCTAAGAGCGCTTTTGTTAGGGTTAAATGTTTGAAGTGCGGCAACGAGCAGATAATTTTCAGCCATGCAGTGAATAGGGTTACATGCAACGTTTGCGGAGTTGAGTTAGCTGAGCCCTCCGGCGGCAAAGCGACCATTAAAGGTGAAATAGTCGCGGTTTTTGAGTGAGATGGTGCCGAATGGCTTTGAGAAGGCAAGAGTGGCCAGAAGTTGGCGACTTAGTTATAGCTACCGTCGAAACCGTAACTGACTATGGGGCCTATGTGAAGCTTGACGAGTTTGATAAGAGGGGCCTTCTGCACATTTCAGAAGTAGCCTCCTCTTGGATTAGGAATATACGGGATTTTGTTCGGGAAGGGCAGAAGGTTGTTTTGAAAGTTTTAAGGGTTGACGTGGAGAAGGGTCACATAGACCTATCCCTCAGAAGGGTAACAAAAAGAGAGAAAATTGAGAAGATGCTTTCATGGAAGAAAGAGCGAAAAGCTGAGGCACTGCTTAGGAGCGTTTCTGAGAAAACTGGCTTATCTGTTGAAGAGGTTTATAAGAAAGCTGGAGCCTTCATCGAAAAGGAATACGGCTTGTACGAAGGGTTTGAAAAAGCCGCAAAAGAAGGCGCGGAAGTTTTAACAAAGATAAGTGTACCGAAAGAGCTGGCTGAGGTTTTTGTTGAAGTTGCAAAGGAAAGAATTCGCCTACCAACAGTTAAAGTTAAGGGGATTGTGGAGCTCCGTTGCCTAAAACCCAACGGAGTAGAGGTTATTAAGGAGGCTTTTTTGAACGCTAAAAAATCCGAGAAAACACGAGGTGCAAATATTCGGTTCTATGTGATGGCGGCGCCAAAATACTGTATTGAGGTTTTAGCTGAAAACTATAAGCATGCGGAAGCCGTTCTGCAAAGGATTGCTGAAAACATTATTTCAAACGTTATTAAGGCTGGTGGACAAGGAACTTTCAGAAGGGAGAAGTAGGTGGCTTGGCTGCTGAGGAAATGTGAAAAATGCAGAAAATACACTCTGAGAAAGGATAAGTGCCCCTATTGTGGTGGACCAGTTCGAGTGCCCCATCCACCTAAGTTTTCGCCCGAGGACAAATACCTAAAATACAGAATGGCTTTGAAAAAGGAGGTTAACACCAAGTGAAGGAGACGATGATTAAAGAGTTAAAAAAGGCTGAATTAAAAAACCCAATATTGATTGAGGGTCTTCCGGGACTGGGGCTTGTTGGAAAAATCGCCACTCGCTACCTGATTAAACAGCTTGGAGCACAAAAACTTGCATATTTGTACTCACCTCATTTTCCGTACTTTGTGCTTGTAAGCAAAAAGGGAAGCGTCAGACTTCTTCGAGGCACTTTTTATCTCCGGAAGAATGACAGGGAAGAAAACGACCTGATCCTTTTCACCGGAGACAGCCAAGCCCAAACCATTGAAGGGCAATATGAAATCTCCAATAGCATACTTGACTTCGCCCAAAGACATGGCGTGAAGCTTGTTATAACAATAGGCGGCTACAGAGTTGAAACAGACAAGCCTAGAGTCGTAGCGGCGGCAACAAGCCAAGCTCTCCTCAATAAGGCTTTACAAGCCAACGCCGTAATAAGCCCCATGGGAAGTCCAATAGTAGGCACAGCTGGATTAATCCTTGGTTTGGCGCCGTTCAGAAAGATTGACGCTTTGTGTCTTCTAGGCGAAACACGAGGGTATCTGCCAGACCCAAAGGCGGCTAAAAGTGTTTTAGAAGTTTTACTGAAAATTTTGGGAATAAACGTCGACTTGACTGGGCTAGATGCTGAAATTGCCAAAGCTGAGGGCATGATGGCGAGACTGCGGAAAATCGAAGAGAAAAGAATATTGCAAGCCGAAGAGATGCGGAGAGAAGAGGACAAAAAGATTACTTATATTTCTTAGTTTTTAGGAAAATTTTACATTTTTCATCAGTACTTTGCATGGTGCAACCTTAAATTTCTTAATGCTTCTAATTGGCAATGAGCATTAACAAGATTTAATCCTAATACTTTCATGAAGTCAAAACTTTTGATTAAAATCTCTAACTTGCGTTGGCTTCTGCTACGTACAAATCGTATTACTTTTCTCTTCCATTTTAAATGTCAACAAAATCAGTCTTGGAGATGAATATATGCGTCTATTAAAAAATGTTAGAGGCTTAAGCGTAGTAGTGACAACTCTAATAATCTTAGTGGTTTCGGTGCTTTTAGCGACTGTCGTAACATTTTATGCTATAAACGTTGTCACAACTCGAGTCCAAGATGAATATCTACAGATAACACAACTCTACGTGTGGTGTACCAGCGACGGGGATGCTTCAGCAGCCTTCACAATAACTAATACTGGTGGACGCGACGTTGTTGTCGAACAAATAACAGTGAGGGGACGAAAATGTGACTCCAATTATATATATTACTGGAAACTTAATTCCAGCCAAACTCTGCCATCCGAGTTGAAATGGATAGCCAGCGATAACCCAGAAACATATCTTGAAGGCAACTATACTGGTTCAACATTCAACCAGCTTGGGTCAAACTCTCTGATTTTGCCTTCCGGAGCCCGCATGGTTGTCTACGTATTCCAACTGGACCACATATCAACCACAGACATTGGAGTAACAGTAAGCTTGATAGTCTTCACCGCCAACGCCCAATACCACAAAGAAACCAATATCAAAGCAGCTAGTTAACCGCAGCCTCTTTTATCTACCGCATCATATACTTAATTCACGTTTTCTTAAGGTAGCCTTCCCTAGGCTCATATATTGTTCCCTCGCGTAGAAGTTGGTTGATTAGGCGTTCTGCCTCGATTCTTGGAATCTTGTATTCTTTTTCAAGTCTGTTGATTAAAGCGGCTTTGTCAACCATTCCTATTTCTTTCTCCATTTCCGTTAGCACTGAAAGCAGTACTTGCAGCTTGTCTCTGAGGCTTTTTGGTTTTCCTGTCATTATGAGGTCTATGTCGAATTTATATGAGGATAGATCTATTCCAACCTCTTCCAAGGAGCGTTTCATTATGTTTATGGCTGCTTCAGCGTCTTCTGCTAAAACTTCTGTTCTTAGGGCGGCCCTTGCTCTGGCTTCAGCTAGGCGTATAAGCGATTCCAGCTGCCGGGCGGTTATTGCGATTGGGGAGCCTTCTGACTCGCTTGCTGAACGCATAGCCAAATAGAAGTCCTTTAGGCGTTGCAGTGCCTCACTGGTTAGGACCGGTTTTATCGCTTTCGCATAGCTAACATATTTTCGCAAAAGTTCCAGGGGTATGGGCGGCTCCACGGGGCTTAAGCCCTTACGGTGAATTTCGAGGATGTGCTCTGACATCTTGCCGTCTGTTTCCTTGTTTGGGACATCCTTCAATACAAATATTAGATCAAACCTTGAAAGGATAGTTACCGGAAGCGAAATGTTATCCGCTATCGTCCGACGGGATTCATATCTGCCCAAAGCGGGGTTTGCAGCTGCAAGTATCGCTGTTCGTGCATTAAGGGTTGCTACTATGCCGCCTTTCGCCACAGAAACAGTGTGCTGTTCCATGGCTTCATGTATTGCAACTCGGTCTTCTGGGCGCATTTTATCTATCTCGTCTATGCACGCTATTCCCTTATCTGCAAGCACAAGGGCTCCAGCTTCAAGGCTCATTCCCCCGCCCTTTTCACGTATAACCGCCGCGGTTAAACCAGCCGCGGTTGTCCCCCTTCCTGAAGTGTAGAGCCCTCTAGGCGCAACTCTCGCCACATACTGCAATAGTTGGGATTTAGCTGTTCCTGGGTCACCTACCAAAAGAATGTTAAGCTCACCCCTAATCGATATGTCTGGAAGCGTCTTTGGAACACCGCCGAAGAGAAGGTACATTATCGACTCTTTAACATGCTCGTAGCCGTAAATCGAAGGCGCAATGGAATTCATTATTTTCCTATGTATCCAAGGGTCCTTTGCAAGCTCTAGAATCTGCTTCTCCTCTTCTGGCGATGGAAGCGTCACTTCGGGTTCTTTGCCTAAAACTTCGATGGAGTTTGTATCTAGGTGTAAAACAAATGTGCGGAGTTTTCCAACTCTAGGCATGGTTGGGGCTGCGGCGCGAACAATGCCAACAATTGAAACGTGGTCGCCTGGTCTTGCCACGTCAACAACTTCGCTTCCAACAAGCTTAACGTGTAATGTGCGGGGAAGCTGTCCCGGTGGGAGGTCTTCTGGGCGCTCTTGTATGCGAAGGTCCTGCGAATCTATGAAATTTGATTCTTCTTGCACGAAGTCGAAGGGTCCCTTTCGCCTACATGATGGGTCAGCACATGCAAATGGAGCCTTAAGAAATGGACCAGTTTGGTCTACATATGTTATGTTTCCGCATCCCCTGCATTTGAAGGCTGCCCGCATCACCATCGGACGGACTGGTGTTGAACGCACCACAATGCCTTCAATCATCACAAGTTTTCCTATGTGGGCTGCACCGAGTTTCCGCAGCGGTGTCGGCTCCAGTAACCTAACAATTCGAACGGTGACTTTTTGTTTTTCCGCGTATTCTGGGGCTTCTATGGCTAGTTGGTTTTGGGCTGCATTGTCTGCGTGCTTCAAGTATTCTTCTGGCTTTTCAAGAAGCTGGTCTGCAAGTCTCTGATCAAAGGTGAGGGCGTCTTCAAATTCAACAATTAGCGACGTTTTTCCAGAAACCGCCAGTTGGGAGATTTTTTGGCGGTATTTTTCCGTTTTGAAAAGTTCTAGAAAGCGTTCTTGCGGGTCTATTACTTCCAGCTCTTCAGTCATTCTTCTTTCTCGCCTCCTTTGTCTTCGCGTTCAAGCAGTTGAGCCTTCCACTTATTAATAAACCTATAAATTTGCTCGTATAGGAGCCTTTCCTCTGCTGTTAAGTTTCTTAAAACATGCTCAGTTTGGGCTGGAGCAGAAGCCAAATAAACAGTTTTCTTTAACCGTAAATTCAAAATGTCCAGCGTCAACTGTTTCGCCTTCTCATACTCCCGCATTTTCTCCGGATGCCTAGTCGCCTCTTCTTTCAGTCCCTTCAAGTACCTGCGGAGTTTAGGATAAAAGTCCCTTGGAAGCTCTGAAACTTGTCCAGCTGTCTGCACTCGTTCTTTCCAGTGAATCTTGTAAAGTTTAGCCGAGTCAAGCAGTTCTTCATTTCTAAAGCGGACAACGCCAAACTTCTCAAGCTCCCGTGCAACCCAATACAAAACCTCATACTCGTTTCCTTCCTCGAAGGGGCCGACGGTTAATCCTGCCAGCTTGATTTCTGGGCAGTTACGGTTGGCAATAACCTTAACTGGCGAGTTCTCAAACATGAAGTCTACGGCTTTAATCCTTCCGGAAATGCTCACCTGCAAAGCACTTTCTCCTTTCAAACAGCTCTACTAATCTCTTTAGCGAAGATATAAAAAGTGTAGTCTAGAAAATGCGATAAGAGAGTTTAGGATTTTCAAAGTTTATGACTGCTATTAAGGCCATAAACCTAAAGTCTTTATTGCCTCAGCCACCCGTCCAACTCCCAGCATTAGGGCGGCTGTTCGCATAGGTTCTTTCTCATCCCTCGAGGTTTTGTAGATGTCGTTGAATGCTCTCACCATTTTTCTTTCGAGCTTCTGGTTTACCTCTTCAAGAGTCCAATGCTCCCTTGTTAGGTTTTGAACCCATTCAAAATAACTCACCGTAACGCCGCCGGAGTTCGCCAATATATCTGGAACTAGGAACACCCCTTTTTCATCAAGCACTTTATCGGCTTCTGGGGTTGTTGGTCCGTTAGCTCCTTCCGCCACAATTTTTGCCTTTATATTGTTGGCGTTTGTTTTTGTTATTTGGTTCTCTAATGCTGCTGGCACCAAAATATCGCAGTCTAGCTCCAATAGTTCTTCGTTAGTGATGTTCTTGCAATCCTCAAAGTTTAAGACGGAACCCGTCTTCGCCTTATGCTCATAAACTTTGTAGGGGTTTAATCCTTCTTTGCAATAAATCCCTCCGCTGGAGTCACTTACGCCCAATATTTTGCATCCCCAATCGTAGGCTATTTTTGCGGCGTTCCACCCCACACTCCCAAACCCTTGAACCACAACTCCCGCATCTTTTATTTTTAGTCCGAGGATTTTTGCGGCTTCTCTTGCGCAAAACATGACGCCAAGAGATGTGGCTTCAGCCCTTCCCTCAGAACCGCCAACACTTAAAGGCTTTCCAGTAACACATTCTGGGACACTGTAACCTTTAAATTGGCTGTAAGTGTCCATTATCCAGGCCATTGTCTGCGCGTCTGTGTAGACGTCCGGCGCCGGCACATCCCGGTACGGCCCAATAAGGTCCAAGATTAGGCTTGTGTACCGTCTTGTCACCCGTTCAAGCTCACCTTTTGACATCTCTTTTGGGTTGCAGCAAACTCCGCCTTTGGCTCCTCCATATGGGATGTCGACAACAGCGCATTTCCATGTCATCCACATGGCCAATGCGGTAACTTCGTCCAAAGTTACTTTTGGATGGTATCTTATGCCGCCTTTAAAAGGTCCCCTTGCATCGTTGTGCTGAACACGGCACCCCAAGAAGGTCTTGATGGCTCCATCGTCCATCCTAATGTTTACAGAAACCATAAGCGTCCTCTTAGGATATTTTAGCATTTCATGCAGTCCGGGGTCGAGCTCAAGTTTTTCTGCGGCTATTCTCAACTGTTCCAGTGCAGTATCTAGAGCAGAATAGCTTTTCTCCATAAGCATTTACCTCCAAACCTATTATTCTGAGAAGCCTTAAAAGGTTGGCTATAATACGGGAAGAAAAAGGGAGGGGGCTAGTCTAAAATTCTTTCAATAGCGTCTGCTTCTGCCTCGTGGGCTAACGATATACCAGTCACTTTGGCTGCAAGTTCTGAGAGGCTCATTAGGTCGTTTCTGTTGATTAGGTCTAGCCGCCATTTCCTGGCACCAGCTAAGAGCTGCTTTAGCCCAACGCCTATGCGGTCTGTCAAGTATGTATAGAGGGCTACGGCTTCCCATGGGATTTCTTTGAAGCGTTCTCCATACTTCTCTTTTAGCTCTGGAACAGCTATGAAGAACTTCTCCGGAGTTGCGCCAAATTTGTCGGCAAAAGCCTTTGGAAGTTTTCCTTCGTCAGCCAACTGTTTGAAATAACTTGCCTTCATAACAGCGGTGAGCGGAGAACGACCCATGAGAACGGCTTTTACGAGGGGTCCGTCCCCAAAGTTGCTCATGGCTATAGCCTTGAAAATTTGAGTTTCGTTTATGAAGCCTCCAGCCATAATTATGTCCGGCACGTAGCGACCTTTCCTATTCAATATTTGGGCACATTTAAGCACTATGGCTTCCAGGAAAACTGTTGGGATGCCCATCTCATCCATCATTGGAACAGGGCTCATGCCTGTGCCGCCGCCAGCCCCGTCAAAGTATACGGCGTTAATTTTTGCTTCTGAAGCTATTTTCAAAGTGTATGCCACTGCCGACGGCCTGTAAGCGCCCGTTTTTAGGGTTACATGTTTTGCCCCTTGTTTCCTCAGCCATTCTATGTCTTCTACGACGTTTTTCTCCTTTGGTATACCAACTCTGCTGTGCCTCTCAAAGGATTTGAATACGCCGTCTTTAAAGGCTTGCTGTACCGCCGGGTCTTCTGGGTCTGGGATTACTATGTAGCCCCTTTTCTTTAGCATTATAGCCCTTTCAAGGTCTCTTACGCGGACCTCGCCTCCTATGGCTTTCGCGCCTTGTCCCCACTTTCTCTCTATAACATTGACCTCTAGCTTTGAGATGGCGTAAACGTCGACGCCAAGCCTCTGGTCTTCAACATTTGTTTGGACGGCTATTTCGCCATATTTTCCATCCCAGAATTTTCTGAAAAGGTCGACTCTGCGCTTTAGCTCTTTTGAGTAGGTTACTTTGCCGTTTGTGAATTGGGCTTCTGGATCCATGCCGCAAACGTTTTCTCCAACAATTATCATGGCCCCTGAAAGGGCTGTGCCTATGGCTAAGCCTTCCCAGTTCAGCCTCGCAACATCGGTGGAGCCGAAAGCGCCACACAATATGGGGACTTTAAGCGGTATGCCTCCGACCTTAATTTCTATGTTCACGTTTGGGAACAACGCCAAATCGGGGTCTTCCTTTATCCCATGAGCTTCGAAGAGGCCTGCTTGTATGTTGAAGTGGGACCAGTCCAAGCCGAAGTCTTTTAGGGCTCCGGCGGTGCTGAAACCGAATTGCACGGGTTCTGGATAGAGGGCTTCCCTTCCTCTGAATGCTGACAAGCCTATTTCACACATTATTGGGCAGTCGCGGATGCATATGGGACACATGCCGCTTGTGGGGCTTGTGTCTTTGACGCGGGTTGTTGTTCCAGTTGTTGATTTTCCATTTAGGTAGGAACTGTTTCTGAAAACGCGTTCCGTCATTTTCTTTCACCTTTACGTTTGTAAACCGCGTAGGATGGTTAAAATTTTGTCCGCATTTAAAGGTTATCCTAAAAACAACAAAAAATGAACATTCTTGTACATCGAAAAGCCTAGAGAATTTCTATATTCAGTCCATCAACGGAGTATTCCCGCCGCGTGTAGGTCTGGGGGTTATATCTTCCGCCAGCCTTCTTAATCCATAAGAAGTTCTTATTCTCCTGCCTAGTGAGGTCTATAACCACTTGTGTCATGTGTTCTATTAAGGCGCAGAACTCTTTGGGATGAGCATTTTTAGCCATAGTCCAGTAGGCGAGAGTTTGGTAAGCATATAGTGCTGGACAAACATGTCCAAAGAAGACTTTAGCAGCATCCCTTCCCCAATTGTGTTCCATTATTGATAAACTGTTGAAAACAAGTCTTGTTCCAGGCATAACAAATTCTCTTTCAATTCTTCCGAAGAAGTGATGGAAACGTTCTGGGTCTTTTGAGCTTGGAACTTTTCTTATCCAGCTTGGGGCTTTATCATAAAAATCGTTAAATATCAACTCGCCTTGCCCTGCGGCTTCTGAAAAACAATCTAACACTAGGAGTTTCTTTTCCCAGCCGTCTGGCAAGGTTTTGGTTAGGGGTTCCAATTGGAGCATGATTGCTTGAGGAGGATAGATAAATTCCAAATATATGACCTGTTTTCCTTCATTTATGCCTTGTCGCATAAAGGAGTATAAAAATTCCCTTGCAAATGTTCCAGATTCGACCTCCCATAAAACATTCTCACCTAATAATAATCCGCCATCGAGGAGCTTGTCAAGTCCTTTAACTCCTGTTGAGTAGAAGGCTTGCTTTTCGCTAAGGTTGTTTGACAATGAGGTACACCGAATGTATGGTTTACATGCGTCATTAAAAATGTTGTGTCGTTGTTTCGGATGTTTTAATGTTGTACAGCTTTGTACATTATGAACATAATGTTTCTATAGTTGAACATAGTTTTATTTAAGGCTCTAGAACAGGAAGAGGTGAAAAATAAATGCTAAACTCTGTGGAATTCTCTGCTAGAGAGTTGGGAATGCTTAAGTTAATGGTAGACTTCTTCGCTGAAAAGCCTGAACTAACCGCAAAGATAGAAAGTTATACAACCGCTCACTATGCCCTTCTAACGACATATTCAGAAAACTTTGGGATACCGATCGAAGACTCTCTAAAAGTTTTTGAAGAACTCCAAAAGAAGATCACGGAAGCTGAATATGTCCATGTTAAGGCGCCAGAGCCCATAAGAAAGCTTCTGCCGTTAACCGCCGAAGAGTTAAACATGCTGCGAATCCTCGTGGACTATTTCTCCGAAAACCCGAAAATGGCGCCTGCCGGTTCAATGTTTTCAAGGAAGGAAGATGCTGTTGCTGAAACCTACATGTGGTTTTACGGAAGCAAAGAGGGAAATGGCGAAGTGGCAAGGCAAATCCTAACAAATCTTGTCGAGAAACTCCAAACAGCCGTATTTGTTAAAATAGACACTTTGGCACCATTAGCTGTTACGCCAAACCCTTATGAAGCCGCCCTTAAACAGTTGGACATCGCCGCTGAAAAACTGAAACTTGACCACGGCATCCACGAAATTTTGAAGCGTCCTATGCGCACCCTAATAGTTAATATTCCAGTGGTTATGGACGACGGAAGCATTCAAGTTTTCACGGGTTACCGTGTACAGTATAATGATGTGTTAGGTCCAACTAAGGGCGGCATCCGATACCACCCGGAGCTGACATTAGACGAGGTTACGGCGCTGGCGGCATGGATGACGTGGAAAACAGCGGTTGTAGGACTACCGCTAGGAGGCGGAAAAGGTGGAATCAGATGCAATCCTAAAGAAATGTCTAAGGCTGAATTGGAACGCCTAACAAGGGGATATGTGAGGGCTATTGCGAAATTTATAGGTCCATACATCGATGTGCCGGCGCCGGACGTCTACACAGACGCGCAGACAATGGCCTGGATAATGGATGAATACAGCGAAATTGTTGGCTATCCAGCCTTTGGAGTCGTAACAGGCAAACCCGTCGGTGTTGGTGGTTCCCGTGGAAGAAGCGAGGCAACTTCAAGAGGCTTAATGTACACGGTGATAGAGGCAGCCAAATATCTAGGAATAAACCTTAAAGGCGCAACAGTAGCTGTGCAGGGCTACGGAAATGTTGGATATCACGCAGCACGCCTACTACATGAAGTTGGATGCAAAATCGTAGCAGTTTCAGACTCAAAAGGCGGAATATACAACCCCAACGGACTAGACCCAGAAAAAGTGCTGGAGCACAAAAACAGAACAGGCTCGGTGGTTGATTATCCTGAAACTACATTCATAACAAACGAGCAACTATTAGAACTAGAGTGTGACATTCTTGTGCCGGCAGCATTAGAGAACCAAATAACAAAAACAAACGCCAACAATATAAAGGCAAAAATTGTGGCGGAAGGAGCTAACGGACCAACAACCCCAGAAGCCGACGAAATTCTCTTCAAAAAAGGAGTTTTTGTCATACCAGACATTCTGGCGAATTCTGGTGGCGTTATTGTCAGTTACTTTGAGCAGGTGCAGAACCAGATGAACTACTATTGGACAGAGGAGGAAGTGCGGAACAAACTAAAAGAAACAGTAACAAAAGCTTTCCATGATGTGCTAGAGCTTTCCAAACAGTATAATGTAAACATGCGCGTAGCCGCCTACATGTTGGCTGTTAAAAGAGTCGCCGACGCCCTTACGACAAGAAAGGGAACAAGACTTGCACCGATTGAATCTTTGCTGGCACGAAGATAGCTCCCTCCATTTTTTATGTGTTCATATGTACATTTTCAGAAAAACGTGAACATGTTTAAAAGCAGCCTTTAAAATAGTAAGACACGTGAAGCATAATGTCAGTTCACTTACACACCACAATAACAAGAAAGGCAAACGACATACTTGAAGAACTGGCAAAGACATATGGCACAAAAAGTCGCGTCCTCGAAAAAGCCCTAGAAACCCTACTTAGGGTGGATAAGGTTGGTTCATGCGACGATTGCGCCATAAAGGCCAAAATAAACGAGCAGACTAAACTTAGGGAAGCCCTTGACCTAGCCTCAATTAGCAGAAGAAATCTAGACAGCCTCTTAGAGATAGCTATAGGAAACAAAACAATCGAGGATTTCATTAAAGAGCAAAAAACAGAAGCAAAAAACACAATAGAAATCCTTAAAAGTTCCATCAGCTGGAAGCCTCCATCAAACTTCAAAGAATTCCTCATCGTCCTAGAGGAAATTAGAAATCTCACAAACATGTATGAAATACCATCATACAGCGAGATTGACAACATAGCGATTTTAAGACCAAAAGTTTTCAAGCATTTACCTATAATAACCGCCTTTTACGTTGCCACGATATTGGAAGGCATTGGAGTCTACTTCGATATTCGTGTCATGGGTGAAGATATAGCCGTAAAAATGGTGCGTCCAGAAGTCTACCCCTTAAGGAGGAAAGAGTTCGGAGAATTCCTTGAACAACAAATTGAGAAGGAACTAGCAAACGTCACTCCCGGGCTTTTCAAGAGCACCCTAATGCTTGTTGGACCAGCTTTCATGAGCTGGGCGGAAAAACACTTAGAAGAGCCAATATCAGACTTGGGCACCCTCATAGAGGATGCAAGGATCGTTTTAGGAATAGACGAGTTCCCAAAGGAACCAAAAGATTTTGTAAAGGCATTATTATCAGCATTTGTTAAAATGAACTGGTTTAGGCAGGCAAAGGTTATAATTGAGAAAGATGAAAACGTCTTGGAGCTTGTTTTCCAAGCCGCATCAGCTTCAATAACACGAATGTCTGTGGCGGCCTTATCAGTTATGTTGGCAACTCGAGGGTGGAAGACACTAAACTATTCAACAGAACACGCAACAGTCAACATGACAATTCAATATGTGGGGGCGGAAGACCAAAGTCTTCAAGACCAGTTAGCCGAGTTAAGCCTTTTCCAAGTTATAGGCAAACAATTCTTGGATGTTATTCCTATTCCGCGCGACCTTTTCAACTCTTTCGCTTTAAAAGTCTATGAAAGTGATAAGCGGAAGTTTGAGGAGATATATCGTGCAACTGGGACGCGCATATCTAATGCCATCCGCATGTTAGCAAGAAATGACCCTGAAAAGATTAGGAGGCTTGCAAAGAATTTCATCCTCAAAAATATTAATGCAACCCAGCCAGACGCTGAGGTTCGCTTTGTAGATGATGAACACTTTACCATAATTTTCAAGCGTATAGACCCTCTCGTGATGAACAGTCAAAGAGTTCTAATAGAATCCATGTTCAGAGAACTGGGCTATGAAATCACGACAACAGCTTTCCAAAATCTCCTCAGCTTCAAACTAAAGATGTTAGAAAAGCCAATGCTTGAGCCGCTGCCACGGAAAAAGCTTATGCAAACATTGATCGAGGGCATGTCATGCAACTCTGTGGAGGAAGCATTCGCTGTAGAAAAAGAACAACTTGACGAGCTATTCCCAGAGGACTATCCATGGACGATAAGGGAGGTGGGTGAAAGAATTACGGATATGTATAGAGAACTTAGCGTAGAAGTTGAAATAGAGTATTTTGAGGGAGGCTTCACTCTCAAGTACAAAAGCTGCCCATACTACAAACTTGTAAAAACAGGACAAAAAACGTGGCTCTGCAGCCTCCGCAAAAAAACAATCGAATACATAATCTCACGGGTAAGCCATGGAAAGAAAGGGAAAATAAAAATCATAAAGTCCCTTCTACAAAACGAGCATCCATGCGAGTACGCAATATTTTTAACAGGATTCCTAGAGAGAGAAGAAAAAGCCTAAACTCAAGAATAGGCTTTCGGAAAAACCAAACAAGTATTTATTAACTGTTCCCTATTTATGAAATGGCAGGAGGCTCTCCAATTGAGTTTTGAGATGTGGGCTGAAAAGTACAGACCAAAAACCTTGGATGATATGGTGAACCAGAAGGAGATAGTGGAACGCCTTAAAAGTTTTGTTAAAGCCAAGAATGTGCCCCACTGCATCTTTGCTGGACCGCCCGGTACTGGGAAAACCACGGCGGCTCTTTGTTTAGCTATGGATCTTTACGGCGAATCCTATCGCGAATATATTATGGAGTTGAACGCCAGCGACGAGAGGGGCATAGATGTTGTGCGGGAAACCGTCAAGACTTTCGCGAGGGTGCGTTCCATTGGTGAGGTTCCCTTCAAAATAATGATTTTGGATGAGGCGGACAACATGACTGCTGATGCCCAGCAGGCTTTAAGGCGGACTATGGAGCGGTATACGGAAACATGCCGTTTCATATTGTGCGCCAACTACAGCGGAAAAATAATAGAGCCCATACAGTCGCGTTGTGCACCCTTCCGCTTCACATACCTACCGCGAGAGGAACACGATAAGTATTTGCGGTACATAGCCGAAAACGAAAGTGTGAAGCTTCTAAACGATGGTTTGGACGCCATCTACGAGGTTTGTGGTGGAGACTTGCGAAAGGCAATTAACACGTTGCAAGCTGCCGCCTCGCTGGGCAAACCAGTCGACGCCAAAATTGTTTATTCAATCGCTGGAAGAGCCAACCCAGCAGACGTGCAAAGGATGATTGAAACAGCCATGAAGGGCAACTTCCTCGAGGCACGAAAGCAGCTCCGTGAAATGATTCAGAAATATGGTGTGGCTGGAAGCGACATAATCCGCCAAATTCACACGGAAATTTTTAGAGCAGATATCCCAGAACCATGGAGAATAAAATTGGCAGACATTGTGGGAGAAATTGATTATAGACTTGTTGAGGGTGCAGATGAAGAAGTCCAATTAAGCGCACTGCTAGCCAGACTTGTTGAGGCAGCCTACGAAATTAAGGGTGCTAGAAAGGTGTAAAATGTGTACCAGCCGTGGGCTGTCAAGTACAAGCCGAAATGTTTGAAAGAGGTTGTTGGAAATCGGGATGCTATACAAAAGTTTATTGAATGGGTAAAATCTTGGGATGAGAGAATACCGAAAAAGAGGGCAGCCTTTCTTTATGGTCCGCCAGGTGTTGGAAAAACAGTTACAGTGGAGTCTTTGGCAAATGATTTTAGAATGGAGTTGGTGGAGAAAAATGCCAGCGACTACAGAACAGAGGAAGCCGTTAAACGCTTTGCTGGACTCGCATCCCAATATGGCTCATTATTCGGCACGAGAAGGATAATCTTATTCGACGAGTTGGACGGTTTGACTGGAACAGCGGACAAGGGCGGAGTTAAAGCCATAACAGACATAATAAAAACGGCTCAATGCCCGATAGTGCTTATTGCTAACAACGCTTTTGACCCACGGTTCGCTAATCTTCGCAACTACTGTCTCCTAATAGAGTTTAAAAAGCCTCCAGTAACTGATGTTTTAAAGCATTTGAAGGTTATATGCCTAAAAGAGGGCATAGACGCAGAAGAAAACGCCTTAAAGTTTATAGCTCAACGCTCAGAAGGCGACATCCGCTCCGCTGTAACAGACCTCCAAGCTTTGGCGCAGGGCAAGAAACGCCTCGCATATGAAGATGTGGCATGGCTGGGCTTCCGAGACAGACAAGAAACAATATTCACAGTTTTGCGAATGATTTTGTACGGGAAGACGTGCGAAGGAGCTAAACGAGCCGTTAACATGGCTGACGTGGACATCGACATGCTTTTTGAATGGATATACGAGAATGTTCCAGCCCACCTAACAGACCCTCATGACTTGGCAGCCGCTATGGATGCCCTTTCAATGGCTGACGTTTACCGTGGAAGAATACGAACCACACAAGACTGGAGTTTTGTGCGCTACGTAATCGACTTTATGACTGCTGGCGTTGCCATGGCAAGGGTTAACACAAAAACTTCTGGTTGGACGCCGTTCCGCTTTCCAGAGCGGATACAAGCATTATCAAGGTCTAAGGAGGAACGCGCAATGCAGTTGGAGATAGGCCGAAAAATTAAGCGCAAGTGCCACATATCAGCCACAAGAGCCTCAAAGGAGGTTCTTCCATACCTGCGGATAATCTTTAAAAACAATGTGGAAATGGCTGCTGGAATCGCGAAATGGCTTGACCTAGACAGAGAAATAGTGGCATATTTGGCTGAAGATGAAATGAAAGCGGATGCTATTGTCAAACTTGTAGGATAAAAAGAAAGAAGGGAACGCTAAGAAACTTCTTTTCGTTGCGGTTGTGTTTGTGATGGTGGAGCGGCCTCCGGCTTTTTTGAACGCTTTAGAAGCGATACTGCCGCTAGTATGAGTGCAATTATGCCAAGTATTAGGCCGCCTATGGTAAGTATTGGTGTTGTCGTGTCAGGCTGTTGTGCAGTTAGCATTATTGTAGTACTTTCGGCTGATTTATGCTTCTCGTCACCATTCCACATAGCCTTTATCTGCCACTCTCCAGCTTGGTCTGCGGTGAACGTATCGCTGAACATTCCGGCACTGTTTGAGTTAACCGTCTTTGTGCTTATGGAGCCGTTTGGACTTGTATATTGTAGCATTATTGTTGCTGTTTTGGCCGGGTATAAAATGCCGTTTATGGTTATGTTGTCTCCAACGTTTACTGTGTAGCTTGATAGCGCTAAGACTATAATGCTTGAAGCCTTTTCGACAGTTAATGTGGTGGTTGCGGCTGCAGCCCCGTGCTCATAGTTACCTTTCCAGCTTACGCGAATCATATAGTTTCCAATGTTCTCCGGCATCCATGTGAACGTGTATTCTCCATTTTCGTTTGTTACAACTTTGCCTATTGTTAAAACTGGTAGGGGTTCCCGTGAAAATTCTATAGTCACTTCCACGTTTGGTATTGGGTTGTCGCTTGTTTCATCCGTCACTCTGCCTCTTATTATCACTTGGCTGCCTATCACTATGCTCGGTGAACTAACACTTACAGTGATTGAGCTTGCAACTTTGCTGACGCTCCATATTGCCAATTCGGATTGTGTGGGTGTCGGCATCATGATGGACCAAGAATAGCCTACGGTTACTATCTCGATGGTTCCATCAGCGTCTACATCGCCTATGGATATATCTTCAATGTTTGTTGCGTTTGTCCACTCTTTGGAGTCTCTTGTGGCTAATGTTCTTCCGTCCCAAGAAAGAATTCTAATAATAGGCGTAGAAGAGAAGAAAAATATTGAAACATCAACACCAATGACTATCTCATTTCTACCGTCACCATCTATGTCGTTTATGGCTAATTTTTTGCCAGAATAAGATGGGGACGTTCCTACAGAACCGCTTTCTGCACTTAGTCTCAAAGTTAATGTGTAGCCATCCCAAGACCATCCTTAGTTGGACATAATAGGTTTCGCCGTTAAATTGACGCCCAATTGTAACGATTTCTTTGTTTCCATCAGCATCTATGTCACTAACTGCCACGTCAAAAGCGTAAGTGTGCCGATATGTGTACCATCGATTTTCCGCCTCCCAGTTAAGGGTTGAACCGACCCATGTGCAAATCCTAAGCATAGCACACTCATGTCCAAGGTTTTTGTCAAAGAAATAACCCGTAATAACTATCTCCATGTCCCCGTCTCCGTCCACATCGTCTACCGCCACCGAATGCCACTCAGTGTCGCCGCTGATACGCAACTCTGCACTTGTTTCAAGGGTAAATTCTGTTTCAGTAATATTCCATATCGTTATCACTCCATGAAAGGATGAAGTGGTGTTTCTGTAACCCACCGCAATTATCTCCACCGTGTCGTCTTTGTCCACATCACCTATTGCAACATCGAAAAATTCTGTTTTCTCAATCTCGAGGGGCCAGTACCCAGGGATTCTCGTTTTATTTTCAAGACTTGTTCCATTCCACCCTAAAACAATTAACAATCCTTGTTCCATGATGCCCAAGATGTTTCCGTACCCGGCTACCACAATTTCTGTATCTGGTTCATTGTCGACATTTCCTAATGCCACGGAATAAAATCGTGTGTCAGATGACAATGTATATGTTGGGTCGATAATTTTTTTATGTTTCTCAACCAGGCTTGTACCGTTCCAGTGCCAAATGTTTACTTCACCTTCGAATATATCGTATGTGGAGTTGTAAAAGTACCCAGCAGTAACAATCTCGGTTGCACCATCTCCATCAACACCACCAACGGCACTCGCCATCGAATAACTGCGATCTCCAGTAAGCTATTCGTGACTTGTCTCCATTTCAAGTCCACTTGACGCATATGCTAAATTTGGCATAAATGCCATCAGCATTGCCGCTGCAATTAAAAATCCAACAAGTTTTCTCAATTTTCCTTTCAAATTTATTCCATCCTAAGTACAGACCATAATTTCAATGCTGGAAATATTTAACAGTTATAGTCAAAATCTTGTTCGAAGTCTGAAACCTAATGGATTTTGCTTCCTTCAGCTATATCCTTTTCTGGTTGTAGGGCTACAACGTTGCCTTTTTCGTCTTCAGCCGCCAAAATCATGCATTGAGATTCCACACCCATGAACTTTCTCCGTTGAAGATTTAGGATGAAGGCGTATTTCTTGCCAACAAGGTCTTCTGGCTTATACCATTGGAGAAGTCCAGCGACAGCTTGACGTTTTTCCGTACCGAAGTCCACAATCATCCTTATGAGGTTCCGTGAACCCGGAATCTGGTTTGCCTCCAAAACTTTTCCAACACGCATGTCAAGTTTTTGAAACTCTTCAAATGTTATTTCCGTCATAGGCATCACCTCAAATTCGTATATGCGGCGTTTTTAAGTTTTGTGTGCAGCCTCCTCTTCTTTAGCTTTTTAACGGTTTTTGCCACGCCCTCCCATCCTTCGGCAACCTTCGAATGGATTATTTCGAAGGCTTCTTTTGAAGTTAAGCCCCGCAAATCTTCGCCAACAGCCTTCCTAACCAAATAAGCAGCAGCGTTCAAGACTTCGCCGTTTAACCGTGAATCCATCAAATCCGCCAGATGGCAAATTAAAGCTTCAATGGTGTGCGGTCTGATAGGACCGTATTCACCGTGATGAGCAGAAACTACATGAATAAGCTCCAGCGGGAAGCCCCTTCGAACAAGCTCTGATATGACGATGGACAAGTGGTCCATGTAATCAGCCAAACCAGTTGTGCCATAACTCCCATTCTCATTCACCGTGTAGGTTACTGGTTTAAAGATGTCGTGAAGCAGCATGCCAGCCACAACAATGTCGCGGTTCACCTTCCCATGATAAACCTTCTCAACAGAATTGCACAATGCCAAAGCCAAATTAGTTGCAGAAACGATGTGCTCCACATAGCCGCCGGGATAACAGTGATGATGAGACAAGCCGGCTGGCGCAACATTTAACGGTAAACCAGAGTAAACCTTTCCGTCAATCTCAAAAACAGGATTCTCAAGAAGCTCAATAACCTTTTTACGAAGTTCCTTGTCGCGAATTTTTTCCGTTAAAGGCTTTATTTTTGGATGAAGCAAATTTCACACATCCACCAGGTGGCTGATTGCATTCACCTATTTTACACTTTCAACAATATTACATTTTACAACTAGAAGAACACCCAAGGCGAATCTTGTTCCGCTTATCCGTCGCTATTTCATGCGCCATTCTTAACGGTTCTGGAACACCACTGTAACGCGTGCAATGCCTAACAATTTTTATAGCTGTTTCAAGCGAAACCATGTGTCCAACACTAACGTAAACAACCTTTCCAGTGGAAGTCTTTAATGCAGCTCCAACAATCTCGTCCTCATGCCAGAGATAGGCGAAATCTCTATCGCCGAAAGGCGTCACTTCGCCAACTAGTCTGCTTTTTGCAACACCTATGGTAGGCTTCTTTAAAATGACCCCCAAGTGGCTTGCAAAACCACATCGATATGGATGCGCAACGCCTTGCCCATCAACTAAGAAAAGATCCGGCTGAGTTTTCAACTTCTTAATGCACATGAGCGTGGGCGGCAACTCTCTAAATGAAAGAAGTGTTGGAACATACGGGAAGGTAACTTTACTGGTGGCTGTTTGAGCCTCAACAAGCTCTAAACTATCATAGTTTAGGACGGCAACAGCGCTTATGGCTAAGTTTCCATAGTAGGCAACGTCAACGCCCGCAACATAATGGATTTCATTTGGTAACTTGTCCTCAAGAATGATGTGCTTTGAAAGTTGAAGCTGCGTCTTATGCGCCTTCTCAATTGAAAAGTGGGACTTTAAATCAGCTAGGCTCATTTATCTTCCTTTTTCAAGAGTCTCAAAGCGCTTCTCTAGCTTTTCAAAACGCTTCATGTACTTTTCAAGGGATTGCCTCCGCACTTCGTGGGTCACGTCGCCCCTTGTTGTTTCAATAATTCTTCTCGCAACATCGCATTTTCTTCGAAGCCCCGGAACCAACATGTAAGCTTCATCCATAGCCATAAGCTCAGTGTAAATCTCATCCATCACCATTAGGCATTGCTCGCTTCTCCTCGCGTCACCTTCACGCAGAGCATCCAAAGCCAAACGCCTATACTCGCCAATAACATCTGCAAGCCCAAGAACATAATCTACAGAAGGCACATTAATTTCCATAGGTGTAACAAAGCGCCCCTCCCTAATCAGTGTTAGAAATATGTTTGCCTCAGCATACTCTTGAAGGGCAACGTCGTACAAACCGCTGTGAGTTATGTCCGGATGTTCCCTTTCAACCGAATTAAGCCTAGAAATTATTTCCTTAGCCTTTTCAAGAAGTCGCCTCGCCTCTTTGAACCTTTTCTGGTGAATAAAGAGTATTGCCTGCTTAGAGATGCTGGTCAACTTTCTCATATCAACTTGAGCTTTATCTCGAATCTTCTCCTTGCCCTTAAGCTCTCTTCTAATCTGCTTTAAAACAGCCTTTAAAGACATCATAGGCGTTAACACTCTATCTTAGTGTCCTTATAAAATAGAGGGTAACTGCTATTTTATCGTTGCCAAAATAATTGAGGGAGAGGGCGGCAAATTTTGAGCGCTTTGTGGCTTTTAGCTGCTTTGCTGCTGTTTTTCTTGTTCTTGCCAACGCTCAATAAGTAATTTGTCGTCTCCGATTTTGAAGCTTACTTTTACGAATATCGAGTCTGAGCCTTTAAAGGGGAACATGCTGTCTTCGGCCAAGTCCTTCGGCAAGTATATTAGGAATTTGCCGTCTTTCCTCCTGAATAATCTGCCTTTCCCTTCACTAACCATTGGTTGCACCTCGATGAAACGATTTTGAACACCAATGAATAAAAAGCGAGTTATTTAACCTTTACTCCGACAATCCCAAGTAAGGAAAAGCATTAACTTGATGAAAATTTTATGGGCTTTTCAAGTCTACTCAACAATACTACACGGCTCTCTTCCGACTCGTCAACAACTTTGTAACTGGTGGCGTTTGCGAGTCGCAGCGCAAATTCACGTATTTCTTTATGGCTTGGCATGCTCTCGTAACCCAATCGCAGTCTTGAAAAACCAACATGCATGTAGGCTTTAGGCTCAACATATGTAGGGTTAGCCTTCTCTATTAATTTGGCATATTCCTCAATATTTCCTATATTGAGACCGTGCACAGCAGTTATGCGAATCACTGTCGGACAGCGAAAACTTTGAAGAAGCTCCAGTGTTTCGTTAAGCTTCTCCCAAGCGCTTGCGGATATTGGACGACAGACTTTTCGGTGAATTTCCTTATTTGGAGCACATACAGAAATGTAAAGCTGGGTTGGCTCGTGACTTAGTTTAGCCAGCGCGGATGGAACAGTGCCGTTAGACACAAGAAAAGTGGTAAACCCCCTTCTGTGAAAGGCGTTTATAAGCTCGTTTATAGGTTCGTAGAGGGTTGGTTCGCCAGTTAGGCTTATTGCCGCGTGTTTTGGCTTCAAGGCTTCCTTAAATTTCTGCGGGTCTGCCTTTGAATTTCCTTTATATCCGCTTAAAATTTCAAGCTGAGCCTTGATGCTTCTCTCTACAATTTCTTCTGGAAAATCCCATTTTGGTAGTTGAGTCTCCTTCCATGTGATTTGGAGGTCTCCGCTTTGGGCTCTCCAGCAGAAAAGGCATCTCTGCGTGCAGTAAAAAAGCACTGGCGTCATTTGAATGCATTGGTGGGATTTTATCCCATAAAACTTCTGCTTGTAGCAAGGTCTATCATTGATAAGACTTTCATAAAGCCACCTACACCTTTTAACAGCCGAATGCCTACCCACAATGTGGTATTTGTGCTTCTTCAACGCTTCAATTAATGTTTCCGGAACAAGGCTCATAGCTAACGCCACATGAAATAGCTTTTCCACAATTAAAAACTTAGACGATTTTATAAAAGTGCCCTTTATCACCGCTTAAAACAGTATTCAATGTCCTGAAATTCTGAGCATAGCTTAGCAACTTCATGCTTAATAGTCTCTGGATTTTCGTCATCTAAAACTGTCCTTTTAACAAGCTCGGCTATTTTTGCCATCTCCTCCTCCTTCATTCCACGCCTCGTAACCTCGCATGTTCCAAGCCTTATAACACAGTCAACAATTATGTTTGCTCGCTGAAGTTTTTCAGCCATCTCTCTACCCCGCTCGTAATTTCCAAAATCTAGGATAGCTTGGTGGGACTGAGTAAATCCTAAATGTGGGCATTTAACTGGAAAGCCATACTCGTGCAGGCTTTTAGCCAAAGCCTTCGCGTTACGGATGACTTGTTCGGCATATTCTTTGCCAAACTCCTTCATTTCGGCAAGAGCCAAAGTTAATGCTGCAATGCGGTTCCAATGGGCGTTGTCCACAAACCTGGGGTAAATTTTAGCCTTCATTACTTCGCCATGCTCTTTATCAGCGAGAATTATGCCGCCTTGCGGTCCGAAGAAGGACTTGTGTGTAGAGCCAAATAGGGCACATGCGCCCTCCCTTAAAGGGTCTTGAAAGCGCTTTCCAGCAATAAGCCCCAAAACATGGGAACCATCAAAACCCGCACATGCACAATTTTCACGGGCAATGTTGGCTAACTCTTTAACGGGGTGGGGAAAGGTTATGAGGCTTGCTCCAAAAATTATGAGTTTAGGCTTTACACGCTTAATGGTTTCTTCGGTTTTTCCAACATCAATGTTCATAGTGTCCTTCACAAAGGGAAAAGGGACCACCCTTAAACCCAAAAGTCCGGCCAATCCGTCGTGCCATAATCCGGGGTAGCCACCGTCTTCTGGCGAGACACACATGAGCGCATCGCCGGGCTTAGAGAAACAAGCCACAAAAATCATGTCAGCAACGTGTCCAGAAAGCGGACGCAAATCAGCAGTTTCAACTCCAAAAACTTCTTTCGCCAGTTCTTCCCCAAACTGCTCAACCTCATCCATAAACCTCGTACCCATATAAAAGTGGTCTTTGGCAGTGTAGCGGTGACCAAACTCAGAGCTTAAGAGGCTACGCACAGCTGGGCTCATAACATTCTCTGACGGAATAAGATTTAGGCATTCTTTCCCACGCCAACGTTCATGCTTCTCGACCAAAGCTAGAATTTCGTTGATCATAGCAAGACACCTATGTATGTGTAATCTCGCGTGTTAATGATTTAAATTAATCGCCATAAGAGTTTAAAAATTCATAATTTAAATCTTAAATCGAAAAGAAAAAGGTAAAGTTTAAAACATTCTGAGCATTAGAAGTTTTACAATTCGAATGCGATGAGGAGAGAACCTTGCCACAAAACACCCCCAAAAAAGTTAAACATCTGATAATTATGCTTACCCTTTTAATTTCCATTCTCACAACAATTTTGTTTACACCCCACTTGAAGGCTGAAACAAAGATAATCTCCATAACTCCCTCTTCCGGATTTGTGGGAACAAACGTTCAAGTGGTTGCTAACGTAACAACTCCAAATGGAGAATTCGTGATACAATTTGACAACGAAAACAGAACCAGCGGAAATGCTGAAGGAAATTTCGTCAATGTATCTATTACGATTCCTCCTGCAAGGCAAGGTGCCCATAACATAACAATAATTGATTTAAGCACGGGAGAACGTCATAGAGCAACATTTACAGTTTTAACTTCATATTCGCTTGACACAGACGCCCCAAAACCGCTTGAAAAACGCCAACTTCAAGAAGGAGACGAAGTTAAAATTTTCATAAACATAACTGGGGGACAAGCCAGCCAAGCTTATGGCGCAAACATCACGGTCCAAGCACCGAATAACAAAACATACACGGACATATTTAACGTCCAAACTTCAAATGTTGGAAGCGGAAACGTAACAATCTCTTACCCGGGCAACTTCTCTGATGCGCGCACTAATATCACTGGAACATATCGGGTATTCTTTAATGCAACACTTGCCACAACAACCTTCTTTATAGGTTTAACAAACTCAACAGAGTACCACAGACGTCAAATAGTAGATATTAAAGCGGTGTATACTCCTCGTGAAAATGTTACCCTAACAATAGTGGGAAAAGACCTGCATCACTCCATAGACCTTATGGCGGATGACAACGGAACAATTCACTACGCAGACTGGCGTATTCCAGAAAACGCAACGATAGGAGCATACAAAGTCAACATAACATCCATATCAAGTATAACAAGGAAAACGCCCGCAGACATTCAAAACTTCACCGTTCCAGGCTTCAAAATTGAAATTTATACGCGTAACCTCGCCGGTGAAACTGTTTCAAATGTTACCTTAAGGACGTATGACCTGTGGGCAAACAAAACCTACAATGATGTTGTAAGCAACGGAACTGGTTTTGCAAGTCTAACGCTAGAAGTTGGCGAATACAACTTCACCGCGTATTATAAGGGAGTTAAAGTCAACCAAACTTCCTTGCATCGTATAGATCGAGAAGAAACGTTTAACATCGCGTGCCAGCTTACAAACCTTAGAATAAGAGTGGTGAGCGCGCAAAATACGGCAATAACTATTCCATTTGTAAATGTAACCTTATCTTGCAATTTTACCAGAGATTTGGATGGAAAAAACGACGAATATGTTAATTTTATCCTAACCGACATAACGGGAACCGCACAGTTTCGCTCACTTTTGCCGAATGTAAACCATACAATTATTGCCTTGCGCTACGGAAAAAATTTCATTCAAACGGTCTACAAGATGGAGCCACGCGCATGGAATGACCTAAACATAACTTGCCCGGTATTTCCCATGCATGTAACTGTTTTCGACGGCGAAGGCAACCCTATAAATGGTGCCACCGTTGAAGCATTTGATTTAGAGGTTGGCGCAAAGTATATTAATCGCACGGATCGCAACGGAAACGCTGTCCTCAACTGTATTTTCGGAAAATATCATGTCAAGGTCTATTTTGACGGAATACTATTGAATGAAACAAAGGAGCCGGTTGTGTTATTTGGCGAAAACACTACATCACCATTTTATTGCATCCTTTACAATCTACCAATTACTGTTAAAGTTGTTGACTATTTTGGACAACCAATTCCAAACGCAAACGTAACCCTAGAAAGAAACGGCGTCAAAATCCGCTCAAACGTTACGGGAGCCGACGGCATAGCCACTTTTAAAGAAATTGGCGGAACATTAACCATAAAAGTTTATTTGGCAAATCAGAACCTGCCGGAAGCTACGCTTATAATGTATATTGGCGAGAAAAGAGATTATTCAAATCCGATTTTGGTTAAACTGGGAAAGTATGTTATTTTAGCAGGTTTGCTGGTTGACACAGGCAAGTTTGCCATGACCCTTTTAATCCTTGCCACGATAGTGCTAGTTGCAATAATAGAAATTGTGAGGGGGAGACGATTTAAATCGGGCAAAGTTTCAAGTTAGAGTTTAAATATTGAGTTTTATGGGAAAAACTTTATATCAAAATGTTGCGAACATATTACAAGAGAAAGCTGTGGAAACTAAGATTTTAGAATAATTGAGAAAGGTTGTATCCACATTGGCGCAGGTAAAGATGTGTTCTCCCACATGTGAACTCTTTAAGTGTGGTAAAAATGCTGCTGTTTACCGCCGAAACGGAGTTTGGTGCCGCTGGACTGAAGACATGTGCAATGTGGCAAATTGTTCATACGCGCTTTGCACAAAAAGAAGACTCCTTCCACGAGGAATCTGTGGAGAAACCGTCAAGAGAAAGACAACTGAAAAACAGCCAGAAGAAGTTGTTGGACCGGCAATAAAGCTTAGAGGAAGAGCCCTACGCAAAATAGGGGAAAGAGAACTATTCTAAACTAGCCTTTGAAGCTTAAGCTTTCAACACTGGGCCTCAAAAATTAACTTACTGGACACTATTTTGCTTGGATACGTTTAACAACTGGCGGCCTTATTTTTTTCAAGACCCGGTAGCCGCACACGGTGCATTTTATTTCCCCGCCACGAAGTTCAAGCTCTTCTGTAGAAACCCTTGCCCCACAGCGCAGACACTCGTAAACGATTCCGGTTGTTATTTTTTCCATGATATCACTCTCCCATTACAGAGGGGTTTTTGCTTTTAAGCATTTCCAATACCACTAATATCGTAGTGAGGCCCAGCAATGAAAAAGCGCTTAAAGACACTCTTGTTGGAAATTCTTCCACCAGAGGAATTACCTAACATCTACAATTCTTACGATATTGTTGGGGACATAGCCATCATACGTTTGACTGAAAAATCCGCGAAGTATAGCCAAATAATTGCTGAAACCATCATGAAAGTTCATAAAAACGTTAAAACTGTCTTGGCGCAGACAAGCCCTGTTTACGGGGATTATAGGCTTAGGAAACTGGAGCATATAGCCGGAGAAAAAAGAACAATAACCATCCATAAAGAGTCTGGATGCCTATTTTCAGTGGACATGAATAAGTGCTATTTTTCGCCTAGACTTTTCTATGAGAGGATGCGGATTGCCAAACTTGTTGGGGATGGAGAAACCATCGTGAACATGTTTGCTGGGGTAGGGTGCTTCTCCTTAGTGGTTGCCAAACACTCAAACGCTGCAAAAATCTACTCGATAGACATCAACCCCATAGCCATTCAATACATGAGGGAAAATATTAGGCTGAACAAAGCCTTTGGAAAAGTTATCCCAATAGAAGGAGACGCCAAAGAAATAGTCCAAAAAATATTACATAACGTAGCCGACAGAGTGCTGATGCCACTGCCAGAAAAAGCCTTTGAATATTTGCCCTACGCCCTCTCAGCCTTAAGAAATGGAGAAGGATGGATACATTATTACAATTTTGAACATGCCATAAAGAGGGAAAATGCCGTTGAAAAGGCTAGAGTTAAGGTTTCAAAAAGACTTGAAGCTTTGGGAGCACTATTTGAAATTCCCTTCGGCAGAGTTGTCCGCACAACTGGTCCAAACTGGTACCAGATTGTGTTGGATATTAGGGCACATTCAAACCACAATGTGTCTGTCAAGAATCCTAAAGGAAATTGAATGCTTTTATATACTGATGGCTATGTAAAGTCTTAGTTTAAAGGAGGTGCGAAAAATTAAAAGAAGACTGATGGAGATACTCGCGTGTCCCATCGATAAACACCACCCGCTGGAGCTTTACATCTTTGAGGAAAAAGACGAGATTGTTGAAGGCTTAATTGTTTGTCCAAAATGCCTAAGATGGTATCCCATCCGCGATGAAATTCCAGAAATGCTTCCTGACGAACTGCGCAAAGAAAATGAAGATTTGCCATTCCTCAAAAAGTGGAAGGAAAAAATCCCGGAAAAGATTCTCTCTGGAGGGAAGCCATTCAACCTGAAAGGGAAGCAGCCTATTTCTTAAGTTTAACAAGTCTGCCAGTTTTAGATGATTTGAGCGCAGCTTCAGCAATTTTTAAAGCCCTTAAACCATCCCAGCCAGTTATTAAAGGTTTTTCCTTCCCAAAAACGCATCTTGCAAAGTGCTGAAGCTCAAGCTTTAGAGGCTCTTGCCATGGAATTCTTGGCTGAACGGTTTTTTCCGCCGTCTCTATTGTTAACTCTTGTGTGATGTAGTCAAGTTTTGCTATGGCTCTGCTTCCAGTCACCACCAGCACTCTTGTCTTGTAAGGGGTTAGCCAATTTGCCTCGATAAAAGCGTTTTTTCCATGCTCGAAAGTTAGCATTATATGGGCGTAATCCTCAAACTTCCTATGTTTCATATTCCCAGTTTTTGCATAAACCGCCATTGGGTCGTCGTTAAACAGGCAGCGCATCACGTCTATGTCATGAATTGCCAAGTCTTTCACTACTCCAACATCTCCTATTCTTTCAGGCCATTCTGAAACCCTTTTAGCTGTGGCGCAAACAAGCTCACCCATATCTTGGCTTTCAATAGTTTTTCTGATGTATTGAAGCCCGGGAATAAAACGCATCAAAAAACCGACAGAAAGGTGTAATCCTTCCTTTTCCGCTGTTTTCAGCAAAGTTTCCGCCTGTTTCGAGCTGGCAGCCATAGGCTTCTCAACCAAAACATGCTTTCCAGCCTTTAATGCCTTTAATGCCTCTTTTGCAAGGCTTGTCGACCACGTGCAGACGCTGACAGCGTCTACATCTTTTCTTTTCAGCATTTTTGCTGCATTAGAGTAAGCTTTAACGCCAAATTGTTTAGCGACGCCCTTTGCTCTTTCAGCATCAATATCACAAACGGCCAAAAGCTCTGTTTCGTCCAGTTCGGTGAAAACTCTCGCGTGGTTTCTACCCCAGAACCCGGTTCCGATGACGGCGACTCCGAGTTTTTTCATTTCTTCCAAGTCCCCCTTCCAAAACCACGGTATATAAAACCTTCAGCCTCAACTTTCGTCGGGTCTAAAATACCCTCCAGGTCCGCAATTGCCGCTGGCATTTTCGCCAAAAGCTTAAGCTTCCTTAAATTTAGCCGTTTGAACTGCTCGTGTGCCGCAAGTATCACTATACAGTCTGCGCCTTCCACAGCTTCCATTAAGCTCTTTTTAAGTTGTGCATGCTCCAGGTCTGTTAAGGTTTTCCCTGACATATAAGGGTCGTAAAGTGTTAATTTTGCCCCTTTATTCTCAAGCATGTTAACAATTTTCTTTGCAGAATCCTTTGGTATGTCTGCTATATTGGGTGTTTGGGAAAGCCCGAGCACCGCGATTTTTGCTCTTCGTAATGGTTTCCCGCAGTTTTTGAGCGCATCTCGAATTAGCTCAACTTTATGCCTTAGAATTTCTTCATCTAATCCACTGGCTGTTTCTGAAATTCGGAGTTTTACGTTAAGGTTTTCAGCTTCTTCCAGCAGTATCTTAAGTGCCTCATTTGTTAATGGTGATTGTACATGCACATCAGCATTAAAGCCTAAAAAGTTGCGAGTTGCTAAGTAATCTATGCCAAGTTTCTCGCAGAAAAAGGCAAACTCGTTACCCAATGCGGAACTAACATTTTGGAAAGCGGCTTCAAAGAGCGTGGCAGCTTCAGCCATCTTAACGTCTTGAGTTTGAATAACATCTGCGTTTGTTATTGCCTTTATAACGTGTAACGCCATCTCTAAACTATCCCTATCTGGTGCAGCAACAATCCGCCTACAATTTGATAACTCCTTTAGCGTCTGTCTTTCTGGAAATAGGATTGGACTATAGGCTAAGTAAAAATCCGAACCAGCCTTAAATCCTGAGGAGTTTTCAAGAATCTCTTTGAAAAGTCCCTCTATTACGCCTATCCCAACAACGCTAGTGATAATAATTAATGCTTCTCTGCGAAGACATGGGCCTATCGATTTTAAAACTTTTTCTAAAGGGGAGTATTCCACCTTACCTTTATCATTCACAATAACGGGAGCCGTAACTATTATGACGTTGCTTTGGGCTACTGCGGCTTTCAAATCATTAGTAGCTCTTAACCTTCCACTTGCCAAACTTTTCTGAAGAACTGGTTCCACTTCATACTTTAGAAATGAAACCTTGCCTTTTAGTATACGCTCTACAGTGGCTTGGTCGTTGTCCACGCATATAACCCTAAAGCCGGCCTCTGCAAAAAGACAAGCATGAAGAAGCCCTAAACGCCCACAACCTACTATGCTAACTTCCCATTCATCATGGTGTTCCAAGGTTTTAGTTTCTGCGGGTTTTGTCGATAACATTTGGTTTTCTCCGAGTTGCAGAAATACTTATACGGTTTAGACTTTTAAGCTGTCGATTATCCTTTTAAGTTTTAAACTAAAATCTTGGATAAGCTTTAGGGCTTTCTTCCTTGTTTTCGCTTCCGCATAAAGTCTGTATAATGGTTCTGTTCCGCTTGGTCTAACGAGGATGGAGCTTTTATTCTCAAACCAAATCTTGACTCCGTCAATGGTGTTTATGTTTAACCCTTTTGTCTGTTCGATGAGTTTTTCTAGAACCTTTCCTTTTAGCTGCTCGGAGCATTCAACCTTACCCTTCTCAATAAAATATTTAGGCAGCTCGGCGAGAAGGCTTGAAAGTTTCTCGCCAGTTTCAGCCATTATACCCAAAATTAAGGCTGTGGCCATTGCGCCATCCCGGACTGGTTGATGTGGTCCGTAGAAAATTCCGCCGTTTTCCTCCCCGCCTAGCTTTGCGTTTAACCTCTTCATTGTATGGGAGACTATGACGCTTCCAACTTTTGTCCAAACTATTTCTCCGCCATAAGCGTCTACGATATCCTTTATCAGGGTTGATGAGCTTATGGGTGAAACAATTTTTTCACGTGGATTCCGCATTAGAAAGTATTTTTCAACAAGGGCGAAGGTTTTGTCGCCCCAGTGGATTTCTCCCTTTTCGTCAACGAATATTGAGCGATCAGCATCCCCGTCAAAGGCAACCCCCAAGTCTGCACCCACAGCCTTAACGGTTGAGGCTAAATCCCCAAGGTTTTCTGGTCGCGGTTCAGGTGGTCTAGCCGGAAATGCTCCATCAATGTTTGCGTTTATAGTCGTGACGCGGCAGCCGAGTTCTCTGAGAAGTTTTGGAACTGCAAGCGCAGCAACGCTGTTTGCAGCGTCAACTACAACATGGTAGTGCTTGCTTGCTATTTTAGCTGTGTTTACATGCCTTTTTATGGCTTCCACATATTTTTCAATAATTCCAGTGAGGGTTTGCACGTCTCCTATTTCGTCCCAATTCGAAAAGCGAATCTTGTCGTTGAAGAATATTTCTTCAATTTCTATTTCCTGTTCCCGAGCAATTTCTATTCCATCATTCCATACAACTTTTATCCCGTTATATTCCGGTGGATTGTGAGAAGCAGTTATGATTATTCCGCCGTCAAGTCTGTGATTTTTTACAGCATACTGTAATGTTGGTGTGGGCGCCATTCCGGCAAACAGCACATTGCAACCAGCGGCATTTAAACCCGCTATTATGGCTTTTGCGAGCATGGGGCTGCTTGTTCTGGCGTCATGTCCAACAAGCAAATCGCCATGATGAAAGTATGTGCCTATTGCACTTCCAATTGTAATTGCAAGCTCTGGAGTTAACTCCTTGTTGACTAGTCCGCGAATTCCATTGGTTCCAAATAATCTCCTCTGGCTTAACATACGCTCACCTCATTAAACAATGCACTTCGGCTCTGAAACGTCCTGGAAAACTTCTTTTGCTGGGCAAATTGAAACCCCCTCTGTCAACGAGACATTATCTCCTATAATTGCGCAGTCGCCTATAACGCAGTTCCCGCTAATTTTAACTCCTTTACCGACAACAACATTTTCACCAATTATCGCTCCATTTATTAAAGAATTATCTGAAACGAAGACGCCTGGGAAGATGATGGAGTTCTTTATATGAACATTTCTTCTCACATTGACGTTTTTCCCAAGAACCGCGTAAGGTCCGATGATTGAGTTCTCTTCAATCGTGGCGCTTTCATCACAGAATACAGGCTCATTTATCCGCCAATGTCCTTTCATCACACTTTTTAGTTTTCCGCGAAGGCCATCCAATAGAGTTTTGTTTATCTCCAAGTAGTCTTCAGCCTTACCAATATCAGTCCACAAGCCAGCAAACACGTAGCCAAAAAGCTTGCCTTCCTCCACAAGCCTTGGAAATACTTCACGTTCAAGAGAAACCTTTCTCCCAGTCTGAACATATTTGAAAATTTCATGGCTGAGAACATATATTCCAGCGTTTATAAGGTTTGATGAAGATGATCCTGGTGGAGGTTTCTCAATGAAATTTTTTATTCTGCCGTTATCATCGAGTTCTGCAACTCCGTATCGGCTTGGATCTTTAACAGTACACAAGGCTATTGTTGCAGCAGCTCCACTTTCTTCATGTTTCCTAACTACCTCGGCGTAATTTATGCTGGTGAAGATGTCACCATTCACAACCAGAAAATTATCATCTCTTATAAACTCTTCAGCATGCTTTATTGCGCCGCCAGTTCCAAGGGGCTTTTTTGGAGGGTCGTATGAGTAGGTGATTTTCACTTTACCCTTGGAAAATCTGGAATTCTTTATGTGGAAAGCTGTCTGATGATTAACTGCCAATATCGCTTCTTTTATTCCGCTTTTTGAGAGGCTTTCAAGGGTCCATTCTAAAAGTGGCTTGTTGAGCACTGGAAATAGAATTTTTGGTCTTGTGCAGCTCAAGGGTCTAAGCCTAGTTGCAAATCCTCCCGCCAGAATCAACGCCTTCAATGAATTTTCACCGTTTTGTACGTAAGCTTATATTCAAATTCCTTCGAATAAAACAGTTTCGTGAAATGGAGGGGGATTCATGAAAGTCTTACTTCATGAAATGAGCTGGATGGAAGCAAAGGAATATTTTAACAGAAATGATATAGCCCTCGTTCCAGTAGGCTCAAATGAACAGCATGGTCCACAAAATCCTCTCGGAACAGACCATTTTATAGCTAAGGCGATTGCAGAAGAAGCTGCCAGACGTACAAAGGTTCTTTGTTTGCAAGTTATTCCTTTTGGCGTTAGCCACCACCATAGGCAGTTTTGGGGCACAATTTATGTTTCGCCTAAAACCCTAAAAGCTTACGTGAAGGAGGTTTGCCTATCACTAAACTATTACGGCATAAAGAAAATTGTCATTGTTAATGGGCATGGCGGAAACTTAAACGCCCTCACTGAGCTGGCTAGAGAGCTTCGGGAAAAAGGAATTTTCGTCTCAGTTTTTCAATGGTGGCCTGCCGCTGGAAAACTTCTGCCAGACATATTCAAGCCAGAAGAGAGAGGACATGCGGGCGCTGAAGAGACTTCTGTGAATTTGGCTTTACACCCACATCTTGTGAGCATGGATCGGGCTGTAGACGAGGAAGTACGTAGGCACGTTGCAGAGATTGAAGGCATAACTCTTCCCTTAGACACGGTGGACCGCACACGTTCTGGAGTTTTTGGGAAATCAACAACAGCCTCTACAGATAAGGGTAAGCGGGTTTTCGAAGTTGTGGTTAATGAGCTTGCCAAACACGTCAATTTGTTGAAGAAGGCTAAAGTTGAGGATTTGATGGCTAAGCCGATAGCTTAAAAACGCTATTCCCATTCTATGGTTGCTGGCGGCTTATGGGTAATGTCATAAACTACTCTGACAACTTCTGGTATTTCGCTGGTTATCCTAGTGGATATTTTCTCTAAGATCTTGTATGGAATTCTTGCAAAACTTGCTGTCATAGCCTCGCGACTTTCCACAGCACGTATGGCTACAACATAACCGTATGCTCTGGCATCGCCCTTAACACCAGTAGCTTTCGTATTTGTTAAAACTGCAAAATACTGCCACAACCGATCTTTTAAGCCGCTTTTCTCGAGCTCCTCCCTCACAATCCTATCCGCCTTCCTAACGATCTCAACCTTTTCCCTGGTTACTTCGCCTACAACCCGCACTGCCAATCCCGGACCGGGGAAAGGCTGCCTAAAAACTATTTCCTTTGGTAATCCAATCATTTTGGCAACTTTACGAACCTCGTCCTTGTACAGGTCCCTCAAAGGCTCGACAATTTTCTTAAACTTGATTTTTGTTGGAAGTCCGGCGACGTTATGATGTGTCTTGATTTTGTCTGAGAACCTTCTGAAGCCGGATTCGATTCGGTCTGGGTAAATGGTTCCTTGGATGAGGTATTCTGCGCCGACTTTCTCGGCAACTTCTTCAAAAACTTTGATGAACTCTTCGCCTATAATCTTCCTCTTCATTTCTGGGTCGGTTACGTCTTTAAGTCTTTCAAAAAATCTTTCTTGCGCATTTACGATAACTAGGTTTATTTCTAGTTTTTGGAAGGTGCCTTTAACAAATTCCGGCTCATTTTCTCTCATGAATCCGTGGTCAACAAAAACTGCTGTTAGTTTTTCGCCCAGCGCTTTGGCTGCTATGGTCGTGGCTACGCTGGAGTCTATGCCTCCACTTAGGGCTATTATAGCTTTGTCGTTGCCAACTTCTCTCTTAACCTCTTTAACCATTCGATCTACAACATTTCCCATTTTCCAGTTGGCAGCGCAGCCACACACTTCGAAGATAAAGTTGCGCAGCATCTTGGCGCCATTTACTGTGTGCACCACTTCTGGATGCCACTGTAAACCGTAAATTGATTTAGTTTTGTGCTTGAAAGCGGCGACCGGGCAATTTTGTGTGTAGGCCAAAACATCAAATTCCGGCGGTACCGCAAAAACGGTGTCGCTGTGGCTCATCCAAACCCGCTCTTTTCGGTTTAGGCCCTTCAAAACGCCAACAGGCTTGTTTATTGTGGCATAGGTTGAACCGAACTCTTTTCGCTTGGCTGGTCCAACTTTTCCGCCGAAAATATGGGCTATAAGTTGATGCCCATAACACAAGCCTAGAATCGGTAGTCCTAAGTCAAAAATGCGCTTGTCGGGCTTTAGTGCATTTGGATCAAAAACACTTGCAGGACCGCCTGACAGAATTAACCCTTTAACGTTGAACTTTTCGCCTAGAAGCCTTATTTCCTCAATTTTTATATCGTGAAGAACGATTTCTGAATATACGCCATTCTCTCTGATACGTCTCCCGATGAGGTGGCAATACTGCCCGCCGAAATCCAATACTAATATAGTATCGTATTTCATGCATACACACGCTCAAATAGCTTTGAACATGGAAGAAAATAACTATTAAAAGTTTGTTAGGCGTAGATGTACTTTTGCAACTCCCAAAACGTAACTGCGTCCTTATTATCTTTAAGCATGTGGGGCTCGTATTCACGCCACTCTTGCATCTTAAGCTCCAAATATTTCTCAGAGTTTTCTTTACCCAAAGCTTTTATACAAACATCATCGCTCTTCAACTCCTCCAAGGCTTCTTTAAGTGTGACTGGCAGAACCTTAATTCCAAGTTCCCTCCGCTTTGCCTCACTCAAATGGTAGACATTCACGTCAACAGGGTCGCCCGGCTCTATCTTCTTTTTAATGCCATCTAAACCAGCCTCGAAAATCACAGCATAAGCCAAATAGGGATTGCAAAGTGGGTCTGGACAACGGAATTCTATCCTGGCTTCACTCTCCTTGCCTGGGAAGTATTCTGGTACTCGGATCAAGGCTGAACGGTTTTTCCTACTCCAAGTGATGTATACTGGAGCCTCATAGCCGGGCACAAGCCTCTTATAACTGTTGACAGTAGGCGCTGCAACTGCGCATAAAGCCCTTGCGTGCTCAAGGATTCCGCCTATGAAATAGCGGCACTTCTGGGATAGGTGGGCATAACCATTCTTATCATAGAAAATGTTCCTTTTAGTCTTCGAGTCGAAGAGGCCTAGATGGACGTGCATGCCGTTTCCGGGCTTGCCAAACCATGGTTTGGGCATGAAGGTGGCTATCCAACCATATTTTCTATCAGCAACAGCCTTAGCCGCAAACTTATAGCGCATAATATTATCTGCGGTCGTTACAGGGTCGGAGTACTTGAAGGTAATTTCATTTTGGGCTGCGCCTACTTCATGGTGCTGTCTTTCAACAGCTATGCCCATGGTGAAAAGTGCGTTGGTTAACTCCATTCGGAAGGCTTCAGTGACGTCCCTCCCAGGGGCTATGTCAAAATAGCGTTGCTTATCTATGAGGTGATTTTCAACAGGTTGAAATCCACCGTCAGCGGTTCTTTGCACAAGGTAAAATTCTAATTCCGCAGCTGCTGTTGGCTCGTATCCTTCGACCTCTAATTTTCCAAAGGTTCTTTGGCAGATGTATCTTGGGTCGCCTTCAAAGCACTTGCCTTCCGGCGTGTATAAGTTGCAAATGAAGCTTACAACGCTTTTGTCGTAAAAATAGTACGGGCAAACCGTGAAAGTGGTTATGTCAGGTTTCATAAGCATGTCGCTTTCTTCTATGCCAACTCCGCCAATCAAGGAGGAACCATCAAAACCAATGCCCTCAACTATGGCGTTTTCCACCTCTTCAACGGGAATAGTTCTGCCCTTAAAAAAGCCAAGCAAATCTGTGAAATGTAACAGAACATGGTCAGCGTTCTTCATAAGCTTGAAACACAACTCAACATTTTGATTCTGGAATATTCGCCGCAATGAACTCCTCATCACGCTTCCTCTAGATAATTTTACAGCAAAATAAAGTTCGACAATACATATAAAAGGCTTTTCAAAGAAGATGATGGCAAATGTTAAATATAAAGTGAAGAAGTTGTACATATGTAGCATAAATAAAGGAGCGTATATGTAATGGAAGATACGGATGTTCGAAAGTCACAGTCTAAAGAAAGGGCAGGGAAAAGACGTGCTAGAAACGAGGAAGCATTAAACGATGTAGACATGAAAATCTTAAAAGCTCTAACTTTGGATGCAAGGCTTTCTTCAAGACAACTGGCTAAACAGTGTGGCATATCCACAAGTACAGCTCTATTAAGGGTAAAGAAGCTGGAAGAGGCTGGCATAATAATGGGGTATGCAGCCCTAGTGGATCACGAAAAACTTGGCTACGCTTTAACCGTTGTGGTCGAAATAACAGTTTCGAAAGGAAGACTATTAGAGGTTGAAAGCGAAATCGCAAAGCTCCCAAACGTGTGCTGTGTCTACGACGTAACTGGACTAATAGACGCCATAGTAATCGCCAAATTCAAAAACCGAGAGGAACTAAGCAAATTTGCAAAACGCTTGTTAGCAATGCCCTATGTGGAAAGAACAAACACCCATGTGGTACTAACAACAATAAAAGAGGATTTCAGACTAGTTTAAAACTTTCACCTCTATCTTTTTCACAGTCAATTATAAGAATCACTAGAAGGAAGGTTTAATTTCACCTAAAAGTTAAGAAATAAACTGAGACGCAGCGGGGGTTGCCAAGCCTGGCCAAAGGCGCAGCCCTGAGGAGGAACTATTTCCAAAAGTTTCGCGGAACGGCTGTCCCATAGGGGTTCGTGGGTTCAAATCCCACCCCCCGCACTTTTACATCAATCTTGTGAAAAAGCTATATCTGAAACGAAATAAGAGTATTTACACACTCGCTAAAGAACTGCCAATGGCTGGAGAAAACATGGAAAACATATGTAGGCAAGTAGAGGAGCATTTGTATTCTCTTCATTGTTTAGTAAACGATGTGAAGGACATTAGTCACGCAACACTCTGTTCCCATAGAGGGATTCCTACTGCAAACTTCAATCATGCCTTTAGAGTCAACGTTACAGAGTCCGAAGCAGACAAGCTTATCGCAGATGTTGTTAGATATTACCAGTCTATGGAGGTTAAGCCCTGCTTTGTGGTTTCTCCATTGACTCGCCCGCATAACTTTACAGATTACCTTCAACGAGCGGGGTTTAAGCCTGTATTGGAGGAAACTGCTATGGTTTACAGAGATGAGGGCAAGAGTTTTGAAGTTGGGTCTGATGTAAATGTTGTTGTCGTTGATGGGAGTATGCTTGAGTTTGGACAGATGTTCACATGAAGGCGTTCGGAGTTCCAGTTGTCTTGCGTGACGCTTTACTAGATATGTATGGAAAAGCGATTCAATACAAGGGAACTAAAGCTTATTTGGGACGTTTCCAAGGCAAGCCTGCAGGGGTCTGCGGACTCGTGTCATTCAACAATGTAGGAGGCATTTTCACCGTAGGAACAGCCCCAGAACATAGAAGAAAAGGAGTAGCCACGGCACTTTTGCAAAAGGCAATAGCTGATTCGCTGAGCATTGGAAATAATCTGCTGTATCTGATTACAACGAAAGGAAGCGATG